>JAHWJP010000028.1:0-8536 GCA_019348355.1 Actinomycetota bacterium
ACTTCCGCGTCGTCGACTCCGTGAGCCGGCGGGGCGCCCCGATCCGGACCAGGACCAGCTACGTCATCGAGGATGGCCGGCCTGGCGCACAGCCGGCCTGAAGGGCACACGCGGTGAGGAGCGCTCCCTACCGATCACCGGACCGGGGCAGGCGGGAGCTTCGCCAGGTGTCGCAGTGACCCCTGAACTCGCCCCGGCGCTATGCAGTACGCAATGCGGCACGCCGACGCGCGCACGACCATGCGGTACGACATGGCTCGGGCGAACCTGGACCGTCACGCTGCCCACAGCGTTGCGGCCTACCTCGCAGGTATGACCGTGGGTTGAGCCGGCGTGGGACCGTGCCGGTCTTCTGCACGGTTGCGACGACGCGCCAGTTCTGCGAGGCGCAGATGGGTGCTGGAGCAGTGCTGCGGGCTGCCGCGGGAGGTCTCCCGGACGCCGCCGCTGACGGGCATCACGATCAGGCCGAGCAGGTGCTGCGCCACGTCGTCAGTCGTGAGGTGGTCCACCTGTTTGCAAGACCGCTGGCCCACGGCGCCCCTCGCGCTAGCCCCGGCGTTTCGCTGAGCCACCGACCGCCTTGACCAAGATCGATTGGTCGACGCAGCTCGGTCGGAGACAGACGCCCGGCCAGAAGCGCCGTTTCGCGCGGGCCACCGTCACATCCCCGGCTTCGTCCACGTGATGGAGTAGCGCCACAGGGCGTGGCGGCGGAAGACGCATCCTGGAAGTGACGCGGTCGCGAGTGAGCGCATCTCGACGTACGTCATGGGCGGTGGCCAGACGGTTGGGGCTGAATGCTCCCAGTATCCCCACCAGATGCGGTGTACGTGGTGCACCACCGTGGCGCCCAGTTCTCGGTGCAGATCCCGCGGCAGTCGACTGCGAGCCAACCCAACAACCGCCAGCGTCCCACCAGGCTTGAGCAAGTCGGCCATGCGCTCCAGGCCCGCCCGTGCGTCAAGGTGGTGAAGGGTCGCGACCGAGGTGACGGCTCCGAACGAAGCTAACTCGAACGGGTAGGTGAAGACGTCGCCCTCGACGAAGCGGATTCCGTCTGATGAGCTCTGTTGCCGAGCCAGCAGGATGCTTGGCTCATCCAGGTCGATGCCGACGACCTCGGGCACCTGCCGTCGTAATCGCCGCGCCAGCAAGCCTTCGCCGCAGCCGACGTCCAAGACGGACTCACAGCGAAGGGGCAGTGCGCGCTCGATGAGGCGGTGGTAATGGATGTTGTGGTTCCAGCGGTCGGCATCAGGAATCACGCGCGCATTCTTGCGGAGTTCCTCGATGCCGCGACGACGACTACTATGCGCCCATCGAAGCTGCGCCGCGAGTGCGCAAAATCATCCAAGACTCACTCTCGTAGCCACACGGAACGACGTCAGCGGTGACATCGGCCGCTACCTGTATGAGCGGGCCTGTAGCTCGTAGAGCTCGGCGTACAGGCCGGCCTGAGCGATAAGCGTGTTGTGATCGCCTGTCTCGGCGATGTGACCGTCGGCGATGACGAGGATCAGATCGGCCATGCGGACGGTGGAGAACCGGTGGCTGACGAGGATGGTGATGGCACCCGACTGTTGGGCCGCTTCACTTGCTGCGCCATGGAATCGGTCGAAGAGCCGGTGCTCGGTCGGCGCGTCGAGGCTGGCGGTCGGCTCGTCCAAGACAAGTAGTAGTGGCGCCGGTCGCATCATTGCCCGCCCGAGCGCGAGCTTCTGCCACTGGCCGAGGGAAAGGTCGGCGCCGCCCTCGAAGTCTCGGCCGAGTTGGGTCGACCAGCCGTCCGGAAGCGTGAGCTCCACGTCCGGTGCGGCGGCACGGGTCATGGCGGCGAGGATGACGGGGTCGTCGTCGGACTGGCTCGTGTCACCGACGCCGACGGTCTCTCGAGCGAGCAGTTGCAGCTGTCCGAAGTCTTGGAACGCGGCCGACGTGCGCAGCCGCCAGGCCTCGACCGGCAGGTCCCGAAGATCGACCCCGTCGATGAGGATGCGCCCACTCGTCGGCTCGTAGAGCCTCAGGAGGAGTTTCACGAGGGTGGTCTTGCCCGCACCGTTCTCCCCGACGATCGCCACTGTGCTCCCGGCGGGCAGGTGCAGCGTGACGTTCCGCAGCACCGAGTTGGTCGTGCCGGGGTAGCTGAACCCGAGCTGCTCGATGCGGATGCCGTCGACAAGCCGCTCAGGTACCTGGGCCGGCGCTGCAGGCGTCAAGGCGGCGTGCGCCCGGCCGGCGTAGTCGCTGAACCAGCGCAGTCGCCGTACGGCCCGGTGAGTCCGGACGAACCAGGCCACGTTCTCGCCCAGTTGCGTGAGCTGGCGATCCACCTGGCTGCCGAGGGACAGCACCAGGACGACATCGCCGACGGTGGCGTCACCACGTCGGGCCGCGGCTGCGGTCCAGACGATGGCGGCCACGTATCCGGCGGCGAACAGCAGCCACGCTCCGGTTGAGCTGAGAACCTGGCGGACCGCCAAGCCTTGTCGCTCGCGCTCCAGCCGGTCGTACAGCTGACGTCGTCGGCGCAGGAGCTCGTCGGCCACGCCGAAGACGCGCACCTCCTTGGCCGATTCAGGCTTCGTCGTCAGGTCGTAGAAGTGCCGCAGCAGCCGGTTGGCCTCGGACTGCCCATCGACCAACGCCACGAGCCGTTGCTGGCCCGTCCCGGCAGCCCGGGCCGTAGGGACCCCCAGCAGCAGCAGGAACGCGAGCGCGGGGTGCACCCCGGCTAGCAGGGCGATGATGCTGATCCCTTGGACGATGGAGGCAACCGTCCAAGAGATCGGGTTGAACGGGTTCGCCAGGTAGCCGCGTTCGGTCCGGATCAGCTCGACCTGGTCGAGGTACTCCGGCCGCTCGTGATGCTCGATGCTGGGCAGACCCGCCGTCAGCCCCATGATGTGCGTGTCCACATAGAGCTGTGTGCTCTCCCGCAGCCGCATCCGGATGTTCAGCGACGCATGAGCGGACAGCCGGTTCAGCAGCGCGAACAGCAGCACCACGGCGACCCCGCGGAAGGCGTGGCCCGAGTCACGCGCGACCACGCCGTCGGTGAGGATCTTCAGCCCGATGGCCTGGAACGGCAGGCTCGCCATCTGCCCGACCGCAGTGAGCACCGCCGCCGCTGAACGAGGGGCGTCCGCGCGGAGCGAGATCGCGACCATCATCGAGATGGTCCGGAGCCATTCACGCACCTGCTGCCTCCGGCGAGGTGAATCGAACAGCCTGCAAGCGGTACATGTGCGCGTAGCGACCGCCGGACCTCACCAGCTCGTCATGACTGCCGTCCTCGATGACACGGCCGTGCTCGATGACGACGATCCGGTCCGCGCGTCGGACGGTGGAGAACCGGTGGGAGACCACGATGGTCGTGACCCCTCGGGTCAGCTCGAGGAACCGCTCGTAGACCTCGGCTTCGCCGCGTACATCCATCGCCGCGGTCGGCTCATCCAGGATCAAGACGGTGGCGCCTACCTGGACGGCAAACAGGGCCCGCGACAGAGCGAGCCGCTGCCACTCACCGCCCGACAACTGGGTGCCTCCGGTGTAGGCGCGGCTCAGCGTCGTGTCCCACCCATCCGGCAGCCCCTCGATGAACGGCCCTGCCCCGGCCAGGCCAGCTGCCCGCCGTACGCCCTTCGAGTCGCGCTGGTGGGGCAGCGAGCCGAACGCGACGTTGTCGTACGCCGAGATCTCCAGTTGCAGATGGTCCTGGAAAACCGGCGCCAGCCGCGACCGCCATGACGTCGGCGAGAGCTCGCGAAGATCGATTCCATCGACGAGTATCCGGCCCGCATCGGGGTCGTACAAACGGGCCAGGAGCTTGACGAGCGTGGTCTTGCCGGCGCCGTTCTCACCCACGATGGCAAGGGAGCGCCCGACCTCCATCTCGAGGTCGAACCCGTCGAAGACCGCCACCTCACAGCCGGGATAGCGAAAGGACACGTTCTCGAAGCGGATCGAACTCTGGGGCAGGGAACTGGCGTCGCGTTCGCCGCCGAGCTGCTTGCTCGCGTCCGCAGCGAGCCGTTCCAGGCCGTCCAACCGGTCCATCGCCACGAGGGATTCGGTCAGCGAGCCGTGGTAGGTCGTGAAATCAGCCAAGACGGCGACCGCCAGGATCGCCTGGGCGACCGTGATGGTTCTGCCCAGCGAGATCTGGCCGGCCGTGGCATCTCTCGCCAGGACACCGAAGGCGAGTGACTCCACGGCGGCGAGCAGCAGGCCGACCCCGATGATCCGCCGCCAGCCCTCGCGTCGCTTGTGCCACACATCGCGCATGACGGCCAGCCAACTGGTGCGGTAACGATCCACCAGCCATCCACTGAGACCGAACACCCGGGTCTCCTTGGCCACCGTGTGCGTCAGGGCCAGGGTGCGCAGGTAGAAACTGCGCCGGAGTGCGTCCGTACCTCCCTGGATGATCTGCGCCACCTCATACCAGTGCCACCGCGTGAACCGGAAGGTCAGGGCGTAGGCGACCACCAGCAGCGGCACGAGAAGGGGGCGGTAGCTCGCCACGATGACCAATGCCGCCACTGCGGTGACTCGGCTCTGAACGAAGAAGCCGAGATAGGCCGCGGCCTCGCCAGGAGTCGTCCCAGTAAGCGCACCCTCGGCCTGCGCGACGGCGTCCAGCACTGTCGGGTCTTCCACGTGCGCGAGCCCAGGTGGGTCAGCCAACGAGCGCATGACCCTTTGGCTCATCGACTCGTCAAGGCCTCGCCAGAGCATCGCTCCGAGCTCCGTCCCCAACGGGTCCAGGAGGCGCCGAACCGTGAACAGCACCCCGACCGCAACCAGCGGAAGGGTGACCGAGGACTGCGACTGCACGGCGCCGACGAGCGCGCCGGTAGCCAACATCAGACCCGGTAAGAGCAGCCCTTGCAGGACCCCGAGGCCTACGACCACTGCCGTCAAGCGTCGATCGACAGCAGCGCAAGCACGCACCAGCCGCAGCACACCAGGAGGGTGCCATGTCAGGGGGAGGTTGCGCCGACCCATTTCCAGTGTCCGGACACTGCCGGGGGTGGGTGATCAGGCAGCCGCATGGGCGGCGGCGTGACGTCGCTCGTGCGAGCGGGCTGAGGTAGCCGATCGAGCAGTGCCGGCGGATCGTCACACGCCTCGAACCACTCGAAGATCGCCGAGGTCAACTCGCCTCGGTGTGACCGATCCGGCGCTCGAGGGCTCGACCTGCGGTCGCGGTCGAGCCGGACAGCCGTGACGAGGTCCCGCCCGGTCCCTCACCTCCGGACGCCCCAAAGATGGTGGCGATCGGAGCGACCGTCGGTCGACTGCCTCCAGCTCGCGAGCATCGGTCAACAGCCCTGCCGATCGTCCGCCGTGAACGTGCGGATGGCGGTGGTCGCCAAACGACCAGGCGCTACCACTACGGGGCTGACGTTCTCGTCCAAAGCGTGAGCCCCGTTGACCTCCTGGCCCGCTACCGGGAGCCGACGCTGAGCGCACACCCGTCGTGACAGCACGCGGCCGAGCTCGGCGCCTGGTCTGGATGACCACACGTGCGAGCTCGGCGCGACCTGGTCCAACCGAAAGGCCCACGAATGCGGGATCCGAACGAGTGGTGATCACGGTCTGACGTCGGCGGGCCCGTAGTGCACGGGCATCTCGGCGGCGAGCCACGCTTCGAAACCGCCGGCCAGGTCGGTGGCACGGTGGAGACCGACCGATCGTAGGGAGGCTACGGCCAAGCTCGAGCTGTAGCCCTGGCGGCACACAACAACGACCTCGACGTCGTAGCTGGTGGCCTCGGGAATGCGAGAGGCGCTGGCTGGATCGAGTCGCCATTCCAACACTGTGCGGTCGATCACCAAGGCGCCCGGCAGCTCGCCTTGCTCTCGGCGATGGCAGTCGGTACGGGTATCAACGATGAGCGCGCCCCGTGCGGCGGCTGCAGCAGTCTGCAGTGCCGTCAGGCGTCGGACCCCACACCGAGTGACGGCGAGCACCTCGTCAACGCCCACTGCCGACTCACGCCTCCGTTCGGGCCGTTGGCCGCCGCGACGAACAGCGGTCCGAAGACGAAGGCGTCGACGCCGCGCAGGCCGTCGAGGAACAGGCGCACAGGCACCTCCCCATGACGAGCTCGCAGCCCATCGCGCCCGCGTCCCAGCGGTCTGACGTCGCAGGATCGGTGGTCACCAACGGGTCAGGCTGTTCGTGCGGTCCCGCACCGGTTGGGTCCGGCCTTCTGACAACTGTGCTCGTACATGGACGTTCGTTTCTCTCGATGAGGGACAGGCAGACATGGAGCGCCCGACACATCCGACGACGGGCGCCGAAGGGCGTACGGGTGCGGTGGCGCGTGCCAGCTCCAGCGGAGCGTGCTACGCGTCCTGCGGGAGGGTTGCTCGCCCCGACCGGACGAGAGGGGAGTCAACTCAATGGCAGGTCATGAGGACGTCCCCTTTCGCTCGAATCCCGATGGTGGCGGCAGCGTAGTCCCACTGCCCCCGTCGCGCAGGCGGGACCTTGACGCTGACCGGGACCAGCTCCGCTTGTCGGTGCTCGGACCTAGCGTGCTCGAGGTGGCAAGAACCAGTCGGACGAACACGAGGAGATCGTCATGACCACGCTTTCCGATCGACCCAACACGGCATTCATGGTGATCGACGTCCAGAAGGGCGTCGTGGCCGATGCACACCAGCGCGACGCGGTCGTCGCGAACATCAGCACGCTCGTCGACAAGGCCCGCGAGGAGGGTGTCCCGATCGTCTGGGTCCAGCACTCCGACGCTCAGCTGGAGAAAGGCTGTAAAGCCTGGCAATACGTCCCGGAGCTCTCACCCCAGGAGTCAGACCGGCTGGTGCACAAGACATTCGGTGACGCCTTCGAGGACACCGACATGGAGGAGGTGCTGGCCGAGGCTGGCGTCGGACGCCTGGTCGTGACCGGCGCACAGACCGACGCCTGCATCCGGTCCACGATCCATGGCGCTCTGGCGCGGGGCTACGACGTGACGCTCGTCGGCGACGCGCACACGACAGAGGATCAGAGCGCGTGGGGCGCTCCGCCGCCGGGCAAGGTCATCGCGCACACGAACCTCTACTGGAAGTACCAGACGGCGCCCGGCCGCACTGCGGGGGTCACGGAGACCAAGGACGTGACATTCAGCGGCTGAGCCGGTCGGCGAGCCGACCGGGCCCCGATGCCGTCAGGCTGCAGTGCCCCCCGGTGGGCTCGCCGCCAGCAGGGCCGCACCGACCATGCCGGCGTCGTTGCGGAGCCCGGCCGGCCGCACCGGCGGCCGCACGTCCAGCAGGTGCAGCCACTTGTCTGACTTCTTGCTGACCCCTCCCCCGAGGACGATCAGGTCGGGCCAGAGCAGCCGGTCGACGTGCTGCAGATAGCGCTGGACCCGTGCCGCCCAGTCCGACCAGGACAGATCCTCGCGCTCCCGCGCCGCGTCGGACGCTCGATGCTCGGCCAGGGCGCCGTCGATCTCGAGGTGACCGAGCTCGGCGTTCGGCACCAGCCGGCCGTCGTAGAGCAGGGCGCTGCCGATGCCGGTGCCGAGCGTGAGGACGAGCACCGTGCCGGCGACCTCGCGTGCCGCTCCGTACCGCGCCTCCGCGACCCCGGCGGCGTCGGCGTCGTTGACGACCACTGGCCGGCGACCGGTGCGCTGCTCGACCAGCGCGACGACGTCGGTGCCGATCCACGCGTCGTCGATGTTGGCCGCGGTACGCACCATGCCGTGCACGACAACAGCGGGCAGGGTCAGACCGAACGGTCCGTCCGGCGCACCTGCCTGGTCGAGCACCTGAGCGACGACCTCGCACACCGCGTCCGGCGTGGCCGGTTGCGGGGTCGGTATGCGTACCCGCTCACCGGCCAGGGCGCCGCGCTCGAGGTCGACCACCGCGCCCTTGATGCCGCTTCCGCCGATGTCGACCCCGAAACCCGGACTCCCGGAACCCTTCGCCATGCCACCTGGTCTGCCCGTCAGCGCCGCCGCAACACTGGGCGTCAGCGTGCAGCAGACAGGTTGGTCCCCAACAGCTTGAAGGTGGCACCCGTGGGGTCTGTGGCTGTCGCCAACCGGCCGTACGGTGTGTCCTCCGCGGCGTCGACGACCGTCCCGCCGAGCTCGACGGCCCGGGCGAGGGTGGCGTCGGTGTCGTCGACCTTGACGTACACCGCCCAACGGGACGCCTCGCCCTCCGGCCAGAACGCGCTCGCGTCCATGACGCCGGCCAGCATGTCTGCCTCGTTGCGTAGCACCGTGTAGCGGAAGGACGGGTCGTCGCTCACCGGTTGCGGATCCCAGCCGAAGACGTCGCGGTAGAACACGAGCGCCGGCTGGTAAAGGGTGGTGTGCAGCTCGAACCAGCTCGGCGTCCCGCTCTCGCCGATCACGCCCTGGCCGGCGAACTTCTCGCTCTGCCACGCCCCGATGGCGGCGCCACCCGGGTCGACGTAGAACGCCATCGTGCCGAGGTCCCCCACCTTCATCGGTGCGACGAGAACCTGCCCGCCGTGCTCCGCGGCCAGCTCCGTGGTCTTG
>JAHWJP010000028.1:8636-23408 GCA_019348355.1 Actinomycetota bacterium
CATCGGTGCGACGAGAACCTGCCCGCCGTGCTCCGCGGCCAGCTCCGTGGTCTTGCCCGCGTCGTCGGTGGAGAGGTAGACCGACCAGGTGTCAGACGGCGCCTCCCCCGGGATCGCGCCCATGCCGCCAGCGATGGGGGCGCCGTTCTTGGTGAAGGTGAAGTAGCCGCCGAATTCCCGCGAGGGCTCGTCGGCGACCCAGCCGAACAGCCGGCTGTAGAAGTCGCGGCTCCTGGTGACATCGGAACTCGTGAGCTGCACCCAGCAGGGGGCTCCGGGTGTGGTCGTGTCTCGCTGTGGCATGACGCTCCTCCTGGTGGTGATCAACTCCGACCCGCGTGGTCCTGCTGTAGACGTCCGGCGGGCCGTGTTCTCATCGGTGCCGTCAGCCGCCCCGTGGCCGCGGCTGGCAACGCGCGCAGCTGAACGACGAGCGGTTCATGAACGCCTCCCGCCGGATCGGGGCGCCGCACCGCGGGCACGGCTGGTCCTCGCGCCCGTAGACCGCGAGCGAGCGCTCGAACAGCCCGCTCACCCCCTCGGTCGAGACGTAGAGCGCATCGAAGCTGGTGCCACCCTGGGCGATCGCCTCCCCGAGCACGGCGCGGACGTGGGCGAGCAACCGGCGTACGGCCGGCTTCGTCAAGACGTCGGTCGGTCGCGCCCCGTGCAGCCCCGCCCGCCACAGGCTCTCGTCGGCGTAGATGTTGCCGATGCCGCTGATCAGGCTCTGGTCGAGCAGGGCGCGTTTGATGCCGGTACGGCGGCGGCGCACCCTCGCCACGAAGTCCTCGTCGTCGAACTGCGGGTCGAGCGGGTCGCGCGCGATGTGATCGAGCAAGGGCGGTACCGGGTCGCCGCCCGGCACGACCAGCAGGCCACCGAAGGTGCGCTGGTCGACGAAGCGCAGCTCCCGCCCACCGTCGGCGAACTCGAGCCGCACGTGCAGGTGCTTCTGCAGGGGCGAGTCCGCCGGCACGACGAGCAGCTGGCCGCTCATCCCCAGGTGGCCGGTCAGCGCCTCGCCGGAGTCCAGCGGCAGCCACAGGTACTTCCCGCGCCGCGATGCAGCCAGCACCGTGCGGCCGGCAAGGCGCGAGGTGAAATCGCCTGCCCCTTCCAGGTGGCGTCGGATGGAGCGGGCCCGGCCGACCGAGACCTCGCGGATGGTCCGGCCCACGACGCCCCGCTCCAGGCCGAGCCGGACGACCTCGACCTCGGGAAGCTCAGGCACCGGTGGGCAGGCTCTCCCCCGCCACCGCCGGCCCCGCCACCGCCGGCCCGGACAGCACGGTCCACGCCTGCTCGGCCGCCTGCTGCTCGGCCTGCTTCTTGCTGCGCCCTGATCCGCAGCCCTGCACCTCGCCCGCGACGCGCACCTCCGCCACGAAACTGCGCGCATGGTCCGGACCGCTACCGGTGAGGCGGTAGTCAGGCACGCCGAGCCCCCGGGCGGCGGTGATCTCCTGCAGGGCGGTCTTCCAGTCCAGCTCCGCACCGTCCTGCGAGGCAGCGCTCATCAACGGGTCGAACAGCGCGCGCACCATCGTCGTCACGACGGGAATGCCCCGGTCGAGATAGACCGCCCCGATCACGGCCTCCATCGTGTCGGCGAGGATCGAGGTCTTGTCCCGCCCCCCGGTCACCTGCTCCCCGCGCCCGAGGCGCAGCCACCGGCCCAGCTGCAGGCTGCGGGCGACACCGGCGAGCGCCCGGGCGTTGACCACACTGGCCCGCAGCTTGGCGAGCGAACCTTCGGGCAGGTCCGGGTGCCGCTGATAGAGCGCATCGGTGACGACCAGACCGAGCACGGCGTCGCCGAGGAACTCCAGCCGTTCGTTGGTGGGCAGCCCACCGTGCTCGTAGGCGTAGGAGCGGTGGGTCAGTGCCTGCTCCAGCAGGGCCGGGTCGACTCCGGTGCCGAGCCCCGCTTCGAGCAGGGTGTACGGCGGGCCGGCCTCCCCGGAGAGCCGGCTCACCGGTGCAGCCTCATGTGCACCCTCACAGGCGGGACACCGCGTAGTCGACGGCCTCACCGACCGTGGTGAGGGCGTCGAGGTCTTCGTCGTCGATGTGGAAGCCGGACCGGGCGAGCGGCGCGAGGGTCTCCTCGACGATCTCGACGATCTCGACGAGCGCCAGGGAGTCGGCCTGCAGGTCGGCGCGAAAGCGGGTTTCCCGCCCCACGGAGTCCGGGTCGAGCTCGAGCACCGTCGCCACGGCGGACTGGACGACCGCCAGGACCTGATCGGGGGTCATCGGAGCGGCGCTCATGTGGCTGCCAGCGCCCGGTTGCGGTCCAGCAGGTCGGACAGCGCCCGCCCGACCTTCGGGACAAGGCCCTCGCGCGCGGCTTGCACCGCCACCCGCACGCAGCTCACGACACCTTCGGCGGTGCTGGAGCCGTGGCCGATGACGACGACCCCCTTGACGCCGAGCAGCACCGCGCCGCCGAGCCCCTCGGGGCTCATGTGGGCGGTCGTCTGCGCGATCGCGGGAAACAGGCTGGTAGCAGCGACCTTGCGCTCGGGGGTGGCAGTCAGCGCCGCCAGCAACAGCTCGCTGAGCATCGCCGCCGCCCCCTCGAGCCCCTTCGCGAGCACATTGCCGGTGAAGCCGTCGGTGACGACGACGTCGGCCTTCCCGCCGTACGGCACGTCGCGTCCCTCGACGTTGCCGACGAAGTCGATCGGCAACGCCACGAGGGCGTCGTACGCCGCACGTCGCAGCTCGTCGCCCTTGCCCGGCTCCTCGCCGATGTTCAGCAGCCCGACCCGCGGGGTGGCGAGCCCGAGCCGCACGGTCGCGAAGGCGGCACCGGCCAGCGCGAACTGCGCCAGCAGCTCGGGGGTGGCCTCGGTCCCGGCGCCCGCGTCGAGGAAGACCAGCGGCCCGGCCTGCGCCGGAATGACCGCAGCCAGAGCTGGGCGGCTCACCCCGCGCAGCCGGCCGAGTGTGAACAGCGCTGCCGCAAGGGCCCCGCCGGTGGAGCCGACCGAGACCATCGCGTCCGCCCCGCCGGCTGCGCTGCCGTCCCGGACGAGGCGGGCGGCGACGCGTACGGTCGCGTCCCGCTTGGCCCGGACCGCCCGGGCCGGGTCCTCGTCCATCCCGATGACCTGGCTCGCGGCGACCAGGGGAAAGCGGCCGGTGGCGCCACGCGCCTCGAGCAGGGACTGCGCGATGTCGACCGGCCCGACGAGCACGACCTCGACGTCGGGGGTTCGCTGCGCCACCAGCAGCGCGCCATCGACGACTGCCTCGGGGGCGCGGTCACCGCCGAGCAGGTCGAGCGCGACGCGCGTCATGGCTCAGACAGCGAGGACGTTGCGCTTGTCGTAGCGGCCGCACTCCGGGCAGATCGTGTGCGGCAGGCTGACGTGCCCGCGGTCGCAGGTGGTCAGCGTCGGGGCAGTGGTCTTCCACTGCGCGCGGCGCGAGCGGGTGTTGCTGCGCGACATCTTGCGCTTCGGGACGGCCATTGCGACTACTCCTGGCTCTCGGGGGTGCTGGTCGAAGGTCGTGCGGGGTCCTGCACGAGCATGGCCTGCAGCCCGGCCCACCGGGGATCCGGGGCGGCGTGGGCGTGGTCTGCCGGCAGGTCGTCGAGCCGTTCACCGCACTCGGCGCACAGCCCAGCGCAGTCGGTCCGGCACAGCGGCGTGAGTGGCAGCGCGAGCACCACCGCATCCCGCAACGCCGGTTCGAGGTCGAGCAGGTCGCCCTCCATCCGGCCGGTCTCGTCTTCGTCCGCGGTCCTGTCGGTGCTGCTCTGCTCGTAGGCGAACAACTCCTGCAGGTCGACCACGAGCTCGTTCTCGACCGTCTCGAGGCAGCGACCGCACTCCCCCGTCAGGGGCACGGTCGCCGTGCCGCTGACCAGCACCCCCTCCATCACCGACTCGAGCCTGAGGTCCAGGTCGATCTCGGCACCGGCCGGCACACCGATCAGCTCGACCCCGAGGCCGTCGGGCGCGAGAGCGGGGAACTGCACCGGGCGCATCGATCCCGGTCGTCTCCCCAGCTCGCGCGTGTCGAGGACGAGGGGCTTCCGGGGATCGAGGCGGTGCTGCGGCTTCCTGTTCTCGGGCACGATGACCTGTCGGGGTCGTTGCAGACCGCTCGCAAGCCTAGCCGACGGGCGCCGCTGCGGTCGATCGCTGCCACGAACCCCCTCAACTGCTGGCTCCCTCATCCGGGTCGACGGGGACGCTGACGCCCGTCAGCCGGCTCCGGCCGCGCTGCACCGAGGTGAGGGTCGTCGCCAGCATCGACTCGAACGCGGCGAGCTTGGCGTCGACGTAGTCCTCCGTCTCGAGCCGCATGGCGTCGGCCTCCTGCTGCGCCTCGGCTATCAGCCGGTCGGCCTCGGCCTGGGCGCGCTGCCAGACGGCGCTCGAGTCCACCAGCCGGTCCTGCTCGCTGTGGGCGCGGGCCACCAGCCGCTCGGCCTCGGCCCGGCCCTGCTGGACCACCTCTGCGCGCTCGGCCAGCACCCGGCGGGCCTGGTCGACGGCGTCCGGGATGAGCGCGCGGATGTCGTCGACGAGGCCGAGCAGCTCGACCCGGTTGACGACGCACGAGGACGACATCGGCAGCGCTCGCGCCAGCTCGAGGGAGTCGGTGAGGTCGTCGAGCGCCTGCTCGAGGTCGGCGATCAGGGTCGGGCCATCCGTTCGGTGAGGGAGGTGTGCACCAGCTCGGGCACCAGGGTCGAGACGTCGCCGCCGTACCGCGCGACCTCTTTGACCAGGCTGGAGGACAAAAAGGAGTAGAGCGGGTTGGTCGTCATGAACAGCGTCTCCACGCCGGCGAGGCCGTGGTTCATCTGGGCCATCTGCAGCTCGTAGTCGAAGTCACTGATGGCCCGCAGCCCCTTGACGATGACCGGTATCTCATGGTCCTTGCAGTAGTCGACCAGCAGCCCGTGGAAGCTGTCCACCCGCACGTTGCCGTACTCCGCCGTCACCTGCGTCAGCAACGCCATGCGCTCGGCGACCGTGTAGAGCGAGGACTTGGTCTTGTTGACGAGCACGGCGACGGTGACCGAGTCGTAGATCTTGGAGGCTCGCTCGACGATGTCGAGGTGCCCCAGCGTGACGGGGTCGAACGACCCAGGGCAGACAGCCCGTCTCATGATCGGCGACGCTAGCACCCGACGGCGTACCAGAGCGTCGCCTCGCCGTAGCGCCGCGAGCGGACCGGGGCGTAGCCCGCAGGCCACGCCAGCTCCGGTCCGCGCGTCCTTCGCTCGACCGCGACGACGGCGTCGGCGGCGAGCCACGGGCGCAGCTGCGTGAGCGCGGGGACGACCTCCACCTCGTAGGGCGGGTCGAGCAGTGCCAGGTCGTACGCGTCCGTCGCCGCCCCGGCCAGGAACCGCTCGACCGGCTCGGCGACCACGCAGCTGCCGGACAGGCCCAGCAGGGCGACGTTGGCGCGCAGGACGGCGACCGCTTCCGGGTCGTCCTCCACGAAGGTGGCGCTGCCGGCCCCCCGCGACAGCGCCTCGAGGCCGAGCG
This sequence comes from Actinomycetota bacterium, assembly GCA_019348355.1. GTDB lineage: Bacteria > Actinomycetota > Actinomycetes > Mycobacteriales > SCTD01 > SCTD01. The sequence goes on from JAHWJP010000028.1 coordinate 14,159, forward strand.
CCCCGGAGCCGGCGTAGAGGTCGAGCGCGCGGACGCCTTCGATGTCGATCAGCGACAGCAGGGTGGAGAACAGGCCTTCCCGCGCCCGGTCGGCCGTCGGCCGGGTGGCGAGGCCGGTCGGCACCCTCAGCCGGCGGCCCTTGGCGAGGCCGGCGATGACTCGTGTCATGCCAGCCAGTGTGCCGGGGCCGCAGCGTTGTGCGCCGGCACAGTCCGGTCGCCCTGATCGTGGAGGTTCGAGCACCTGGAAACGGGCTCACAGCCGGTAGACAGGAGGTCACCGCCCCGCTTCGCCCCCCTGAAGCGGGGCGGTGTTGTGCCCGGAGCTACCTCAGGCCTTGTCGAGGAAGTCGGCCTGCTCCTCGTCGAGCAGGTCGAGCACCGCCTGCCGCAGTGCCGGCTGACCGGCCAGCAGCAGGTCCTGCTCGACGAGGGCGACTGCCTCCGTGCGGGCCTCGCGGATCAGCGCCTCGTCGCGCAGCAGGCGCAGCATGCGCAGCGAGCTGCGGCTGCCGGACTGCACGGAGCCGAGCACATCGCCCTCCCGGCGCTGCTCGAGGTCCACCCTCGACAGCTCGAACCCGTCCGAGGTCGAGGCGACGGCGTCGAGGCGCCCCCGCGACGGGCTGCCGGTCTCGGCCTCGGTGACCAGCAGGCACAGCGCCGGCTCCGAGCCCCGGCCGACCCGTCCCCGCAGCTGGTGCAGCTGACTCACGCCGAACCGCTCGGCGTCCAGCACCACCATGACGGTGGCGTTGGGGATGTCGACCCCGACCTCGATGACCGTCGTCGCGACCAGGACGTCGATCTCGCCGCGCGTGAAGCGCTGCATGACCGCTTCCTTGTCGTCCGGCGCCAGCCGGCCGTGCAGCAGCTCGACGCGCAGGCCGTTCAGCGGCCCGTGCACGAGCATCAGGTGGGCGTCCAGCACCGCGATCGCCGGGCGGCGGCCGTCGGTCGCTCGCTCCTCCGGCTCGTCGCCGCCGATCCGCGGGCACACCACGAACGCCTGCCGGCCGGCCGCGACGTGCTCACGCACCCGGGTCCAGGCCGTCCCGAGCCAGGCCGGCTGCTCGGCGAGCGGCACGACGGCGCTCTGAACCACCGGTCGGCCCTGCGGCAGCTCAGTCAGGGTGGACACCTCGAGGTCGCCGTACACCGTCATCGCGATGGTGCGCGGGATCGGTGTCGCGGTCATGACCAGCACGTGCGGCGGCGTCCTGCCCTTGGCGCGCAGCGCGTCGCGCTGCTCCACCCCGAAGCGGTGCTGCTCGTCGACGACCACCAGCCCGAGGTCGGCGAAGCGGACGCCCTCGGACAGCAGGGCGTGGGTGCCGACGACGATGCCGGCCTCGCCGCTGGCTGCCTGCTCCAGGGCAGTACGGCGCGCCGGCGCGCCCTGCGAGCCGGTCAGCAGCGCCACCCTCGTCGCGACCTCCGCGCCGCCCAGCCGGCCTGCCTGACCCAGCGGCCCGAGCATCGCCTGCAACGAGCGCAGGTGCTGCTGGGCGAGCACCTCGGTGGGGGCGAGCAGGGCGGCCTGACCGCCGCTGTCCACCACCTGCAGCATCGCCCGCAACGCCACGACCGTCTTGCCCGATCCGACCTCGCCCTGCAGCAGGCGGTACATCGGTGCCGGCTGCGCCAGCTCGCCGGCCAGCACCGCCCCGACCTCGACCTGACCGCCGGTGAGGGAAAAGGGCAACGCCGCGTCGAAGGCCTCGAGCAGACCTCCCGGCCGCGCCTCGCGAGGCGTCCCGGCCAGCGCGCGGGTGGCGGCCCGTCGTTGGGCCAGGACGACCTGCATGACGAAGGCCTCGTCCCAGGCCAGCCGCTTCTTGGCCCGGACCACCTGTGCCAGGTCGGGCGGCCGATGAATCCCCCGCAGCGCGTCCTCCAGCCCGATCAGGCCGTGCCGGGTGCGTAACGGGTCCGGCAGCGGGTCGCCGCCGAGATCCACCATGGCGAGGGCCATCTCGACGCTTCGTGCGATCTTGAAGCTCGTCACCTTGGCCGCCGCCGGATAGATCGGGACGAGGGTCCCGGCGAACTCTTCCTGGAGCACGCCCTCCTCGTCGTCGACGAGCTGATACTCGGGGTTGGCGAGCTGGACCTTGCCACGGAAGAGCTCGACCTTCCCGGAGAAGTACGCCCGCCGACCGGCTTTCAGCTCTCGCTCGACCCACGGCCGGTTGAAGATCACCAGCGTCATCGTCGCCCCGTCCGCGTCGCGGATGACGACATCGGTCTTGTGCAGCGGCTTGCGGGTGTTCGGCTTCGGGATCTTGCGTCCGCTCGTGCGCTGGACCTCGGCGAAGACCGTCGCATGCTCGCCCACGACCAGTTCGGCGAACGGCGTCAGCGCCCCCCGCTCGACGTAGCGGCGCGGATAGTGGCGCAGCAGGTCACCGACCGTCTGCAGACCGAGGTGCTCGCCGAGCACCTTGGCGGTGGGCCCGCCGACAGCGGCGGACAGCCGGGCGCCCAGCTCGACCACTACGCCCCCACCGGCCTACTCCACCCCGAGCAGCAGCGGGTAGTGCGGCTGCCCACCGTCGTAGCGCACCACCTCGACGGCCCGGTAGCTCGACTCGACCCACTCGGTCAGCGAATCCCCGAGCTCGGCGGGCGCGTCGGCGCCGGTCACGATCGTCACCAGCTCACCGCCGCCGGTGAGCATCCGGTGCAGCAGGTCGCGGGCCACCGCCCCGACGTCCCCGCCGAGCAGCACGACGTCGCCGTCGAGCAGCCCGAGCACCTCCCCCGGCCGGCAGATGCCGGCCATGGTCGCCGCCTCGCGGACGGCGGTCGTGACCTCGGCGGTGCGGGTCGAGCCGGCGGCGTCGGCCATCGAGGCGACGTCGTCGGCGAAGGACCGGGTCCCGTCCGCGACCGCGAGCGCCGAGAGGCCCTGCAGCACCGAGCGGGTCGGGATGACGGCGACCGAGTGGCCGTCCTTGCGGGCCAGCTCGGCCGCCGCCCGGGCGACCACAGCGGTGTCGGGGTCGTTCGGGAGCAGCACCACCTCGGCGGCATCGCTGCGGCGTACGCCCTCCAGCAGTTCCCCGGTCGAGGGTTGCGCGGCCGGTCCTCCCTCGACGACCAGCGCACCGGACTGCGCGAACAGCGCCGCAAGGCCCTCACCGGGCACCACGGCCACGACCGCCCGCCCCGACAGCGCCGGCTGCGGCGCGGACTCCTGCTCGGCGATCTGGTCGGCGAAGCGGGTGACGCACAGCCGGAACGGCCGCCCCGCGTCGATCCCCGCCTCGACGGCGGCGCCCACGTCGTTGACGTGCACGTGCACGTTGTAGAGGCCGGGCGACGCGGCACCACCACCGACGACGACGAGCGAGTCGCCGAGCCGGGCCAGGGTGCGCTGGAGCTGACCGACCGCGTCGTCGGCCGCGTCGCGGAGCAGGAACTGCACCTCGTACGCGTAGTCCGCACTGCCCGACTCGCGCACGGCGGTCAGGACCGAGCGGTCGCGCGGCACCAGCAGCATCGGGGTCATCGCCGGTGGCGCGGTCGACTCACCGGTGACGACCTGCTCGAGCGCCTCCAGCAGGACGCACAGCCCTCGCCCGCCGGCGTCGACGACCCCCGCTGCCTGCAGCTGGGGCAGCAGCTCGGGGGTGCGCGCGAGAGACCGCGCGGCGGCGGCGTGGGCCTCGCGGACGACCGCCGCGAGATCGGTGGCCCCGAGTCCGGCGGCGGCCTCGGCGCACTCGCGCGCCACCGTGAGCAGGGTCCCCTCGACCGGGGCGGCGACGGCGGCGTAGCAGAGCTCGGCGGCCCTGGTCAGCGCCTGCTGGACGTGCTCGGAAGCGGCTGTCTCAGCCGTCTCGAGCACCTCGGCGAGGCCCCGCAGGAGCTGGGACAGGATGACCCCGGAGTTGCCGCGCGCCCCCATCAGGGCGCCGTGCGCCATGGCGCGCACCGTCGCCGCCATGTCCAGGGCGGCGGAGGCGAGGGCCTGCTCGACGGACTCCATGGTGAGCAGCAGGTTGGTCCCGGTGTCACCGTCAGGCACCGGGTAGACATTGAGGTCGTCGATCTCGGTCCGCGCCGCCGCGAGCCCCGCCCGCCCGGCGGCGCACCACCGGCGGACCGCCGCAGCGTCGAGGACCTGCAGCACAGCAGTACCTCCAGACGGCGTCGGACGCGGCTCGCAGCGCAGGCTATCGGCCCTGCTAGTGTGGCCGAATCCTCCGGCGCGAGCCCGGGCCGGTGCATCCCCCCGAATCCCCTGCTTCTCGAGACATGGAGTGACCGTGGCTGCGACCTGCGACGTCTGTGGCAAGGGACCGGGCTTCGGCATGTCCGTGAGTCACTCCCACCGGCGCACCCGCCGTCGCTGGAATCCCAACATCCAGACGGTCCACGCGCTGACCGGTCCGTCCGGCAAGACCCCGAAGAAGCTGGGCGTGTGCACCTCCTGCCTGAAGGCCGGCAAGGTCGTCCGCGCCTAGCCTCGCGCGTCCACACGGCTCCATCTGGGGGCTGTTGCTCCCGCGCCTGCGTGTGTACGCTCGCGGCGGTCGCAAGTTCAGCTCGGGCACGCCCGCGTGAACATCGCGGGCCTGGCGTTCGGCTGATCGCACTGTTGACGGCTTCGCGCGGGTGCCGGCACGACTCGGTCCCGCGGAGTGCGGAGCCGTCCCCGCAAGAGAGAGACAGGCAACATGGCACAGGGTGCAGTCAAGTGGTTCAACGCCGAGAAGGGCTTCGGCTTCATCGCCGTCGACGGCGGCGGCGCGGACGTGTTCGTCCACTACTCCGCCATCCAGTCCGACGGCTACCGCTCGCTCGAAGAGGGTCAGCGGGTCGAGTTCGAGATCACGCAGGGACAGAAGGGTCCGCAGGCGGACGCGGTGCGTCCGGTCTGACCCGCTCGTCGGTTCCGCTCAGGCCCCGGTCCGCTGGATCGGGGCCTGCGGCGTTCGTCGGGGGCGTACGGTCCCGTGCATGAAGTTCTGGTGGTGCCTGACCCACCGTACGGTCGAGAGCAACTCCGGCGACGAGATCCCGTGCAAGAGCGACAACCGGCTCGGGCCCTATCCGACCCGCGAGCAAGCGGAGCGCGCTGAGGACAGCGTCCGGGCGCGTACGGAGGCGGAGGACGCCCGCGACAAGGCTGACGACGACTGGGGCGCGAAGTAGCGGCTGCGGTCCGCTTCTTCGCGCCCCCCACCCCCCGCCGACCCCCTGGTTCAGCGATCGCCCGCCGGACGGAGCCAGGTCTCGACCGAGATCGTAACCTCGCGGCCGATCATGGCCCGCGGCGCCCGGATCCCGATGTCGTACCGGTCGAGCGTCGCGGACCCGACCACGGACAGCATCCCGTCGACGAGTTCGGGGGGCGGTCCGGTGAGCACCAGCCGGCAGGAGGTCCCGCGCAGGCGAAGCTCGCCACGCGCCGTCCAGCCAGCCGGATCGGTGACGATGTCGCGGGTCGTGAACGTCATCGTCGGGTGGGTGTCGATGTCCAGCAGACTCGGCTTGCGCAGGTCGGTGTCCCGCTTGGTGATTCCGGTGTCGATCGTGCGCAGGTCGAGCTCGATGCGGCCATTCACCGGCAAGCCGTTCTCGCCGACCTCCACCACACCGCTGCTGACCGCGATGGATCCGTGCACGACCCGCACGCCGAGGTTGCCCACGCTGAAGGTGGCGCCGGTCCGCTGGTCCAGGACGGTCCAGACCCCTGGTCGCAGGCGCATCGGCGCCGCCACGACGGTCATGACCGACCGCCGGCCGGGACCGGCAGCTCCGCGTGCAGGACCCGGTGTATGTCCTGCCGGTCGGGACCGGTCAGCAGGGCCGGGTCCTCGCCGGGAAGGAGCTCGCTGGCCATGATCGCCCGCTGGACCTCCTCGAGGGTCCCGACGCTGCTCGCCAGGCCGAGAACCAGCATGCCGAGGCCGTCCGCCCGCAGGATCCATGCGCCGACCGAGCCGTCCACCGCCCTGACCGCGGGCCAGATCCGCTCGCGCCCGGCCCGGTCGTCCGCGGCGACCTGTGCCGGCGAGCGGGGACCGTCGAACCACGTCAGCTGCGCGTACGACGGGGGTGTGCCGGCAGCGACGCCGTCCTGCATCGCGATGACCTCGTAGCAGCCCGAGTCCAGCCAGGTGACGGGTCCGGGGACCCGCCGGCCGGCGGCGGACTCGGCCTGCTCACAGTCGGGCCACAGCGTCACCACCGCGCCGCTCAGGCCGGCGAGCTGCGCGAGGGTGCAGGTGGCGACCGGCTGCTGTTCCCCATGCAGAGCGGAGGCGAGGGCGGGCGCCCAGCCCTCGGTTTCGTGTGGAAGAGATCGGTGGAACGAATGAACGCTGGCGTACACGGCGGGCTCCTCGACCTGGGGCCATCCGGCGGTCCGGTGGCTCGGAGGACCGACTGTGCGGCGAATGGGTCCTCCGGACATCAGTGGTTGTACTGACGTACCACGCAGATTCATGCGAAATACTGGCCCGATGACGGGACAGTCCGACCGCGAGAGCTTCGTCGGTCGAGCCCGCGAGGTGGCCGCGCTGCGAAATGCGCTCACCGACGCCCGCAACGGCTCGGGCGGCTGCGTCCTGCTCAGCGGTCCGCCTGGGATCGGCAAGACGCGGCTGACCCAGGAGGCGACGCGCGAGGCCGACGGAACGGACGTGCTCTGGGGGCGCGCGCTCGACGACCCGGGGGCGCCGCCGCTGTGGCCATGGCGGCGCATCCTGCGGCAGCTGCCGACGGTGGACGACGCCGTGGACGCCGCTCTGGCTGCGAGTGATACATCCCTGGAGCGCGGCGCCGATCTCGACGCGGCCCGCTTCCGCGCCTTCGCGGCAGCGGCCGACGCCCTGATCGAGGCAGTCGAGCCGCAGGGCCTGGTGGTCGTCCTCGAAGACCTCCACTGGGCGGACGCGGCCTCCCTGCGCCTGCTGCGGCACGTAGCGGGTGACGTCGGCCAGTCGCGGCTGCTGATCGTGGGGACCCACCGCGACAGGGGCAGCTCGACTCTCGACGCCGTCCTGCCGGAGCTGCTCAGACTGCCGGCCGTGCGCACCTTGGCACTCCTCCCGTTGGAGGAGAACGACGTCCGGGCATATCTGGCCGTGTACGGAGGGCCGCTCGGCCCCGACGCGGCGGAGAAGATCCACAGCCGGTCCGGCGGCAACCCGCTGTACCTACGAGCGGTGACCGCGCTGCCCGACTCGGCCGGCTCCGGCGCCCACCGCACCGGAGGCGCGGCGGAGCTGCGGCACCTGGTGCAGACGACACTGCAGGGACTTGCCCCGGCCGATCAGGAGCTGCTCGACGCGGCCGCGGTGCTGGGTGAGGAAGTCGACTGTGCAGTGCTTGCGGCGATTCGCCGGCGCCCCCTCAGCGAGGTGGTACGCAGCGCCGACGAGGCCGTACGCAAGGGCGTGCTGACCACCGTTGCCTACGGCGCTGGACTGCGGCGGTTCGCCCATGCGGTCGTGCGGGACGAGATCTACGCCGCGCTCGACGCCGGCGCCCGCGAGCGGCTGCACCGGCGAGCGGCCGAGGTGCTCGAGGAGCGAGACGGCTCGGACCCGCTCAGTGCCGGGGTGATCGCCGGCCACTGGCTGCGCTCCGCCGACGACCGGGACAGCCTGCAACGGGCCGCTGGCTGGTCGGTCGCCGCATCCGTTGCGGCAACCCGGTCGTTGGCCTTCGAGGAGGCGACCACGTTCCTGGCGATGGCGCTCGGCGCACATGAGCGGGCTGGCAGTCCGCCCGATGAACGGGCCGAGCTCCTGCTGGAGCTGGCGACGGCGGAGTTCCGATCCGGCAGGTATGCCGCCAGCCTGCAGCACGCCGCCCTCGCGGCTGAGACCGCGAGAGCCGCAGGGCGGCGCGACCTGGTGGCGGCTGCTGCCCTGGTCGTCCATGACGTCGGCGCGAACGATCTGCTGCCGACGATGGCCCGACTGTGCGACCTGGCGCTCGACGAGAACGACGCTGCACCGGCCATCCGTGCACGCTTGCTCGCGCAGCGGGCATCGATCGCCGCCGACCTCGGTCAGGTCGACGACGCAGGGCAGCTGTCCGAGCAGGCCCTGCGTCTCGCCGAGCAGTGCGGCGACACAGCTGCGCTGCTGGACGCCGTGCGGGCCCGGCTGAAGCTGGGCTTCGTCGGGGTCGACGTCGAGCAGCGCCTTCGCTTGGGTGCCCTGGCCGTCGACCTGGGCAGCCGCGGGGGACAGCCGCTCACGGCGCTGTGGGGGCACAAGTGGCGCATCGAGGCCGCGCTGGAGGTCGGCACCATGGCCGCGGTGGAAGCCGAGTTGGCGGCGGTGAAGGCCCTCGCGGCCGGGACCCGGCTCCCGCTGCTGCGCTGGCACGAGCTGCGGCTGCAGGCGTCGGTCGATGCCCTGTACGGCAGGTTCGACCGGGCCTGCGAGCTCAACGCCGAGGCGTTCCGCGTCGCCTCGACGGCGCTGGCCGACGATGCCTCCGCCATCGGGATCTGTCACGCGTTCACCCTCCAGCTCGCCATGGTGACCGGCGACGCAAGCGAGGTGACGTCGGCGCACTGGGAGCTGCTGAGCACGAAGGCACCAGGCATTCCGATCGTTGTCGTCTCGAGGCCGTTGATGCTGCTGCTGTTGGGGCGCCCTGACGAGGCGCACGCCCTCTACGAGCAGCTGCTGCCGGCGCTCGAGGCGCCCGGCTTCCTGACGAGCGTGGCCGGGGTGCCGAACAACCTCGTACCGCTCGTCACGGAGTTCGCCGACGTGGAAACCGCGGTGACCCTGCTCGATCGCCTCTCGCAGCACCCGCCCATTGCTGCCGCAGGATCCGGCGTCTTCTGCCACGGCTCGTCGTTCCGGAACCTCGCAACTCTCAGCCTCTTACTGGGCCAGTTCTACCCAGCGGTAGGGTATTTCGAGACCGCGCTCGCAGTGAACGTGCGGATCGGGGCTCGGCCGGAGGTGGTGCTCACCAGACTCGGTCTTGCCGAGGCGCTGCTTGGGCGGTCAGGACCTGCCGACGTGCAGCGGGCGGAGGGCCAGGCCCGGGAGGCTGCGGCCGAGGCACGGCGCCTGGGAATGCCGGGCCCGCTCCGTCGCGCCACCGCCCTTCTTGACCAGTCCCGCGCCGGGCGGCGTTCCGCTGATCCACTCACGCCACGGGAGCGGGAGATTGTCGGCCTGGTCGCGCAGGCACTCAGCAACCGCCAGATCGCCTCGACGCTCGTGCTGTCCGAGCGCACGGTCGAGAGCCACGTGCGCAGCGT
>JAHWJP010000255.1 GCA_019348355.1 Actinomycetota bacterium
CAGAGGTCGGCGACGCGTACGTCCGCGAAGACCACCGCAGCCGGGTCCGGCACACGCGCGGCAAGTCGACTCCGGACCTGCTGCGGCTGCGCTCCGGTGACGGCGGGGATGCGCCCGACGTGGTCGTACTCCCTGCCGACGAGGACGAGGTCGTCGCCGTCCTGCGTATCTGCGCGGAGCGGGGCCTCGCCGTCGTCCCGTTCGGGGGTGGGACCAGCGTCGTGGGCGGGCTCACCGCCACCCGCGCCGGGCGAGAAACCGTCGTCGCCCTCGACCTGTCCCGACTGGACGGCCTGCTCGCCATCGACGAGATCTCCCTCACGGCGACTTTGCAGCCAGGCCTGCGCACCCCGCAGGCCGACGCGCTGCTGGCCGAGCACGGCCTGCAGCTCGGCCACCAGCCGCAGTCCTACGAGTACGCGACGATCGGCGGCTACGCCGCGACCCGCTCCAGCGGCCAGGCGTCCGCCGGCTACGGCCGCTTCGACGACCTCGTGGTCGGGCTGCGCCTTGCGACCCCCGAAGGACTGTGGGAGCTCGGTCGGGCGCCGGCGACGGCCGCCGGCCCCGACCTGCGCCAGCTGGTCCTCGGCTCGGAGGGGGCCTTCGGGGTCATCACGTCGGTGACCGTCCGGGTGCGTCGCCTGCCCGCGGTCCAGGTGTACGAGGGCTGGCGCTTCGCCTCCTTCGCCGCCGGCTGCGATGGCCTGCGGCGGCTCGCGCAGGACGGCCCGCTGCCGACGGTGCTCCGGCTGTCCGACGAGGCGGAGACCGCCATCGGCCTGGCCCGCGGCCCGGACGCCGGCACGACCGGGCCGGCCAGTACGGCCGAGGGCGGCTGCCTCGTCGTCGTCGGCCACGAGGGGACGGCCGCCCGCGTCGCCCAGCAGCAGGCCGACACCGCCGAGGTGCTGGCCGGGTGCGGTGGCGCCCCGCTCGGCGCCGCGCCCGGCGAGGACTGGGTGCACGGCCGTTACGCCGGCCCGTACCTTCGTGACGCCCTGCTCGACGTCGGGGCGCTGGCTGAGACCCTCGAGACCGCTGCGTTCTGGTCGGCGCTGCCGGAGGTCTACCAGGCCGTACGCAGCGCCCTTCACGACGCATTGCCCGCCACCCCGCCGCTGGTGGCGTGTCACGTCTCGCACGTCTACCCGACCGGGGCGTCGCTGTACTTCACCGTCGTCTGCGCACAGGAGGCCGACCCGGTGGCGCAGTGGAAGCGGGCGAAGGCGCATGCGAGCCGGACCCTGCTCGCCGCCGGCGGCACCATCACCCACCACCACGGTGTCGGCGCCGACCACCGCAACTGGCTCGCCGATGAGATCGGGCACCTCGGCGTGGACGTCCTGATGGCGGTCAAGGCCCGGCTGGACCCCTCGGGGGTGCTCAACCCCGGCGTGCTCATCCCGTGAGCTGGTCGATCCTGCCGGCGACGCCTGCAGACGCCGGTGAGCTGCTGACACTGCAGCGCGCGGCGTATCCACCTCGAGAAGCCGAGTGCACACGCTGGACGGACCGAGTAGAACCGGTCATACTTCACGGTGTGAAGACTGCGATCAGCTTGCCCGACAGCGTGTTCGAGCGCGCCGAGCGGCTGGCCGCGAAACTGGGGCTCACCCGCAGCCGGCTCTACGCGCTGGCCCTCGAGCAATACCTGGACCGCTCCGACGAACAGCCTGACCCGGTGACCGAGGCGCTGAACCGGGTCTACGCCGACAGGCCGCCCCCGGACGAATTCCTTGCTGCCGCGGCGATCAGACTGATCGACAGCGGCGAGTGGGAGTGGAAGGAGTGACGCCTCGCCGCGGAGACATCTTCTGGGCCGACCTGGGGCAGCCGCGCGGCAGTGCCCCCGGCTTTCGCCGTCCCGTCCTGGTCGTGTCCAGCGACAGATTCAACGCAAGCGCCATCAGGACCGTCACAGTGGCGGTTCTCACGACCAATCTGCGACTCGCGGAGTTGCCCGGGAACATCCTGCTCGACGCGGAGAGCACCGGGCCGACCCTTGAGAGCGTCGTGAACGTGAGCGCTCTGACCACGGTGGGCAGGGACGTGCTCGAAGATTCGGCAGGCCGCCTGTCCACGGCCCAACTGCGGGCCGTCGACCGCGGTCTGCGCCTCGCCCTCGGCCTGTAGTCACCCGGCCACCAGGGTCCTACCGGGCGACGACCTCGGCCAACCGGGCCGCCACCTCGCCGGCC
>JAHWJP010000136.1 GCA_019348355.1 Actinomycetota bacterium
CAGAGCTCGTGCCGGTCGCGGGCGAAGCGCTCGCCGTCCGCGATCTTCTCCTAGTGAGCTCCGCGCAGGACGAACAGCCCGGCCGTGAACACCGCGATGCCGGCCCACAACTGCAGCACCCCGAGCCGGCGTGCGGGACGGAACAGCAGCGCGAAGACGGCGGCGAGAACGGCGGCCTGCACGCCGACGCCGGCGTCGGTGGAAGGCAGGAGCAGGTCGACGAACCAGCCGCCCTCCCCGACCCAGCGCTCGAGATCCGTTGGCTGAGGCAGCCGGGCCGGAGCGTCGCCGTCCACCACACCCCCTCGAGCTCGTCACCGGTGACCAGCGTCGTCGACCGAGTATGCCCTGGCGGGACGGTTCTGTCACCCAGGTTGCCGTTGAGAGACCGCGTGGGCGGTCCGTGCGTATGGATCAAGGGCCGCCCGGCTGGGCAGCCCTGACCAGGAGGACGTCATGCCCCGCACCACCGCCGGACCCACGCCCAGCACTGCCGAGGGATCCCACGCCAACGACGACACCAGCGCCCGGCGGGTCCGCGGGATCGCCCTCATCGCCGGCGCGGCGCTCATCGTTGCGCTCATCGAGACCGAGACGCTCGCGTTCTACTGGTTCCCCTTCGTCACCGGCCTGACGTACCTCGCGGCCGCTGCAGCCGGCCGCAGCCGCGGCACCCTCTGGGGTCCGGGTTTCGTGATCACCAGCGTCGGCCTGGCGGCGGCACTGTGGCTGCGCGACGGCGGGATGCCCGACAGCTTCCAGTTCCTTGCTCTCGCCGTCATGGCCCTCGGCCTCGGCGGCGTCCTCGCGTCGCTGCTCGCCCAGGCGCGCGGGTTCTCTCTCAGCGCGATGAGCGTCGCCATGCCGGTCCTGCTCTTCGGCGCTTTCGCCCTGCTCGAGCAGCAGGCGGTCAAGCCATTCGCCGGTCAGACGTGGGTGTACGCGGCGCTGCTGGCCGTCTGGGGCGCGTACGAGCTGCGCCCGTCCAGCCAGCGCTGACCCGAGGTGGTGGGTCGCCGTGCTCCTGGACTGCCCGGCGCTCAGCCGGGAACAGGGAACGTCAGGCTCGCCCTGTCCACCCAGCGGAAAGGCACCTCCCGTGACATCGCTCCGCAGCACGGCCCACATCGCCCGCCCCGCCGCCGACGAAACCCACAGTTGCACCCTCGCCGGCGGCCACGAGCTCCACGAGGACGTCCTCGAAGGCGACAGCTGAGCTCCGTGGCTGTGCTGGAGCTGGTCGTCCTCGACGTCAACGAGACGCTGTCAGACCTCGAGCCGCTCCGCGCTTGCTTCACCGACGTGGGCGCACCGGCGCACCTGCTCGACACCTGGTTCGCCGGGACGCTTCGCGACGGCTTCGCGCTGGCCGCCGGCGGGGCCTCGCGCCCGTTCTCCGACGTCGGTGCAGCCGTCCTGACCGGTCTGCTTCGCCACGTCGACGGCCTGACCGTGCCGGTCGATGAGGCCGTCGGCGGCGTCCTGGACGGCATCAAGGCGCTCGACGTGCATGCCGACGTCCCCGACGGTCTGCGTGCCTTCTCCGACGCCGGCGTGCGCGTGGTGACGCTGACGAACGGCTCGCTGGCGCAGTCCGAGCAGCTGCTCGAGCGCGCCGGCGTTGCCGACCTCGTCGAGCGGCGCCTGTCGGTCGACGATGCCGGCCGGTGGAAGCCGCACCCGGACGCCTACCGGTACGCCTCCGAGCAGTGCAGCGTGCCGCTGGAGCGCTGCGCGATGGTCGCCGTGCACCCATGGGACCTGCACGGTGCCGCCGGCGTCGGCATGACCACCGGCTGGATCGACCGCCGCGGTACACCATGGCCGGCGATCTTCGAGCAGCCGTCGGTCACCGGCCCGACGCTGGCCGACGTGGCCCACGCCCTGATACGCAGCTCGTCAGCCATCGGAGGCCACGGATGAGCACGACCCACCAGCCCGCTGCCGATCTGCACTTCTGGTTCGACCCGGTGTGCCCGTTCGCCTGGATGACCAGCAAGTGGGTCCGCATGGTCGCCGCCCAGCGCCAGTACGCAGTCGAGTGGCGGTTCATCTCCCTGAGGCTGATCAATCAGGACGTCGACTACGACAGTCACTTCCCGCCCGAGTACGAGGCAGGGCACACCGCCGGACTGCGGCTGCTGCGGGTCGCCGCACGGGCCCGCGAGCTGCACGGGCCGGACGGGGTCAACCGGTTCTACGCGGCGTGCGGCACGTTCGTGTTCGAGCGGCCGCCGACGCAGACGCCGCTGCCCGAGCTCCTCGACGCCGGCGAGGTCCTGCCGACGGTGCTCGTCGACGCCGGCCTGCCGGTCGAGCTCGCGGACGCCCTCGATGACAGCTCGTACGACGCGCTCATCCAGACCGAGACCGACGAGGCCCTGTCCCGCACCGGTAAGGACGTCGGGACGCCGATCCTGCACTTCCAGCCGCCGCACGGCGTCGCCTTCTTCGGCCCCGTCATCAGCCGGCTGCCGTCCGAGCCGGACGCCGTCGCCCTGTGGGACCACGTCGTCGGGCTCGCGTCGTTCGCCGGCTTCGCCGAGCTCAAGCGCAGCCTGCGCGAGCTGCCGCAGCTGCCCGGCCTCGGCGTTGCCCCGGACGAGGTCGGCACGCAGGAGGACTGGCACGGCGGAAGCCGACGGCAGAAGAAGTAAGCGCATATGCGCAAGCCGAGCGCCGACATCTGGAGCAGATCACATCGATGCCGGCCATGGGACTTTCGTCCGACGTGATGTCAACGTCTTACGGCACCCGCGGCCGGTGCGTCGGCCAGCTTCTCGGTGAGATTGCGGGTGGCCCGCAGGCTGGTGGCGGTGACCAGCGCGAGAACCGCGGTGATCACGGCCAGAGAGGCGAGCGTGGGAATCTCCGGCACACCCGGCCAGATGCCATGTGCCCAGTGCAGGACGAGCTTGACCCCGATGAAACCCAGGATGGCCGCGAGCCCGTAGCCGAGGTGGACGAGCCTGGACAGCGCGCCCTGCAGCACGAAGTAGAGCGCCCGCAGTCCCAGCAGCGCGAACGCGTTGGTGGCGAAGACGAGGAACGGGTCGCCGGTGATGCCGTACACGGCGGGCACGGAGTCAACGGCGAAGACCACGTCGGTGACGAACACCGCCACGACGACCAGGGCGAAGGGCGTTGCGGCGCGCACCCCGTTCTCGCGGACGAACAGCCTCGCCCCCCGGTAGTCGTCGGTGACTGGCATGACGCGGCGCAGCAGGCGCACCGATCTCATCGTGTCGACGTCGACCGTGTGACCATGGCCCTTGCGCTGGTCGCGCAGGATCTTGACAGCCGTGGCCAGCAGGATCGCGCCGAAAAGCAAAAAGGCAAACGACAGCCGGTCCAAGGCGGCCGCGCCGAGAGCGATGAAGATGCCGCGCAGGACCAGCGCCCCGACGATGCCGTAGAGCAGCACACGCTGCTGCAGCACGGCGGGGACGGCGAACGCGGCGAGCAGCAGCATGAAGACGAACAGGTTGTCGACCGACAGCGACTTCTCGACCAGGTAGCCGGTGTAGTACTCGAGGGCGGTCTGGGAGCCGAACCGAGACCAGATGTACGCGCCGAAGGCCAGCGGCAGGGCGACGTAGAACGCCGACCAGCCGACAGCCTCCCGCATCGAAACCTCGTGCGGTCGGCGGGTGATAACGAAGTCGAGCACCAGCAGCGCGAGGACCGCACCGACGGTGCCCGCCCACAGGCCGGGCGTGGCTACGGTGGTGACGGACTGAGCAAGCACGGACACGCGTCTCCTCGACATGTGAACGTCCGGGCTCTCCGCCACCCGGCTACGGGTGACCGCCCGAAGTCGTCATGGACACGACCACGATGACCGGTCGGTCCTGGTCACGTACCCGCTGAGAGCCCATCGTCACCTGCGGGGAGCCCTGCTCGGAGCCCTCACTCAGGTGGCGCCGTGGGCTGCTGGCCAGCAGCTAGTCGACGTCGGCCTCGCCCTCGCGGTAGCGGCGGTGGCTGTCCGGCCGCGACGGCTCGACTTTCACATGTCGCCCCTACGCCGGTTGCCCTGCGGGCGTTGCTCGGTGCCTTCGACGCTTCCGCCGTGCTCCCTTACGGTCTCAGCTTCGCGCACGCCTGCACCGCAGCTCCCCCACCGGGACGCCGCCCCCGAGCACCGGAGCGCTGCCCAGCCGGTCGAGCACCTCGGCCTGCACGCCCAGCCTGCGCAGGGCGGCGACGAGCACGACGACGGCCGCCCGCATCGCCCCGTCGGCGATCTTGACCGCCACCGCCGACCCGTCGGGCAGCGCCGCCGCGTAGACCCCCTCGGCGCCGTCCTTGACGATCAGGCCCGGTACGCCGGCGAGCAGGTCGGTGACCTCCCGGCCGGTGCCGCCGACGAGGAAGGGGTGCGCGCGCATCGCGGCGGCCGTACGTCCCTCGTTCCCACCGGACGTCGCGAGGACGCCAAAGGCGCGGGCGAGACCGGTGAGGGTCAACGCGTGCTGCGGGGCCCCGCAGCCGTCGACCGCGACGTGGCGGACCGGTTCGCCGGCCAGCCGCTCGATCGAGGTGCGAATCGCCCGCTGGACAGCCGAGCCGGCTGCGAGGTAGGCCGCGACGTCGTCGCCGCGCGTGACGCAGCAGGCCAGCATCGCCGCGTGCTTGCCCGAACAGTTCATGGTCAGGGGCGTCGGCCTCCGGCCGGCGAGCAGCAGCGCGGCGGCGGCGGCCGAGGACAGCGGCGGCATCGCGGGGCACAGCAGTGCCGTCTCGGAGAGCCCGGCGGCCGCAAGGCAGCGGCGTACGACCTGGAGGTGCTCCGGTTCACCGGAGTGCGAGGCGGTGGCGAGTGCCAGCACGTGGGCGTCCGGTGGTTGCCAGCCGGCATCGAGCAGGCCGACCGCCTGCAGCGGCTTGTTCGCCGAGCGGGGCAGGATCGGCGCGTCCACGACGCCGGACTGCTCGACCACCGAGCCGTCCGGACCGAGGACGACGACGGAGCCGGCATGCGTGCTCTCGACAACACCCGAGCGGACCAGCTCGACGAGGACCGGCAGGCCACGCGCAGAACTCACCCAGGTGGCGCCGTGGGCCGCTGCTGGGCCAGCAGTGACTCGACGTCGGCCTCGCCTTCGCGGTAGCGGCGGGTGATCTCGGCGCTGCAGGCATCCATGACGCTCTGCACGGCGCGACGCTTGGCGGAGACGCTCTGCTCCTCCTCCGACAGCGTGCGCATCCCGTGCGCGAGCTCGTCGGTCGAGCGGGCTGCCACGTCGGACAGGTCGACGTCGGCGACGAGCGCCTCGACGTAGCGACGGTGGCTGTCCGCGCGGGAGGGCTCGACGCTCATGTGGCGGCCCATGCCGCGCGCCGGGGTGCGCGGCTCGTCGGCCAGGATCGCAGCAAGGCCCTCGACGAGCGTGCCGCTGGTGACGCCGTCACGGCGGTTCAGCTCGGCCCGCATGATGTCGAGGCGTCCCTGGATCATGCGGCGGATGTAGGACAGGTCCACCTCCTCCTGCTCCGACTCAAAGCGCAGCTCGCGCACATCGGACAGCGACAGCTCGCGCAGCCCGTCGAGGTAGTCCTCGGCGAGCACCCGATCGATGCGCCGGTTGCCCTGCTGCGGGACGTCGGGCTGTGCGGCCCCGGTGCCTTCGACGCTCACGCCATGCTCCCTTGCGCTGGTCGGACGTGGTGGCAAGGTCCATCGTGGCAGATGACCCGCCGCGGGGAGTACGACTGCGTGGGTTGACCCGGACGGCTCAACGTCACCGCCCTGCCTGCCGATGCTCGACAAGCGGAACGTCGATGTGGCGCGGGACGCACACGAGACAACAAGTGGAGGCGCAGCGTGCTCAAGGGCGACCTCGCTGCTGCGCGGCTCCCGGAGGTGCTGGCCCTGCTGGCGGACGGCAGCGCCAGCGGTTGCCTTCACCTGAGCTCCCCCGGTGGCCAGGCGGCGCGGGTGTATCTGCGCTCCGGCCGCATCTACGCCGTACAGGCTCCCGGCGAGCATTCAGATCTCGGCGGCCACCTCGTCTCTCGCGGTGTGCTCGGCGCGGAGGGGCTCGCCGAAGCCGTCGAGGCGCAGCAGAGCGAGCTGCAGGGCTGGCGCCTCGGCGAGCTGCTCGTCCACCTCGGCTTCGTCGACCAGAGCATCATCGATGCCTTCACGGCCGAGCAACTCCGGGAAGCGCTGACGGGACTGCTGAACTGGAAGCGCGGCACCTGGAAGCTGCGCCTCAACGAGCGCACCCGGGACGACGTAGCACCAGCCACTCCCGTCGCCGACCTGCTGGCCGACGTCGAGGCGCGCAGGGACACCTGGGCGGCGATCTCGCATGCGGTGCATGGACCGGAGGCGGTGCCCATGCTGTCCGCCGCCGGTCAGTCCGACGAGCAGCTGGAGATCGACCCGGACGCCTGGTCCTTGCTGTGCAAGGTCGACGGAGCGCGGACCGTGGCCGAGTTGGCCCGGGAGTGCGGCTTGTCCGTGTACGAGGCCGGCCAGGTCGTGTTCGCGCTGCTCGGCGCCGGCCTGCTCGAGGTCGGAGCGCCACCCGCGGACCTCGGCCCGGGCGGTGAGGACGACGAGCCGGCGGGGAGCACCGAGTCGTGGCCGGTCGACCTGGCGGCTCGGCTGACCGGCGCGCTCATGCGCGCGCCGTCGCCGGAGCCCGTCCCGGCGCAGGGCACTGCCCCGGACGTCGAGGAGCTGCCATCCGGCGCCGCGCCTGTCCGGCACCTCGAGCGATTCGCCGACGACGAGGCCGTCAGCGGGTCGATTCTGCGGGTGTCGGAGGCGCTGTCGGCAATGCTCGGTCCAGCCACGACCGGCGACGACATGTTCTCCGCCCCACTGCATCGGCCACCCCGGACGCCCGCCGCTGCACCACCCGACGACCCGAAAAAGGCCGAGCGCAGCCGCCGAGAGGCGCAGCGGCGCCTGGGCGACGCCGAGGAGCTCGCCGCCGCGCAGGCCGACCTCGAGGCCGCACGCGTCGCCGAGCAGGTGCGCCGGGACGACCTGCTGCCGGACGGTCACGTGGCCGATGTCGTGGATCTGCAGGAGGTGCGGCGACTGGCCGAGGCCGTCGAGGCAGCCCGGCTCGAAGCGGTGTGGCTGATGGAGCAGGAGCGGCTGGCCGAGCAG
>JAHWJP010000137.1 GCA_019348355.1 Actinomycetota bacterium
CGATCATCGTGTTCATCTTCTGCTGGAACGACTTCCTGTTCGCCATCTCGCTCACCTCCACCGAGGCGGCGCGCACGGTCCCGGCTGCCACGGCGTTCTTCACGGCGAGCAGCAACTTCATCAACCCGACCGGGCAGATCGCGGCGGCGGCCATCGTCGTCACCGTTCCGATCATCGTCATGGTGCTGATCTTCCAGCGCCGCATCGTCGCCGGCCTCACCGCCGGCGCAGTGAAGGGATAGCGGCATGTCATCGATCACCATGCGCGGCATCACCAAGCGCTACGCCGACGGCACCGAGGCGGTGAAAAGCGTCGACCTCGACATCGCCGACGGTGAGTTCGTCATCCTGGTCGGGCCGTCCGGCTGCGGGAAGTCGACGCTGCTGCGGATGATCGTCGGGCTCGAGGACATCTCCGACGGCGAGATGAAGATCGGCGACGACGTCGTCAACGACCTCGCGCCCAAGGACCGCGACCTCGCGATGGTGTTCCAGAACTACGCGCTGTACCCGCACCTGTCGGTGCGGGAAAACATGGCCTTCCCGCTGCGTCTGGCCAAGGTGCCCGACGCCGAGGTGACCAAGCGGGTCGAGGATGCGGCGGCGGTGCTCGAGCTGACCGAGAACCTCGACCGCAAGCCGGCCAACCTGTCCGGTGGGCAGCGCCAACGGGTCGCGATGGGCCGGGCCATCGTCCGCGACCCCAAGGCGTTCCTGTTCGACGAGCCGCTGTCGAACCTCGACGCCAACCTGCGCGTGCAGATGCGTACCGAGATCGCCCGGATCCAGAAGAAGTACGGCACGACGACGGTCTACGTGACGCACGACCAGACCGAGGCCATGACCCTGGCCGACCGGGTAGCGGTGCTGCGTAAGGGCGTCGTCCAGCAGGTGGACTCCCCGCGCAACCTCTACAACTCCCCCGTCAACCTGTTCGTGGCCGGCTTCATCGGCTCACCGTCGATGAACCTCGTCCCCGGGCAGCTGAAGGGCACGTCGCTGACCCTGCCCTTCGGCACCCTCGACCTGCCGGACGTCGTCGCCAAGCGGCTCGGGAACGCACCGGCCGGTGAGCGGCAGGTCATCGTCGGCATCCGGCCGGAGCACTTCGAGGACGCCGAGCTGGTCGGTGAGAGCGAACGCCCCTCGGGGCTGACCTTCCGGACCAAGATCGACAACATCGAGTGGTTGGGCTCGGAGCTCTACGCCTACCTGCCCTACACCGGTGGGGAGGCGATCGGAGCGCAGCTCGGCCAGCTGGCCGGTGATTTGGACATGGAGCAGTCGAGTGGGGACACCAGCCAGCTCGTGGCCCGCCTGGATGCGACCAGCCAGGTCAGCGAGGACCGCGAGGCGCAGATCTGGCTCGACGCCAAGCGGATCCACCTGTTCGACCCGGAGACCGGCGAGGCGCTGGCCCGGCCGCCACTGGCGTAGCAGCGCCGAGGGTCAGCGCTTGCGCCCGTCGCGCAGCTGGAGGCGGGTGATGACCGAGTCGTCCCAGCGGTGCGTCCGCAGCACGTGGTAGCGCTCCCTGGCGAAGCGCAGGTACACCTCGGCGTCCAGCGCGCTGTCGCCGGGGTGCAGGCCGGCTTCGCGCAGCAGGGCCAGCACCGGCTCGTACTCGTCCGAGAACCACATCAGCGCGACGGCCTCGCGGTCCAGCAGCTCGCCGCGTTCCTGCATGCGGCGAAAGCCCCACGCCTCGATGCCCTCGGCCAGCAGCGCCCAGTGGTCGGCGTCGGTGAACACCACCCGTCCGCGGACCGCCGGCGGCAGCGGGATCCGCTCGCGGAAGAGCCGTTCGTGTCCCTTGAGCGGCAGATCCCCCATGCGCAGGTCCGACCCGGCGCTCATGGCGGTGCGCACCAGCGTCACCCGCGCGGCGACCAGCTCCCGGCCGAGGGGCCCGCAGCACGGCGACGCGATGATGACCGTCCCGCACGAAGTGGACCTCGCCGACCCGGTAGAGCTCGATCGGCGGCAGATCCTCGCCCCGGCGCACGGCGAGGGCGAGCCGCTCGAACCGGCTGCGCGTCAGGTCGCTCGTCGGACGGAACTGCCGGTCGAACCCGGCGCGCCGGTCGACCGAGCCGACGATGGTGTCGAGGTCGACGCTGTGCAGGCCGAGGTTCTGCTCGCCGCGGTGGCCGAGCGCCCCCACCACCTCATCGAAGGGCAGCAGCACGTCCACGTCGCCCTCGCGCATGCGCAGCCGCGCGGCGAGCCGAGCCAGGACGGCGTTGCGCCGCGCCCGCGCGAAGTCGTCGCGGGAGTCAGCCGAAGGGAATCCGGTCTCCACGCCTAGGGCTGTCCCCCGGCGCCGCCTGCCTACCCTCGCCCATGCATGACCCGAATCACCTCGCTCCTGAGGTGCTGGAGGCCGTACGGCGCTATGCCCTGCGCTATCGCGAGCCTGCCGTCAACCGCGCCCGGGTGGTGATCGAGATCGCCGTCGACCGTGTCCTGGGTCGTGGCTGAGTCAGTGGCGGGGTGGGCTTCCAGCGGTGCTCCACCACGCTGCGACAGACCCTCATGGCTCTCAGGTGTGTCGGGCAGTTGGACGGCCACCCCCTCGGGGCCTATGCAAACTGCTCCTGACCACAGGGGCAGTTTGCATAGGGGCGCAAGGGTGGTGCACCTTCCGCCCTCGCTACCTGCCGGGTGGGTCACCTGTTGATCAAACTGCCAGCCGTCCACAGCCCGGTCAGGTGCGTGTGCTTGTCCACAACCGGACTGCGGGGCTGCCGCGGCCGCTACGGCCGGGAGAGGGTCGTTGCATGGACGGCGCCGAGGCACTGCGCAGCGCGCGTCGGCGGGCCGGTTGCAGCCAGCGGGAGCTGGCGGCGTTGGCGGGTGTGTCGGCCAGCACCGTTGCAGCGGTCGAATCCGGGGCCCGAACCGCGTCCCTGGCGACGCTGACCGCATTGCTGGCGGCGGTCGGCCTCGAGCTGACCGTCGACGTCCGCGTTCCCAGCGCGGACCCGGAGCTTCGAGCCCATCTGCGCAAGGCCATGCCGACGCGTCTGCACCTGGCGCTGGGGGGAAACGGAAACATCTTGACCTCACCGCCCAGAGGTTGGCGGCAGCTGGTCCGACTGAGCAGCTACGGTCCGGTCTCGCTGTCCGGTCCACTCGCTGCCGGCGTGTGGCTGCCCGGTCTTGCCGTTCCCGAGGTGATCGCGGTGACGTTCCGCCACCTGCAGCCCATGCCGCTGCCCGACACCTCCGAGCTGCACGTCGCCCAGGTCGACGCGCAGGAGATCGCTTCGGTGCACACCGGGATCGGCATGGCTGGGGCGTCCGGGTGCCCAGCCCGTCTGAGCTGGCGCTGGACCCGGCCTGTGCCGCCCACCGGCTCGGCCTGCGGGCCGCCGCCAGCGTCCTGCACGACGAGCCGGCCCGGGATCTCGCCGGCCGCAGAGTCGCCGCGCATCGCGACCCCGAGCATGATCTCGAAGCCGCGCGGATCTTTCACACCAAGCGGTGGGGACGCCTGCCCCTCCCGGGTCCCCGGGATCGGCGTTCGTGGCGGTTGCAGGATCAAGCCAGCATGCACGCCTGGCTGCGCTCGCTCGGCTTTCCCGGGTGAGTGACCGGTCTGAGAGGGTGCACGGGTGCCCGGTCAACTGACGCTGCTGGATGCCCCTTCGTTGTGGTACCGCGCCTTTCACGGTGTCCCGGAGTCCGTCACCGCACCGGACGGCTCCCCCGTCAACGCGGTGCGCGGGACGCTCGACATGATCAGTCGTATCGTGCGGGACACCCGGCCGGCCCGGCTGGTGGCCTGCCTCGACCTGGACTGGCGGCCGGCCTTCCGGGTCGCGGCTGTCCCGTCGTACAAGAGCCACCGCCTCACCGAGAACGGCGCCGAGGCAGAGCCGGAGAGCCTCGGGCCGCAGGTGGCCGTGCTGCTCGAGGTAGTGCAGGCGCTCGGGATCGTGACGGCAGGGGTCGAAGGCTACGAAGCCGACGACGTGCTCGGCACCCTCGTCACCCGGGAGACCGGCGCGGTCGACGTCGTCACCGGCGACCGCGACCTGTTCCAGCTGGTCCGCGACGACGGCCCAGTCCGGGTGCTCTACACCGTGGACAAGCTGCGTGCGTACGACGAGGCGGCCGTCACGGCGAAGTACGGCATCCCCGGCCGCGCCTACGCCGACTTCGCTGTGCTGCGGGGCGATCCCAGTGACGGCCTGCCCGGGGTCAAGGGCGTCGGCGAGAAGACCGCTGCGGCCCTCGTGGGCCGCTTCGGCACGGTGGAGAAGATCGTGCAGGCGCTCGATGAGGGGGTGACCGACGGCTTCCCCGCCGGGTGCCGGGCCAAGCTCGAGGCCGCCCGGGACTACCTGGCGGTCGGGCCGGCGGTGACGCGGGTCGTCCGCGACCTGCCGGTGCCGCCGCTCGACGACCGGCTCCCGCGGGCGCCGGCCGACCCCGAGCGGCTGGTGGAGCTGGCCGACCGGTGGGGGCTGGACAGTCCGCTGGAGCGGATGCTCGCTGCCCTGGAGACGGCGCGCGCGGGGTGAACGGGCGTGGGCCTCAGCGCCTGCAGGCCCAGTGCTCGCAGCCTCAGCGCCTGCAGGCCCAGTGCTCGCAGCCTCAACGCCTGCAGGCCCGCAGGTCGACCTTCGAGCTGGAGCCGCGGTCAACGGTGACAAGTTGGCGACTGCGCTCGGCGCCGTCGATGCTGCAGATCAGCGTCCACTGCTCGACCAGGCCCGGTGTCAGCTGGTAGTCGGGCTGCCCGTACACCGTTGCCGTCATCGTGTAGGTCGGTGACGTCGAGGCGAAGTTGACCGCCCGCAGCACATAGGTGCCGGGCACCGGCGCCTCGACGAAGGCCGTCTCCTTCTCGCCGAGGAAGGCACCGGAGGACGCGACCCGCTCGAGGGCGCCGTCCGGCTTCCGGAGATAGACCTCGAGGTCGTAGTCGTCCGGCGTCGGCCAGGTCAGGTCGACCCGCAGCAACCCGGCGCCGGACTCGGTCACGACGAACTCGTGGTCCGCGCTGCCGGTCGCCGGTTCGGTCGGGCCACCCTCGAAGCTCTGCGACCGGAGCGGTTCGGACAGCACCTCGAGCCGCTTGGCCATGACCGCCGGTCGGGTGGAGGGATTGACGTGCCAGGTGAACCTGCCGGACTTGCCGACGACCAGTGACGTCTGCAGCCGGTCGGTGACAACCTGCTGCGGACCGGTCGTCCCAGCCGGGCTGAGGACCGGTGAGGTCAGCGTGGCGAACTCCTTGACCAGCGTCAGCTCTGCGCCGGCGGGCGCTTTGCCGCCGAGCACGCTGTGCAGTGCCGGGTCGGCGGCGCTCGTCAACGCCTCGTAGTAGGCCTCCCGGTTCCCCTTGCCGGCCAACTCTCCCAGCCCGAGGTACTGATCGACGACCTCCTCGAACGGCGGGTGGAACTCATCGCCGATCTCGAAGGTGAAGCCGAGCCCGCCGGTGGCGTAGTAGCTCCAGTCCTCGGTGGTGCCGGTGGTGTCGTAGAGGGCGTAGGACGGCTGGTTCTTGTAGCCGTTGTTGCTGGCCATCCGGGCGCCGAGCGCCGCATAGACCGCCTCGTCCGGCGGCGGGCCCTGCGCGCGCACGCCCGGCGGTCGCAGCACGAGGTTGCTGAAGGTGTGGTTGGTGATCAGCGTGGTGACCTGCCGGGAGGAGATCAGCTGCTGCACGTTGCGGCTCTCGGGCTCGGAGAACGGACCGGCACCCCGGTAGGTCGGGTCCTCCGGGGTGGCCGCCGCTCCCGGGCCACCCCACAGGCCGCCGTAGTTGCGGTTGAGGTCGACGCCGTTGCCGAAGCCGCCCTGCGAGATCGAGGCCGCGCACGCGCCTTCCGGGATGGAGTCGATCCCGTCGGCGGGCCGGCAGTTCTTGCGCTTGTAGGCAGCTCCCGGGGTGCCGAGGATCGCGACGGTGCTCCCGTCATCGACCTCACGAAGATCGACGAAGGACCCGTCCCGGCGGGACTGCTCGAAGCCGTCGGCGTTGACGACCGGCACGATCAGCACGCGGGCGCGGGACAGCAGGTCGGTGGTGCGGGCGTCCCCGGCCGTGAACGTGCGGACCAGGTCCTGCGCGAACTCCATGGCGTGCTCGCCGGAGGGCCACTCGCGGGCGTGGTGCAGGCCCATGAGCAGGAAGACCGGCTTGCCGTCGCTCGCCTCGACGTCCCGGGTGATCTCGATGCCCCGGACGGTGCGGCCCTCGATCGTCTTCTCGGGCAGCTCGATGCTCTTGACGAGCCCGGGGTGGTCCGCGGCCAGCTGGAGCAACTCGGCGTTGTAGTCGGCCAGGGTGCGGTAGGTCTCACGTCCGCTGGGCAGCGGGGAGCCGTCGACGCTGGCGGCGTAGGCCGCGTCGAGTCCTGCCCGGTCCCGTTCACGCGCGGCCATGTCGGCGACCTCGACTGCCCAGGTGAAGCCCGCGGCGCGAAGGACGTCGTTGTCGGCGGCCCCGTGGAGCACCACCTCGACAAAGTCCTCCCCCGCGTGCTCGGTCAGGTCCAGGCCCAGGGCGTTCAGCCGGTCCTTGTCGGCCCGGGTCGGGGTGGACACGCGCACGAGGCTGGTGAGGTCGGTGGCGGTCGCCTCGGCAAGTGGCTCGCTGATCGCGTTCGCCGCCGGGGTCGCCGGCAACGCGAGAAGACTGGCGCCGAGCAACCCGGTCAGCAGCACCGCCCCGCGGCGAAGCGTCGATCGGGTAGACCCCGGAGCTTGGGACATGCGAAAACCTTCCGGTGCGGGTGCGAACGAGGTTCGACATCGACCGCCGCTTTCCTGCCCGTCGTGGGGATCTGTGCAGGAGCCGATGGCAGACTGCTACCTGTGAGCAGTCCTGCCTTCTCGGTCCGGACCCGCGCCGCAGACCTCGCCGACGCCGCCGGCGCCGAGCTCGACGTCCTGGTCGTCGGCATGGGGGCGACCGGCGCCGGGGTCGCCCTCGACGCGGCGAGCCGCGGCCTGCGGGTGGCGATCGTCGACAAGGGAGACCTGGCGAGCGGCACGAGCAGCAAGAGCTCCAAGCTCGTGCACGGCGGCCTGCGCTACCTGGAGAACTACGAGTTCGGTCTCGTG
>JAHWJP010000029.1 GCA_019348355.1 Actinomycetota bacterium
CTCTCCTGGCAGGCATCGAGCAGCGCGTTCGACTCCTGCTCCGGACTGCTGCTGGGCATGTCCTTATCGTACACCTGTTCGAACGGCTGTCAAGCCAAAGAAGCCTGTGCACAGCGGTTTTGGTGACCTGGATCCGGTGCACCCCATACCGGATCCGGTGCTCAGCACCGGTCAGCCCGGCCCGCGGTAGACGAACCGCGGCACCCCGGGCGAAGCCTCTCCGAGAAAGCCCTCCACCGTCCGGACCGCCAGCCGCGGCCCGGCCACGTCGTACAGCGGCACGTAGACGACCACCGTGCGGCCCTCGACGTCGGCGTCGTGACCGAGGCCGAGCACCAGGTAGTCCGCGCCCTTCCAGTGCCGCCACACTCCAGCCGGCACCTCGGGCAGGCTCACCAGAACTCCTCGTCGAGCTGAGCCTCCATCGCCCGCAGGTGCGCCCGGGTGCAGCTGTCGCAGACCAGCAACAACCCGCCGTCCCGGTCGAGCATCGTCGACCAGGTCAACGGCTGCCGAGCCGCCATCGCCCGGCACCGCGCGCAGACCACGACCGGCTCAGTCATCCGCCAGCGCGGCCCGGAGCAGTTGCAGACCGCTGCGCGCCAACGCGTCGGCGTCCTCCGGGTCGAGCTCGAGCTCCATCGTGGCCCCCACCGGGCCCTCGCCGTAGGCGTACGCAGCGACGACGGCGGCCCGCTCGTTCGGCGGCAGGGCTGCCAGCGCCCGGTCCAGCCGGTCCAGCAGCTCGAGCTCGGACACCTCGTCCTGCACCGCCGCGACCGCCTCCACCAGGTGCGGTGGCAGCGGCCGGCAGCGCGGCGGGCGGTCCGGGCTCACGCGGCTCTCCTCACAGGACGCAGGAAACACGACAGCCGCCCCGGTCGCCCGGGACGGCTGTCGTGCGCTTTCCCGTCAGGTCGCCTCACGGCGGTGTGTCGCTCGAGGCGACTGTTTTGGGACCGGGGGCCATGTATCGGGTCAGCACCTGTAGTGAACCTCATCGCGCAAGGGACGATTCCCCCGTTCGGATGAATCAGTTTCCGGCTTCAGGCGAGGACGCAGGCGGTACGCCGGAATTGTCCCCCACTGTGGCGGGCGGCTCCGGCGTCGAGGCGCGCGGCGGGAGCGGCGGGCTGGACGACTCGGAACCGGTCGGCGGCGCGGGAGGGGTCGACGGGTCCGGACCGCCCGGCGGTAGGGACGGGCTCGTCGACTCGGGCGGGGGCGTGGGCTCCGGGACACGTGCCGGTGCCGGGCTGGCCGGCTCCGAAGGACTGGCCGGCTGCGACGGGCCCGTCGACTCGGGGCTGGCCTGCTGCCCGGTAGCTGTCGACTCCGGGCCGGGCGGCGCGGGAGCCGTCGACTCCGCGCTCGGCGGCGGCGAGGAGGCCGCCAACTCCGGGTTCGCCTGCTCGGCAGCATGCGCCGGCTCCGGACGCGGACGCCCGTCGCGACGTGACTCGCCGCCCTCACCGGCCGGCCGCTCGCCGCCCGGCCGCTCACCCGGCCGGGGCCGGCCGCGGCGCCCGCGCGGCCGACGCTCCTCGCCCGGGCCGTCCTTGGCCGGAGCGCCGCCGTGCGCCGGCCCACCACCATGACTCGGACCACCACCATGACTCGGACCACCGCCGTGACCGGGACCGCCACCAGAACCCGGGCCCGGGCGCCCTTGCTTCGCCGGCCGCCGCTCCGGGCCGCCCATGTCCATGGCGCCGGCCAACCCGTACTCCTGGACCAGCAGTTCGAGCTTGGCCTGCTCGGCCGGCTCGGCCGTCTCGGCCTTACCGGCGGCGAGCGCCCGTAAGGCGTCGAGGCGCTGCCGCCGACGGCCGGCGTCATCGGTGCTGTGGGTGAGCAGGACCGCGTGCGCCATGCACGCGGCGGTGCCGGCCACCGTGGTGGCGGCGTCGCG
Organism: Actinomycetota bacterium; assembly: GCA_019348355.1. Lineage (GTDB taxonomy): Bacteria > Actinomycetota > Actinomycetes > Mycobacteriales > SCTD01 > SCTD01. Next base: position 1,913 of record JAHWJP010000029.1, read on the forward strand.
GACCAGGGCGAGGTCGGTGAGGCAGGGTGCGCAGTAAGAAGTCACCGGCGCACGGTACGGCCTGTGCCGCCCAGCCTGTCGAGCAGCCGGGTGCGGACCGGCCGCTCAGGCGCCGACGGCCCGGAAGCCTCCGTCGACGTACACGATGCTCCCGGTGGTGGCCGGGAACCAGTCCGACAGCAGCGCGACGCACGCCTGGGCCACCGGCTCGGCGTTGTCGACGTCCCAGCCGAGCGGCGCCCGCTCCTGCCACACCTCGTCGAACTTCTCGAACCCGGGGATGCTCTTGGCCGCCATCGTGCGTAGCGGTCCGGCCGCGACGAGGTTGCTGCGCACACCGTGCTGACCGAGATCCCGGGCCAGATAGCGGTTGGCCGACTCGAGTCCGGCCTTGGCCACACCCATCCAGTCGTACGCCGGCCAGGCCACCGTCGCGTCGAAGTCCAGCCCGACGTAGGACGACCCGGTCGGCATCATCGGCAGGCAGGCGCGGGCGAGCGCGGCATAGCTCCACGTCGACACCTGTAGGGCTGTGGCCACGTCCTCCCACGGGGTCTCGAGCAGTCCGTTGCCGAGGCAGGAGGCGGGTGCGAAGCCGATCGCGTGCAGCACCCCGTCGAGCCCGTCCACGTGCTCGCCGAGCCGCTCCGGCAGCGCGGCCAGGTGTTCCTCGGACGTCACGTCCAGCTCGATGACGGCGGGTGAGCCGGGCAGCCGCTTGGCGATCCGCGCGGTGATGCCCGCGCCGCGGCCGAACGAGCTCAGCACGACGGTGGCGCCCTGCTCGGCGGCGAGCCGGGCGACGGAGAAGGCGATCGAACGATCGGTGAGCACTCCGGTGACAAGCAGGCGCTTGCCCTTCAGCAGGTCGTTCATCAGATCTCCTCGATGTCGGCCGACCCGAGATGGTCGGCGAGCGCGGTCTGCGCTTCGGCGGTCGCGGTCCAAAAGACCCCGCCCTCGGGCAATGCGAGCAGCTCCGCCGCCGGGAGGGCGGCTGCCAGCTCGCGGGCGAGCGCCAGCGGGTGCAGGTGGTCGTCGGCCTGGCCGATGACCAGTGCCGGCGCGCTGACCTTGGACAGGACACTGCGGTCGTCCAACGGCCGGTCGGTCCGGCGCGGGACGGGAGCAGGACGGCGTACGAGCGCCTCGGCGCGGCGGTTGAGCAGCAGCGGGATGGCCCGCCGCTCCCGCAGCGCCGTCGGGACCTCGGACATCAGCGCGGCTGTCACCGCTTCCACGTCGCCACGGTCGATCGCGGCGCCGAGCGACTCGAGACGCAAGGTCGCGCCGTCGGCGCGGTCGGCGTCGATGGCGGCCGGCATGACGAAGGCAAGCCGGTCGAAGCGGGTCGGTTCGTCACGCAGGATGCGCAGCAGCGCCCCGCAGCCGAGCGACAGCGCGACACATGCGGTCGCGCCGACGTGGTCGGCGACCGTGCGCAGGTCGTCGGCGAGCACGTCGTAGTCCCAGCCGTCGACGAGCGCGTCGCTGTCGCCGTGACCCCGGAAGCTCAGCAGGACCCGCGTGCCTGGGGCCTTCAGCGCGAGCGGTCGGGTCTCGCCGGACGTGCCACCCAGGCCGTGCGCGAAAACCGTGACGGGGCCGCCGTCACCCAGGACGGTGTACTCGATCCCACCGATCCGGCCTTCGCCGCACTCCTGCAGGACGCTCACAGCGGGGGGTTCCGATGCTCGCCGCGGCCCCGGTCAGGGACAGCAGCGAGCGCCTGGACCAGCCGGCGACGGGTCTGCTTGGGCTCGACGACCTCATCGACGGCGCCGCAGCCGACCGCGTTGGCAAGGCCGCCGGTCGTTGCCTCGTGCGCGGCTGACAGCTTGAGCACGAGCTCGGCGCGTCGCTCGGGATCGGGCTCGGCGGCCAGCTCGCGGCGGTTCAGCACCTCGATGGCGGCAACGGCTCCCATGACGTCGACAGCGGCGCCCGGCCAGGCGAAGACTGCGTCCGCGCCGAGTCCCTTGCTGCCCATGGCGATGAACGCCCCGCCATAGGCCTTGCGCAGCACGACGGTCAGCCGGGGGACGACGCAGGCGGCGTAGGCGTGGAGCAGTTTGGCGCCACGACGGACGACGGCTGCGTCCTCCTGCCCGACACCGGGCAGATAGCCGGGCACGTCGACGAGGAAGATCAGCGGGATCCCGTTCGCGTCGCACCACTGCACGAAGCGGCCGGACTTGTCGCCGCTGGCGGCGTCGAGGCAGCCAGCCATGCTCAGCGGATTGTTGGCGACCAGGCCGACGGTGCGCCCCGCGAGCCGGGCCAGCCCGGTGACGACGTTGGCGGCCCAGCCGGCCTGCAACTCGACGAAAGTGCCCGGATCGAGCACCGCGTTGATGACCGGCATCACGTCGTAGGACGCGCGCGGGCTGTCCGGGACCAGGTCGGTCGGGTCGGGTCCGTGGGTGCGCCGCAGATCGAGCTCGCCCGGCCGGGCCAGCAGGTCGACGAGCACCCGTGCCTGGTGCAGCGCGTGCGGCTCGCTCTTGGCGGTGAGGTGCACCACCCCGCTCTTGGAGTGCGTGGCCGGCCCGCCGAGCCGCTCGGCGTCGACGTCCTGACCGGTGACCTTGCGCACGATGTCCGGGCCGGTGACCAGCACCCGTCCTTCCGGACCGGTGATGACGAGGTCGGTCAGGGCCGGGCCGTACGCAGCGCCGCCCGCGGCCGGGCCGAGCACGACCGACAGCTGGGGGACCCGGCCGCTGGCGCGTACCTGCGCGGCGAACACGAGCGCGACGGCGTGCAGGCTCGCAACGCCCTCGCGCAGCCGAGCCCCGCCGGAGTGCCAGATGCCGATGACCGGCAGCTTCTCGTCGACGGCGCGGTGGGTGACCGCAGCGATCGCGCGGCAGCTCTCGATCCCGAGGGCGCCGCCCTGGACCTTGGCGTCGGTGGCAAAGGCGAACACCTCGGTGCTGCCGACCATGCCGCGCCCGACGACCACGCCGTCGGCGGCCTCGATCAGGTCCCAGTGGTCGAGCAGCGCGTCGAGGCGGGCGCGTGCCTGCGCCGCCGCGACGGGCGGGGTGAGAAGACTGGTCATCGCGTCATGACCAGCGAGACGTCGTGGCCACCGAAGCCGAAGGACGTGCTGAGCGCCACGTCGTGCGCGTGCTCGCGGGCGACGGTGCGGACCGCGTCGACATCGGCCTCGTCGTCGAGGTCGTCGAGGTTGCGGATCGCCGGGACGACCCCGCTCTTCAGCGCGAGGACGGCGGCGATCGCCTCCACCGCGCCGGCCGCGCCGAGCAGGTGGCCGGTGTTGGACTTGGTCGCCGTCACCGGCGGGCGGTGACTGCCCAGGGCGAGGTGAAGCGCCCGAGCCTCGGCCAGGTCGCCGAGCGGCGTGGACGTCGCGTGGGCGTTGACGTGCCCGACGTCCTCGGCGCTCACGCCTGCGTCACGCAGGGCGAGGGTGATGCTGCGGGCAGCACCGGCACCGGAGGGATCCGGCGCGGTGACGTGGTGGGCGTCGCTGGCGAGCCCGGCACCGGCAAGGCGGCCGTGCACCGTCGCACCGCGCGCCTTGGCGTGCTCCTCTGTCTCGAGGACCAGGACGCCGGCGCCCTCGCCGAGCACGAAGCCGTCGCGGCCCTTGTCGTACGGGCGGCTGGCAGCCTCCGGCTCGTCGTGGCGCATGGACAGCGCGCGCATCTGGGCGAACCCGGCCAGCGGCAGCGGGTGCACGCACGCCTCGGCGCCACCGGTGACGACGACATCGGCCCGGCCCGAGCGCAGCAGCTCGAGGGCGACGGCGAGCGCCTCGGCGCCCGAGGCGCAGGCGCTCACTGGGCAGTGCACACCGCCGCGGGCGCCGATCTCGAGACCGACGGTGGCCGCCGGCCCGTTCGGCATCAGCATCGGGACTAGGTGGGGGCTGACCCGGCGCGGGCCCTTCTCGCGCAGCACGTCGTTCTGGCTGAGGATCGTCAGAGCGCCGCCGATACCGGAGCCGATCACGACGGCCAGCCGCTCGGGCTCGACCTCCGGCTCGCCGGCGTCGGCCCAGGCCTCGCGCGCCGCCACCAGGGCGACCTGCTGGACCCGGTCGAGCGTGCGGGCCTCGACCCGCGGCAGCCGGTCGGTCATGTCGACCCGAGCCGCGAGGCGCGCGGCGAGGTCGGCGAACTCGGGCTCCTCGAGCAGCGTCACGCCGGAGCGGCCGCTGAGCAGCCCCTCCTGCAACGCGGCGACGTCGGGGCCCAGCGGGGTGATCGCGCCGAGCCCGGTGATGACTGCGGGCGCGCGCGAGGTGGCGGCCGTCACGCGGCGGCGCCGGAGCCGGAGGAGATGAAGTCGATGGCGTCGCCGACGGTGCGCAGGGTCTCGAGGGCCTCGTCCGGGATGCGGACCTCCCAGCGCTCCTCACAGGCAACGACGACCTCGACCATGGTGAGCGAGTCGATGTCGAGGTCGGCGTCGAAGGTGGCCTCCGGGACGACCTTCTCGGTGGGGGTTCCGGCAACCTCCTCGAGCACTTCGGCGAGGCCGGCGAGCAGCTCTTCACGGGTGGCGGTGGAAGCGGTGGTCATGGGGATCTCCTTCGAGTCGAGGAACTAGGTGAGTGGTGCGGTCAGGGGCAGCGGACGACCTGACCGGCGGCGGTCAGTCCGGCGCCGAAGCCGAGCAGCAGGATCTGGTCACCGCGGCGTACCTGTCCCAGCTCGTGCAGCCGGGCAAGAGCAAGGGGTACGGAGGCGGCGCTGGTGTTGCCGCTCTCGACGACGTCGCGGGCGACGACGACCGACTCCGGCAGGGCGAGGCTCTTCACGACCGCCTCGGTGATGCGCAGGTTGGCCTGGTGCGGCACGAACGCCGCGAGCTCCTGCGGGGTGGTCCCGGCCAGCTCGCAGGCCCGCCGGGCCAGGTCGGGCAGCGAGGCCGTGGCCCAGCGATAGATGGCGCGGCCCTCCATCTTCAGGCGCTGCGGGGTGCCGTCGATGACCAGGCGGGCGTGCTGGGCCCCGTCGTGCGACCAGGCCGCGCGGCCGATCCCGTCGGTCTCGGCCAGCCCGACCACGGCGGCCCCCGCACCGTCGCCGAACAGGAACGCGGTGCCGCGGTCCTCCGGGTCGACGAGCGGCAGCAACTTCTCGGACCCGACGACGAGCACGTTGTCGGCGCTGCCGGCGCGCACCGCATCAGCGGCCATGGACAGGGCGTAGGTGAAGCCCGCGCAGCCGGCTCCGACATCGGAGGCCCCCGCGTGCTTGGCCCCCAACCGCGAGGCGACTTCGGGACTCCCGCCGGGCAGCGGCCCGGGCATCGAGCAGGTGGCCAGCAGGACCAGGCCGATGTCCTCGGCGTCGATGCCCGAGGCGGCGAGAGCCTTGCCGCCGGCGAGGGCGGCCATGTCGACGACCGACTCGTCCGGACCGGCCACACCGCGCGTGACGATGCCGCTGCGCTCGCGGATCCAGGCGTCGGAGGAGTCGGTGCGGATCGAGATCTCGGCGTTGTCGTCGCGGCGGCCGGGGCGGTGGGCCCCCAGGCCGAGCAGCGCAGCGGCTCTCATGCGGTCACCAGCAGGTCGTCCTGGGTGCGAAGGGCGGTGACCGGCACGTCCGGCAACGCCCGCTTCATCAGGGCTTTGAGGACGCCGGCTGGTGCGAGCTCGACCGCCTCGGTGGCGGCGGCAGCGGCGGCGAGGCAGAGGTCGAAGCGGACCGGCCGCGTCAGCTGCCCGACCAGCCGGTCGAGCACCTCGCGGCCGTCGCGCAGCACGGCGCCGTCGGCGTTGGCGATGACGTCGCAGGTGGCATCGTCGGGCTCGAGCGTCGCGACCAAGGCGGCGAAGCCCTCCACCGCCGACGCCATGGCCGAGGTGTGAAAGGCGCCCGCGACCTCGAGCCGGCGCGCCCGCACGCCCTTGGGCGGCGTCCAGGCGTCGAGGGCCTCGATGGGGCCGCCGAGCACGACCTGGCCGGCGACGTTGACCGTGGCGAGCTCGAGGCCGGCCGACCGGTAGTCGTCCTCGTCGAGCTCTCCACCGAGCAGAGCGAGCATCCCGGTCGGTTGCGCTTGTGCGGCCTCGGCCATCAGCCGGCCGCGGCCGGCCGCGAGCTCGACCGCCTCGTCGTCGGAAAGCACGCCGGCGAAGGCGGCCGCGGACAGCTCACCGATGCTGTGCCCGCACACCAGGTCGGGACTGCCGCCGGCGAGCAGGGCCCGGCCGCTGAGCAGTGCGGCGGCGGTGAGCAGCGGCTGCGTCACCTCGGTGGCGCGCACCACCTCGTTGGGCTCGGTCGTCCCGAGGGCGACCAGATCCAGGCCGGTCAGCTCGGACCAGTGGGCCAGGCGGGCGCGGGCATCGGGCAGGTCGAGCCAGGGCTCGAGCATGCCAGCGGACTGGGAGCCTTGGCCTGGCGAAAGAAGAAGAAGCACATCTATGACATTGCCCGGGTGGGCCCCGTCCGTCGCGGTTGCCACGCACGGAGAAAGCGGCCAGCAATTGTCGGTAACCTACAACGGGAGCGTGCGGCCGAGGATGAGTGAGACGCGCACCACAAGACCGTCCCGAGGGTCGGTCAGGTCGTACCCCGTCGAGTCGACGATCTTACGAAGCCGATACCGAACGGTGTTCGGGTGCAGGAACAGGGTGCGGCCGGTGCCCTCGACCGACCCGCCGCCCTCCAGATAGGCCGCCGCGGTCGCGAGCAGGTCGCCGCCGGCGTCGAGCAGCGGACTGTAGACCTCCTCCAGCACCCGGCGCCGGGCTGCCTGCTCGCCCAGCACCGCCCGTTCGGCCAGCAGATGGCTCGCCGGGACGGGCCGCGGGGCCTGCGGCCAGGCCGGGACGGCGGCCAGCCCGGCGAGCGCCTCCTGCACCGACGGAGCCGCGGACGACAGGTCTGCGGCCTGCGGTCCGATGACCACAGGCTTGTCGGGCAGCGCAGCGAGGACCTGGTCGACAGCCGCGTCGATCGAGGTGGTGCCGCCCAGGATGAGCACCAGCGCGCTGGCCGCCTCGCCGGCGAGCAGGCCGAGCCCGCTGTGCCGGGCGGCCGCGCGAAGCGGCGACAGGTCCAGTGCGGTGGGCGCGGGGGTCGCGAGCGCAACCACCCACTCCGAGCGCAGCCAACCGAGCGAGCCGGCGCGCGACAGCGTCAGCTCCCCGGCGTGTCCACGCGCCAGGGCGTCGACGACCCCAGCCTCGATCCGGGCGTCCCAGGCTCCGCGCGCCTCGGCGGCGGCGGCGTAGACGTCGGCCGCGCCGAAAGCGAGCTCGCGCGAGTAGCGCAGCACCGCCTCGCGCAGCATCCCCTCGTCGCCCGGCAGCGCCAGCGCGGGCACCGCCTGCTCGACGATGTCGACGGCGACCCGGATCAGCTGGACCGTCTGCTTGAGGTTGATGTGCCGGGCCAGCTCGCGCGGGGCGGCCGCGAAGACCTCCGGTCCGACCGGCAGCGGCTGGTCGGGCTGCCGCATCCACTCGGCGAACAACTCGAGCCCCTTGTGCACGACGAGCCCGACGTAGGAGCGCTGCTCGGCCGGCAGACCGGCGAACCACGGCAGCCGCTCCATCGTCCGGACGGCGTCGGAGCTGAGCGGCGAGGAGGCCTCCCGCACCCGCTGCCAGGTCTGCTGCGCCACGACGGCAACTGTCGCAGATGCCGTTCACGCCGGGGACCGGGGTGATCTCGGTGCCGGCCCCGAGCACCAGCCGGGCTGCCATGGCACCGAGAACCGCGCGGGCAGGAAGGCCGGCTGCCAGAGGCGTCGAGGACCCCGCAACCTCAGGTGTGGGTGTGCGACCGCCCGGACAGGTGGTGCGCGAGGCCGTCGTGGTTCCCGTCCGTGCCGTCGTAGGCCGGGTTGACGTGCACCGTGACGTCGAGGAGCTTCGGTACGTCGTGCAGCAGCCGGTGGTGCGCCGCGACGGCGATCGCGTGGGCCTCGACGAGGCTGAGCGCGGCGTCGACGACGATGCCGGTCTCGGCCCGGATCCGGTGACCGGTCCAGCGCAGCCGCAGCTCCTGGACCTCGAGCACACCGGGGGTGCAGCGGAGGCTGGCCTCGGCGGCGTCGACGAGCTCGGGCTCGACGGCGTCCATCAACCGCCGGTAGATGTCCTGAGCGGCGCTGCGCAGGACGAACACGATGGCCACGGTGATGCCCAGGCCGACCAGCGGGTCAGCCAGCGGGAACCCGGCGAGCACGCCCACAGCTCCACCGACGACGGCGAGGGAGGTGAAGCCGTCCGTACGCGCGTGCAGTCCGTCGGCCACGAGCGCCGCCGACCCGATCTTCCGCCCGACCCGGATGCGGTAGAGCGCGACGAGCTCGTTGCCGGCGAAGCCGATGAGTCCCGCGGCGACGAGGATCCCCACGTTCGTGACCGGCTGCGGATCGAGCAGCCGGCGGACGGACTCGTAACCGGCCACCACCGCGGACAGCGCGATCATGAACACGATGAAGATGCCGGCGAGGTCCTCGGCCCGCCCGTAGCCGTAGGTGTAGCGCCGTGAGGCAGCGCGCCGGCCGACCACGAAGGCGATCCACAGCGGCACCGCGGTCAGTGCGTCGGAGAAGTTGTGGATCGTGTCGGCGAGCAGCGCCACCGACCCGGTAAAGGCCACGACGACGGCCTGCGCGAGCGCGGTCACCAACAGCGCGACGAGGCTGATCTTCACGGCGCGAATGCCCTCGGCGCTGGACTCGAGCGCCGCGTCCACCGAGTCGGCCGCGTCGTGGCTGTGCGAGCCGAAGGTGGAGCCGAGCCAGCCCCTCACCCCGCTCGGATGATCGTGGCCGTGGCCGTCCGTGTGGCCGACCGCGTGATCGTGCCTCGACGTCATCGGATCTCCGGTATGGGTTGGTGATGTGTCCTACTGTCCGGTTATGCCCACCTGGGACGACGTGCGACGGGCCGCACTGGAACTGCCCGGCGCCAGCGAGACGTCCTCCCGTGGCCTGCTGCGGTGGACTGTCAAGGAGAAGGGGTTCGCCTGGGAACGGCCGCTTCGCACGGCCGACCGCGAAGCCCTCGGCGACGACGCTCCGGACGGACCGGTCCTCGGCGTACGGGTGGCCGACGTCGGCGTCAAGGAGTCGCTGGTCTCCACGGAGCCGGAGGTCTACTTCACCACCCCGCACTTCGACGGCTATCCGGCAGTCCTGGTGCGCCTCGAACGAATTCCCGGTCCGGAGCTCGTGGAGCTGGTGATTGAAGCGTGGCTGGCCTCCGCGCCGAAGCGGATGGCCAGGGCCTACCTCGACGCGCACCAACCGGACGGAGAGAAGACATGATCGGTGCATCGCCGGCCATCCGGAAGGGACAGCGAACCGGTCGCTTCATCGTGGTGTTCGCAGAAGACATGAACCGCGCCGACCTGCTGGGCGCGATGCGCGGCGGGTTGACCGTGGCCGATTCACGCGACTTCGAGGACGACAACGTCGACCTGGAGCAGACAACCGAGGCAGACGTCACCATCTTCAGCGAGCTGGGCATGGCGGTCATGACCACCGAACCGGCGCAGGCCACCGCCGGTCCCATCCTGTCGGTGTCCCCGGAGCTGGTGCACCACGTCCTGCCAGCCGACGAGGCGTCGTACGTGAAGGGCTACTGCGACGGCGTCGCAGACCTGAGCGCCCGGCTCCTCGCTGCCTCCCAGGGCGGGGCGGGGCTGCCCGCCGAGACCGGGCCGCCCTTCGCCGACACCGCCGAGCACACCTGGGGGTTGCGGGCCACCCGCGTCGACTCCTCGCCCCTGTCCGGGCGCGGGATCCAGGTTGCTTTACTGGACACTGGTTTCGACCTCGAGCACCCGGACTTCCGGGGCCGGAGCGTGACGGCGCAGTCGTTCGTCCGCGGCGAAGGTCCGCAGGACGGGCACGGGCACGGCACGCACGTCGTGGGCACTGCCTGCGGCCCGAAGAACCCGTCCACCGGCCCTCGCTACGGCGTGGCGCACGAGGCGGACCTGTTCGTGGGCAAGGTGCTCAGCGACGCCGGCGCCGGCGACGATGCCGGGATCCTCGCCGGCATCAACTGGGCGGTGGCGAACGGCTGCGCGGTGATCTCCATGTCGCTCGGCGCCGACGTCGCCGCCGTGCACCCGCCCTACACCACGGCAGGGCGGCGAGCCCTCGACCGCGGCTCGCTGATCGTCGCCGCGGCCGGCAACAACGCCGACCGCGATGCCGGTCAGCCGGGCTTCGTCGGCCCGCCGGCGAGCAGCCCGTACATCATGGCCGTCGCTGCACTCGACCAGCGGCTCGAGGTCGCCCGGTTCTCCGCCCGGAGCCTGCCGGCGACCCGGGGCGGGCAGGTCGACGTCGCGGCGCCGGGCGTCGATGTCCTTTCCAGCTGGCCGATGCCGACCCGCTACAACACCATCAGCGGCACCAGCATGGCCACCCCGCACGTCGCGGGCCTGGCCGCTCTCTGGGCGGAGCGAACGGGTCTTCGTGGCCGCGAGCTGTGGGCGGTCCTGTCCATGGAGAGCGACCGGTTGTCAGCTGCTTCGGTCGACGTCGGCGGTGGCCTGGTCCTGGCGCCCCAGTGAACGGCGGGCGTACCTTTCCCTCATGTCGCACATCAGTGTCTCGATCGACGACGAGCACCTGGAATCTATGGGCAGCGTCGCCCGGGCGTTGCAGGACCAGGGGATGCAGGTCGAGCAGGTGCTCGACGGCGTCGGGATCATCACCGGCTCGATCAGCGAGGAGCGACGGCTGCTGCTCGCGTCCGTTCCGGGGGTGGCCGCCATCGCGGACAGCTCGCTGGCCTATCAGCTGCCCTCGCCGGACGTCGGAATCCAGTAGCGCCGGGTGAGGCTGGCTACCGTCGGCGTCGAGGAGGAGTTCCACCTCGCTGACCTGACCACCGGTGCCCTGCGCCCGGATGCCTCGCAGGTGCTCGCCGCCGCTCGTCGTCGGCTCGGCGACGACGTCGATCCGGAGCTGCTGCGTTCCCAGGTGGAGGTCGGGACAGCGACCTGCACCACCCTGACGGAGGTCAGGAGCGAGCTCGTCCGCCTGCGCCGGGGACTCGCCGACAGCGCCGAGGCGGCAGGATGCGCACTGCTGGCCAGCGGGACCTTTCCGGCCCCGGCGGACCAGGTGGCCACGACCGACGACCCGCGCTACCAGGCGATGGCGCAGCTGTTCGGCCCGACGGCGCGCGAGCAGGTCACGTGTGGCTGTCATGTCCACGTTGCTGTCGACGAGCCGACGGATGCGGTGACCGTGCTCCGACGCTCGCGCCCGTGGCTGCCGGTGCTGCTCGCCCTGTCGGCGAATTCGCCTTTCCTGCAGGGAAGCGACACCAGCTATGCGAGCTACCGCAGCGAGGTCTGGTCGCGATGGCCGACCTCCGGGCCGGCGCCTGCGCTGACCTCCCACGAGGACTACGAGGTGCTCGTGCAGCGCTTGCTCGCCACCGGCGTGCTGCGCGACCGCGGAATGCTCTACTGGCACGCCCGACCTTCGCAGCGCTACCCGACCGTTGAGTTCCGGGTCGCCGACGTCTGCCTCGCCGTCGACGATGCGGTGCTGCTCGCCGGCCTGTGTCGCGCCATCACCCAGATCTGCCTGCTGGCCGAGGAGCAGGGCGCGCCGAACCCGGACCTGCCGGCCGAGGTGCTGCGGGCGGCAACCTGGCGGGCAGCGCGGTTCGGCGTCGACGGTGAGCTTCTCGACCCCCAGGCCGGCGTACCGGTGCCCGCTGCGGACGCCGTCGCCGCCTTGCTGGCGCACGTGCGCCCGGCGCTGGAGGAGTCGGGGGAGGTCGCGGAAGTGGACGCTCTTGTTGCCGCCGTGCTCGGTCGCGGCTCGGGTGCGCGCCGACAGCGGTCTACGTTTGCGCGCCGCGGCGACATCCAGGACGTGATCGAGGCGCTGGCGCGCGAGACCCTGCCCTCGGACCAGTGCTGAGCGGCGGCGTCAGGTCCCCGCGGCGGCGTCGAAAAGCACTGTCACGTCGGTGTAGCCGAACGAGCGGGCAAGACCGGTGAGCATGTTGCGCGTGTTGTCCTGGGTTCGGCGCAGCAGGTCGCTCGAGGCAGCGGCGTCCGTGAGCTTGCCCTCGGCCAGCAGCGCGACATCGCGCTCGGACGTGGGGCTGTCGCTCAGCGCCCCGCCGATCCGATCGAGCACACCGCGGTCCCGCGAGACCACCCTGCTGTTCTCGAGGTCGACGGCGGCTTCGCCGAGTCGTGGCGCCGGCAGCGTGATCGTCAGGGCCTCACCCTGGATCTGCACCGCACCTGCACCCAGTGCACTGAAGTCGACGACCCCGTCGACGGTGCCCGAGGCGAGATAGGTCGTCCGTTCACCCTTCACGATGCCAGGGACGAACGGGGTGTCCCGCTCGAGGTCGACGACCACCTGGTAGGTGCCCTGCGCTGCGTGATAGTCGTCCAGGTCCGACAGCGCGAGCATCAAGGCCGGGCGCTCGCGGTCGACGACCTGCTCGCGCAGTGGATTGTCGAAGCTGGGCAGCAGATCCAGCGCCCGATCGGCGGCGACGACCGCCAGCACAGCGACCAGTGCCGCTCCACCCAGCCGAACTGCCGTGCCACGAGTGCGCGGGCGCCGCTCGGGCGGGCCCGAGTCGACCGGCCGGTCCTGCAGAACGCTCACCACAGTGGTCTCCCGAGGTTGAGGGGTCTCCCGAGGTCGAGGCGACGCCAGTGCCGGATCCAACGTCAGCCGCACGTCCTTCCTTCCCGGCCCGGTGGGCCATCATGTGCACGTGGACGAGCAGACGTGGCGCGCGGTCGACGCGTACATCGAACAGGTCATCGGTGCCTCCGACGAGGCACTCGAGGCGGCGCTCGCGGACAACGCCCGCGCGGGCCTTCCCGCGATCAGCGTCAGCCCCGCACAGGGCAAGCTGCTCCATCTGCTGACGCGGGCGGTCGGGGCTCGCCGCGTCCTCGAGATCGGGACGCTCGGCGGTTACAGCACCATCTGGCTCGGCCGGGCCGTCGCGCCCGACGGGCAGGTGGTCACCCTCGAGCTGAGCGAGCACCACGCCGCGGTCGCCCGCGCCAACGTGCTGAGGGCCGGCCTGGAGACGGTCGTCGACGTACGCGTCGGCCCGGCTGCGGACTCGCTGGCCGCCCTCGACGACGACTTCGACGTGATTTTCATCGACGCGGACAAGCCGAGCATCGCCGACTACGTTCTCGCGGCACTGCGGCTCACGCACCCCGGCTCGCTGATCATCGTCGACAACGCCGTCCGAGGCGGCGCGGTCCTCGACGCCGACGGGGACGAGAACGTCCAGGGCGTTCGCCGTCTGAACGAGATGCTGATGTCGGACGACCGGCTGTCCGCGACGACCGTCCAGACGGTGGGGAGCAAGGGATACGACGGTTTCACGCTGGCGCTCGTCGTCGGCAGCTGACGAGCGGGTCAGTTCAGCTGCAGACGGCTCCGCTGGCGGCGGAGCCGACCGTGCGGGCGTACTTGGACAGGACACCGCGCGGGGCGGCACGGTCATCGGGGACCCAGACGTCTCGGCGGCGCTCGATTTCCACCGGGTCCACCAGCAGGTCGAGGCGTCCCCCTGCCAGGTGGAGCCGGATCTCATCGCCGTCAGCGACCAGCGCAATGGGGCCGCCCACGGCGGCCTCGGGCGCGACATGTCCGACGCACAGGCCGGTGGTGCCGCCGGAGAAGCGGCCGTCCGTGAGCAGCAGGACGTCCCTGCCCAGCCCTGCGCCCTTGATCGCGCCGGTAATGGCGAGCATCTCGCGCATCCCCGGCCCACCCCTCGGCCCCTCGTAGCGGAGAACGACGACATCTCCGGCGCAGATCCGACCGGCGGTCAGGGCGTCCATGGCGGCGCGTTCACCGTCGAAGACCTTTGCTCTGCCGTGGAAGCCGCTGGCGTCGAAGCCGGCCGACTTCACCACGGAGCCGTCCGGCGCCAGCGACCCGCGCAGGACGCTCACCCCGCCGGTGCGGTGCAGCGGCTGGGAGACCGGCCGCAGGACGGTGCCGTCCGGCGGGGCCGGGTCGACGGCCGCCAGGTTCTCCGCCAGCGTCCTGCCGGTCACGGTGAGGGCGTCGCCGTGCAGCAGGCCGGCGTCCAGCAGCGCCTTCATCACCACGGGGACACCGCCGACCCGGTCGACGTCGCGCATCACGTGCGGGCCGAACGGCTTGACGTTCGCCAGGTGCGGCACCCGAGCACTGATCCGGGCGAAGTCGTCCAGGGTCAGCGGGACCCGGGCCTCGTCGGCGATGGCCAGCAGGTGAAGGACCGCGTTGGTGGATCCGCCGAGCGCCATGAGGACGGTGACCGCGTTCTCGAACGCCTCGCGGGTCAGGACCTGGCGGGCGGTGATCCCCTGCCGGAGCAGCTCCACGACCGCGGAGCCCGACTGGTGGGCGAAGGCGGTACGGCGGCGGTCGGTCGCGGGGGGCGCGGCGCTGCCCGGCAGCGAAAGGCCAAGTGCCTCGGCCAGACTCGCCATCGTGTTCGCGGTGTACATCCCGGCGCAGCCGCCCTCCCCGGGACAGAAGGCCCTTTCGATCGTGTCCACGTCCCGACGGCTCATCAAGCCCGCCGCGCAGGCACCGACCGCCTCGAACGCGTCGACGATGTTGACCTCGCGCTCGGAGCCGTCGGACAGGCTCGCCACGCCCGGCAGGGACGTTCCCGCGTACAGGAAGACGCAGGGCAGGTCGAGCCGGGCCGCGGCCATGAGCATGCCTGGCAGCGACTTGTCACAGCCGGCCAGCAACACCGACCCGTCCATGCGCTCGGCCTGCATCACCGTCTCGACGCTGTCCGCGATCACCTCGCGGGACACCAGCGAGTAATGCATCCCCTCGTGGCCCATCGCGATGCCGTCGCTGACCGAGATGGTTCCGAACTGCAACGGATACCCGCCGGCCGCGTGCACGCCCTCCTTGACCGCCGAGGCCAGCCGGTCAAGGTTGAGGTTGCACGGCGTGATCTCGTTCCATGACGAGCCCACCCCGATCTGCGGCTTGTCAAGATCGGCGTCGCCGAGCCCGGCTCCGCGCAGCAGGCCCCGCGCCGCGGCTCGCTCGAGCCCCTCGGTGACCTCGCGGCTCCGGGAGCGGGGGTCGCAGTTCGACATGACTGCACGGTCCGCCCAGCTGCGCATTCGTACAAGAACACTGGTGGTGCTGGTACCGGCACTACTACCCTGATCTCGACGACAGGGGCCGGCGGTGGTGCTGAACTCGGCTGCTCGCGGCGAGCTCGCAGCCTTCCTGCTCAGTCGCCGGCGCCAGCTCGCGCCGGAGGCGGTCGGGCTCGAGATCACCGGCCAGCGCAGGACCCCCGGGCTTCGCCGCGAGGAGGTCTCGCTGCTGTCGGGCGTGAGCCTCACCTGGTACACCTGGCTCGAGCAGGGCCGGGACATCTCGCCGTCCCGCCAGGTGATGAATGCCTTGGCGCGCACCCTTCTGCTGTCCCCAGCCGAACACGCCTACGTCCTGCGGCTGACCCACCACGGGCACGAGGCGCCCCTTGCCTCCGCGCCGGTGCCGTTCCCGGCGCACGTGCAGCGGCTGCTCGACGCGCTCGGCGACTCCCCGGCGTTCGCCACCACACCACACTGGTCGATCGTTGGCTGGAACCGCGCCTATTCGGCCTTCTATCCCCATGTCGGCACCACGCCGGAGGCCGAGCGCAACCTGCTGTGGCTCGTGTTCACCGACCCGTACGTGCGCGAACTCCTGGTCGACTGGCCGACCGACAGCCGTCGGTTCCTCACCCAGTTCCGGGCCGAGGCGGGCTCACGGATCCACGAGCCCGCCTTCGCCGGGCTGGTCGAGCGACTCTCGCAGGTCAGCGAGCACTTCCGGCTCGGCTGGGCCAGTCACGACATCGAGCAGTTCGCCTCGAGCCAGCGCCGGTTCGAACACCCCCGGGCCGGCACGCTGCTGCTCGAGCACCACCGGCTGGACGTGTCCGATCACCCGGACCTGCACGTCGTCGTCTACACCGCAGCCGAGAACAGCGACACGGCGGCGAGACTCGCGGAGCTGATGGGCGGCCGCCTGCCTCCCGGCTGCTGACCGGGCGGCCGGGTCGGGGCTCCGGGGGCCCGTCACCTCTGGCGCCGGGTTCATCCGAGGTAGATGAAACCGTACGTTTCGTCCGTTCCGTGCACTCCCGCAGGTCAGAGGCCTGCGGGGTCCGCCTAGTCCGCCATGAGTCCGCAACAGGGACAGTCCTGCACCTGCCCTGACCGCCTTCTACGCCGCCCAGCGCTCTCGGTGGCCCCTGCGGTGGCCCGCTTCATCCTGTCGCCCCGGCGGGAGTAGGTGTGCAGGGTCTCGGTCGCGTTCTTGTGCCCCATCCGGTCGGCGACCACGGTGACGGACTCACCGCCGTCGATGAGCAGCGAGGCGTAGGTGTGACGCAGCTGGTGGAAGGTGATCCCGGCCGGAAGTCCAGCCGTGCGCAACGCCGCAGCCAGGGAGCGGTGCAGGCTCTGCCGGTTGACGACACTCCCCCGCGTGCTGGTGAAGATCAACCCGAACGGACCGGGCGGGAACAGCCGGACGTGCTCGGAGAGCGCCTCCAGCACGAACGCGGGCGCCGGCACGGTGCGCAGGCTGCTCGCCGTCTTGGGCGGCCCCAGGTGGGCGCCACCCCGGGAACGGACACGAGCTGGTGACGCACGTGGACCTCGCGGCGCAAGAAGTCCACGTTCTGCCCGCGGAGTCCCAGCGCCTCCCCCTGTCGCAGGCCCGTCCCGACTGCGGTGATCACCAGCGCCCGGAAGTGCTGCGGTGTCGCGGCGACCAAACGTTCGACCTGTTCCACAGACAGCGGGACCACCCGGGAAGCGGCGACCGGCTGCCGAGCGATCTTGCGGCACGGGCTCACCGCGATCAGCTGGTCCTCCACGGCCGCGTTGAAGACCGCCTTGATGAGGCGGAAGTGGTTCTCCACCGTCTTGGGCGCCAGGTGCTGACCGGAGCTGGTTATCAGGGCCTGGATGTCGGAGCGGCGGACCGCCGCCAGCGGACGGTCTCCGATGCGGGGGTAGACGTGCAGGCGAAGCGTCCGCTCGTACAGCAACGCGGTGCCCGCCCGGTGCGGCTGCGCTTCGAGCCAGGTTCGCGCGAAGTCGGCGAACAGCACCCGTCCGGCGGCCGGGTCCACGTAGGTGCCGCGGACCAGATCGCTGCGGACCTCGTCCAGCCAGCGTTCGGCGTCGGCCTTGCGCGTGAAGTGCCGCGCATGTTCCTTGTCGCCGGCATCGCGGTAGCGGGCTCGCCAGCGACCGTCAGGCCGTCTCTGCACCGATGCCATCGGAGGTCACCTCCCGTCGTGACGGTAGAGCGGATCTGACTCGCCGGCCGTGCCGCCGGCCCAGCCTGTGGACGAGCAGCGCATCGGCTGCTGCGGGCCTTCAGATTCCTCCACGAGCCTTGCCCAGAGTCTTGCCCGACCGGCGCGTCACACGCGCGGTCACCCTTGCCCGCAAGCGCCGAAGGCCTTGCTCTGCATCGAACCGCGCTGGTCCAGCGAGGCCTGTCAGCAGGCGGCTCTCGGCGCCGTGTGCTCCATCCGGCAAGACTATTCGGCCCGCGGGCAAGGGTGCCCTCCCCCACTTCGTGGCCTGGAACGGCGTGCCGGCAAGGGTCAATCCCCCACCTCGCCGATCGACGCCGTCCACAGATTTGTGGCCTTGGCGCCGCGGGACGCCGCGGCGGGTGACGGTGGACGCCCCTGAAGGTGCGGAGCCCCGGCGCCCGACCCCAATCCGCCCGGTGATCGTTCGCCGTCCGAGCCCTCGCCGGCCGCGCGCCAGGACCATGCCGTGCTGGCTTGGCTGGTCGTCGAGCCCGACGTGCCCAACACCGTCCACCTGCATCTGCTGGATGCGCTGCTGGCGTGGGCGCCGCTGATGGGTGAGCACCTGTTCCCGACCGAGCCGGAAGCCGGCGTTGACGCCGACCTGCGCCAAATGCTGGAAGGCATGTGGTGGCGGCTTGATGCGCAGGCTGCCGAGGCGCGCTGGGCGGACAAGGTCGTGCTGAATGAGGTGCGTGGCCGAATAGGCCTGGCGATGCAGGCGCCGCATGCCCGGCGCACACCTGCCCCTGGTCTGCCGGAGCCTCGTTCATCGGGAGGATGAGGTACCTCGGACTGGAGGGCCGCTCGCTGTGCGGTGCGGCGCAACTGGCTCGGTGCTCACCGAACCGCCGCGCCGGACAGCCGTCGAGACGGCCGCTGAGGCGGCGCCCGCCCGGCGTAGATGCTCGCTGGCGAGCTGTTCGGCGGCTCGGCGCGCGGCCAGGGCCTGCGCAGCGCGTCCCTGCGTCTCCCGCAGGCGCGCCAGCGACTCGGTCAGGGCGGTGAGCCGCGCCAGCAGGGACAGCAGCTGACGGGTCTCAGCCCGCTTCACCAGCCGGGCGCCCACCAGGGCGCCGGCCGCCGTCCGGGTCGAGCGGCTGCGCGCGGTCGCCGGCACGGTACGGCGGTGCACGTCGCGGGCCGCCCGGCCGTAGTCCTCGGCAGCGGCGTGCAGCGGCCCGCCCCGCTTGCGCTCGACGAGCCAGCTGACCGCCCCGAGGACCTCGGCGGCGGAGGCGGCGGCGGCCTGGGCCGTGGCTTGCGCAGCCGCGTCGAACGGATGCCTGCTCGCGTGCCTCATGTCTGCGTCGGCACGGTGCACGGCGTTCTCGGCGCCCACCCACAGCCGGCGCCGGTCGAGCTCTGACAGATCGCCGATCGGGTCGGGCCGGTAGCCCGCTGGCCGGCTGGCTCCGGGTCGGTCCGCTCGGCTGGCCCATACGTCCTGCTCCCAGCGGGCGCGCAGCTGAGGCAGGGACAGGTCCGGGGCGAGCTTGCCGCCGCCGAACCAGACGGTCTGCTGCCCCACCCTGTCACGAGCACCGTTGGTGGGCAGGCCAACGGCGTAGCCGGTGAGCTCGTCCGGATCACGGGTGCTGTAACGCTCCCGGACCAGCACCCCGGACAGCCGCAGCCTGTCGGCGAACTCCTCCCAGTCCTGCGAGCCGGCCAGTGCCGCCCGGACCCTGGCGCGCAGGACCTCCCGGTCCGGTCCGGCCGGGGCTGGCAGTCCGGCCCGCACGGACGCCTGCACGGCGCCCTGGTGCTTGGGCTGCTCGGCCCGGGTCGTCTCCGGAGTCGCGGTCCGGTCCACCGGGCTGGTTGGGGTCAGCCCGTACCTGCGCTCGACCTCCAGGCTCGCTTCGCGGGCTCGGTAGAAGTCGTGGTGCGGGAAAACCCTGCGGCCGTCCTGACGCACCAGCGTCACGACGACGTGGACGTGGTTGTCGGCGTGCCGGACCGCGACCCACCGCACCGCGCTGTCATCGCCGCGCTGGCCAGACCGATGCGGTCGAGGTACAGCTCGGCGATGTCGGCCCACTCAGCATCGGACAGCAGCCGGTCGTTCGGGGCGGCGCTGATCGCCAGGTGATAGGTCGCCTTCGCGTCCTTGCCGACCCCGCCGGCCCGGACCGGCGAGTCCAGCAGCGCGGCCAGCCGGAATACGTCCGCGCGGCCGTCAGGCGGGCGTTGCGGCTCGAGCCCGCCGGGGGGCTGGTAGCCGGCGAGGACCCGGGCGTCGACATGAGCGGACTCCAAGCCTCGCTCGCCAGCCAGCCCCTCGGTGAACAAGTAGCTCAAGAGCCGGCGGGTGTCGCTGCCCCGCCGGCACACCTTCCCGATCATCGCTCCCCGTCCGCCGGCGTTCCGCCTGTACGGCTCAGCCGAGGCGACGCGACAGCACGACGCTGGCCTGGTCCATCCGCTCACTGGCCCGCGCGCAGCCGCTGACCGCCTGCAGCAGCCACACCGGCGCACCCACCCCGCTGTTCAGTGCGGCGACGGCCTGGTCGGCGTCAGCCCGGAGAGCTGCGCGGCCGCGCGCACCGAGGCGACCTCGACGTCGTCGTACAGGCCCTTCAGCGCGTTGCGGCGGCCTGGGAAGCGGTGCGCCCGGTCCCGGACGAAGGCGCCCCGCTCACCCCCAGCCGGCTCACCCTCGCCACCAAGATCCGCCGCCACCTCGTGCAACCCGTCCATGGCACAGCTCCCTCACCCGCGGAACACGCACATGTCCCGTCACCTCTGGTAAGTGCGGTCGGAGGGGTGCTGTGACAAACAATCTTCGACTTTCTGCGCTCGCTGTGCCTCGCCGACCCGCGCCCGGGCCGGCGAGACTCTTGCTCGCGACCACCGGCGCCTTACTGCCTGCATGCGTCAGCACAGCCCGTTGCCTGGGCACACGCGCGGAGACTCCCCCCGGCACACCAAGACTGGGCTGGGGTTCTCGGTCCTCTGGCTGACGGACCTCCTCCCGCACTTTCTGGCGGTGATCGTGCCCGGGACGACATCGTGGTGGTCGTGCTGCTCCTGCGCGACGTAGCCAGATCAGTGCCGCGGCAGGTTCTCCTCGAAGCCTGGCCGGCCGAGCCGGCATTGCTCACGCGTGTCCTGGAGGGCAGGGCAGCACCGCCCAGCGGCTGACGCGGGTGCGCCAGGCACGGGCCGCGGCAGCGTAGTACCGGTGTCGAGCAGCTGAGCCGCGTCAGCCGAGGGTGGCTCCGAACAGCGAACCGAGGCCGTAGGTGACTGCGGCCGCGCCGGCGCCTACCGCGAGCTGCCGAAGGGCGCGAGGCAGCGGTGCGGCACCGGACAGCACTCCGACGATCGCGCCCGTCAACATCAGCGCCGCGCCGACCAGGATCGACGCAATGACGAGCGCAACGACCCCGGTGGACCCGAGGAGGAACGGCAGCACAGGCACCGCGGCCCCTGTCGCGAAGAACGCGAAGCTGGACAGGGCGGCGGACAAGCCGCTACCGACAAGCTCATGGCGGGCCGCGGAGGCGGGCGGTGCGTCGACGTTCGGCCAAGCGAGCAGCTGCCGCTTCGCGTGGGCCTGCGCCTGCTCCGGGGACATGCCACGGGCGCGGTAGACCAGCGCGAGTTCGTTGGCGTTGACGTCCAGGTGCGGGTAGGCCTCGACATGCGCCGACCCCATCGTCGAGGCCGCGAGAAGCTCCCGCTGCGACCGGACCGAGATGAACTCACCCGCCCCCATCGACAGCGCGCCTGAGAGCAGCCCGGCCAATCCTGTCAGCAGGACCGTCCGATTGTCCGCGCCGGTCCCGGCTATCCCGAGCAC
>JAHWJP010000030.1:0-21582 GCA_019348355.1 Actinomycetota bacterium
GGCCCCCGTCAATTCCTTTGAGTTTTAGCCTTGCGGCCGTACTCCCCAGGCGGGGTGCTTAATGCGTTAGCTGCGGCACGAACGGCGTGGAATACCGCTCACACCTAGCACCCACCGTTTACGGCGTGGACTACCAGGGTATCTAATCCTGTTTGCTCCCCACGCTTTCGCTCCTCAGCGTCAGTTACTGCCCAGAGACCCGCCTTCGCCACCGGTGTTCCTCCTGATATCTGCGCATTTCACCGCTACACCAGGAATTCCAGTCTCCCCTACAGCACTCTAGTCTGCCCGTATCGACTGCAGGCTCGGGGTTGAGCCCCGAGTTTTCACAGCCGACGCGACAGACCGCCTACGAGCTCTTTACGCCCAATAATTCCGGACAACGCTTGCACCCTACGTATTACCGCGGCTGCTGGCACGTAGTTGGCCGGTGCTTCTTCTGCAGGTACCGTCACTCTCGCTTCGTCCCTGCTGAAAGAGGTTTACAACCCGAAGGCCTTCATCCCCCACGCGGCGTCGCTGCGTCAGGCTTCCGCCCATTGCGCAATATTCCCCACTGCTGCCTCCCGTAGGAGTCTGGGCCGTGTCTCAGTCCCAGTGTGGCCGGTCGCCCTCTCAGGCCGGCTACCCGTCGTCGCCTTGGTAGGCCATTACCCCACCAACAAGCTGATAGGCCGCGGGCCCATCCCCAGCCGAAGAACTTTCCACCACCCCAGATGCCAGAGGAGGTCGTATCCGGTATTAGCCCCGGTTTCCCGGAGTTATCCCAGAGCTGAGGGCAGGTTGCCCACGTGTTACTCACCCGTTCGCCGCTCGAGTACCCCGAAGGGCCTTTCCGCTCGACTTGCATGTGTTAAGCACGCCGCCAGCGTTCGTCCTGAGCCAGGATCAAACTCTCCGTTAATGATAATGGCCAGACCACGAAGGGTCCGGCTAGAGAGTCGCTGCCTCCCTGGAGGAGGTCAGCTGTTGATTCTGACGACAGAAGTCAACTAGCTATGAAGCAGTTGTCCTTGTCACCAAAATAATCCGGTCGAGCGCGAGGCGGGCCCGAGTGGGCTGCTCCGCGGATCGTGCCGGACATATGGCACTGACTTTCGGCACGCTGTTGAGTTCTCAAGGAACGGGCGCTCACCGGTCCGAGCCTCGCGGCCGTTCTCGGGGCAACTCGCCTAGCCTATGGGAGCGCCGCTGTCCGTGTCAAACCTCGCGGGCTGTACAGGAACTGACGCTCGAACCGCCAGGCGCGGCGCTGCCCGTGTGGATCCTGCCGGTTCTGTTCACGGCCGTGCCGCAGCACATCGATCCCGCCGCCGTCCGGTTCCCGTGAGCGAACCACGGTACGGCGGTGACGCGAGCCAGTCAAATGCTGTGAGCGGTGGTGTGCGGCCCCTGCTCCCCACCGGCACGCGGCGCAACCGGCTGGGGAGCAACCTCCGCGGCCAGCCGCCCCCGCGGCCGACGCCACCGTCGACCCTCATCCGCAGGCGGTGTCAGTCGTCGGGAGGCGCCGCCCGCTCGACCACGGCCACCGAGCGCTTGCCCCGGCGCAGCACGAGGAAGCGCCCGTGCAGCCAGTCCGACTCGACCGGCCGGGCCGCCGGATCGGTCATGCGGCGGTTGTTGAGGTAGGCGCCGCCGTCGCGCACCGCGCGCCGGGCGTCGGAGGTCGACAGGCCCAAGCCACCGGCGAACAGCTCGACCAGCGGCGGCGCCTCACCGGTCACGGTCGTGGAGGGCGCCTCGGCCAGGGCGGCGGCCAGCGTCACCGCGTCCAGGTCCTCCAGCGCGCCGGCGCCGAACAGCGCCGCGCTGGCCGCCTGCACCCGTACCAGCTCGTCGACGCCGTGCAGCAGCGCCGTGAGCTCCTCGGCCAGCGCCCGCTGCGCAGCCCGGGACTGCGGCCGCTCGGCAGTCGCCCTGTCGAGCTCCTCCACACGGCGCCGGTCCAGGAAGGTGAGTAGCCGCAGGTAGGTCCCGACGTCCCGGTCGTCGATGTGAAGCAGGTGCTGGTAGAGGGCGTACGGGGAGGTCAGCGCCCGGTCGAGCCAGACGTTGCCTCCCCCCGTGCTCTTGCCGATCTTGGCCCCGGAGGCGTCGGTGACCAGCGGGACGGTGAGCGCGTGCACGGCCACCCGGTCGCTGCCCTCCACCCGGCGGATGAGATCCAGCCCTGCGGTGATGTTCCCCCACTGGTCGTTGCCGCCGATCTGGAGCGTGCAGCCGTACCGGCGGTAGAGCTCGAGGAAGTCCATGGCCTGCAGCAGCAGGTAGCTGAACTCGGTGTAGGACAGGCCGCCGGCCTCCAGCCGGGCGCTCACCGACTCCTTGGCCAGCATCGCGTTGATCGAGAAGTGCTTGCCGACGTCGCGCAGGAAGTCGATCGCCGACAGCGGCGCCGTCCACTCCAGGTTGTCGGCCAGCACCGCCCCGGTCGGACCAGGCGCGAAGTCCAGGAAGAGCTCCATCTGGCTCGCGATCCGCTGGACCCGGTCGGCCACGACGTCGGCGGTCATGAGCACCCGCTCGGCGGAGCGCCCGGTCGGGTCCCCGATGAAGCCGGTGGCACCACCGGCGAGCGCGATCGGCCGGTGGCCGGCGAGCTGGAAACGGCGCAGCGCGAGCAGCGGGACCAGGCTGCCGACGTGCAGGCTGTCCGCGGTCGGGTCGAAACCGCAGTAGAGGGTGACCGGTCCGGCGCCGAGATCACGGCGCAGCGCCTCGATGTCCGTGGTCTGCGCGAGCAGTCCCCGCCAGGCGAGGTCGGCGAGTATGTCGTCGACCGGCGTCAGCGTCGGCAGGACCCGCGCCGCCTCGGGTTGCGCCTCGGGGGCGGTGCTGGTCACCCGGGCATCGTGCCGCAGCCGGGCAACCGGGTTCCGGACGGGGCGGCAGCCGGGGTGAACCGGCTCAGGACCGGCGGTGGAGCGCCGGGGCGTCCAGCAGCGAGCCGGCCTGGTCGTCGTAGTCGCCGCGCGCAACGGCGACCACGACGTTCGTGGTGGCCTCGGCCGCGTCCCAGTCCTCGGGCTTCAGGTCCTTCCAGACCGGCATCGACTCCGACATGGCCGTCCGCACCCGCCCCGGCAGCACGTCGATCACCACGACGCCGGTGCCCTCCAGCGCGGCCCCCAGGCTCTCGGTGAGCACGGTCAGGGCGCGCTTGGAGACGGCGTAGCCGGTGTAGGTGCCGGTGCGGCTCGCGCCACGGGCCAGACTGGCGATGTTCACCACGTGGCCATGTCCACGCTGCACCATCGGGGCGATCAGCGCCCGCGTCAGCAGCAGCGGACCGCGCAGGTTGGTCTCGACGACGTCCCACATCTCGGCGGCATCGGCCTCCCAGAAGGGGCGTTCGGCCGGCTCGATGCGGCCGGCGTTGTTGACGAGCAGGTCGACGGGGCCGAGCTGCTGCTCGACCAGCCGGGCGAAGCGCTCGACGGCCTCCGGCGAGCGAACGTCGACCGACGCAGGGAGCACCTTCCCGCCGTACTGCGTCTGGATCTGCTCGGCCACCTCGCGCACTGCAGCGCCGGTGCGGGCGACCAGCGCCAGATGCATCCCTTCGGCGGCCAGCGCCAGCGCGATCTCGCGCCCGATGCCGCGGCCGGCACCGGTGACGACACCGATGCGTCCCTGCAGCGTGTCCTGCGTCACGACACGATCGTACGGCGGCGCGCGACCGCCGGCCGGTAGACCGACACCGACGGCTCATCGGCGAGCCAGAAACGCCACGGGGTAAGGGCGCCGGCACCGGCCACCCCCACCCGCGGCCCGCTGCGGACCAGCCCGGCCTCGACGGGGCTGGGCGGGAGCAGGAGCCGTACCGGCGAGGTGGGGTCGAGCAGGTCCGTGCTGTCCTGGTCGCCGGTGATGCCCAGCGCCCGGCACAGACGGGCCGGGCCGCGGCACAGGTCGCGGTCGGACGCGCCCGGGCGACGTTCCCGCGCCGCGTCGCAACCGTCGGCGACCTCCCCCGCGCGCAGCAGCACGGCGCCGGCCTGGCCGTCGGGCCCGGTGACGACGTTGAGGCACCAGTGCATGCCGTAGCTGAAGTAGACGTAGGCGCGGCCCGCCGGGCCGAACATCACGGCCGTACGCGGCGTGCGCCCGCGAAAGGCGTGCGATCCCGGGTCGGACTCCCCCGCGTAGGCCTCGACCTCGGTCAGCCGGACCGTCACCCCGCCGGCCGTGAGACGGGCATTCAGCAGAGCTGGAGCGACCTCGACCGCCGGGCGGGCCAACTCCTGTCCGGGTGAGCAGCTGCGGTGATCAGCCGGCATCGGCCCACCGGCGCTGATCCGCGAGTTCGAGTCGCACCGCGGCGAGCTGCTCACCGACCCGTACGGCAGCGGTGCCGCCGTGACCGTCGCGCGCGGCGATGGCGCCGCGTACGGACAGCACCGTCCGCACATCGGGCGTGAGGTGCGGCGAGATCTCGGCGAGCTCGGCGTCGGTGGCGTCGGGCAGGTCCTTGCCGTGGGTCGTGCACCACACGACCAGCCGGCCGACCGCCTCGTGGGCCTCCCGGAAGGCGACGCCGTTGCGTACCAGGAGCTCCGCGACGTCGGTGGCCAGGGCGAACCCGGTGGCGGCCGAGGCCTCCAGGACCTCGGCGTGGACCGTCATCGTCGCGATCATCCCGGCCATGGCGGGCAGGACGAGCAGCAACGTCTCGACAGCGTCGAAACAGGGCTCCTGCGCCTCCTGCATGTCCCGGTCGTAGGCCAGTGGCAGCCCTTTGAGCATCGCCAGCGAGCCGGTGACGTGGCCGATCAGGCGGCCGGACTTGCCACGGGCGAGCTCGGCGATGTCGGGGTTCTTCTTCTGCGGCATGATCGAGCTGCCGGTCGAGAAGGCGTCGTCGAGGGTGACCCACCCGAACTCGGTGGAGTTCCACAGGACGACCTCCTCGCCGAGCCGGGACAGGTGCACACCCAACAGGGCGGCCGCGAACAGGAACTCCGCCACGAAGTCGCGGTCTGACACGGCGTCCATCGAGTTGGCGGCCGGCGCGTCGAAGCCCAGCTCCTGCGCCGTCGCCACCGGGTCGACCGCGAGCGTCGAGCCGGCCAGCGCCCCGCTGCCGAGCGGCGACACCGCCGCCCGCCGGTCCCAGTCGCGCAGCCGGTCGACGTCGCGGGCGAAGGCGTGGACGTGCGCCAGCAGCTGATGGGCGAACAGGACCGGCTGAGCGTGCTGCAGGTGTGTCATCCCGGGCGCCGGGGTGTCGAGGTGCTGCTCGGCCTGGTCGACCAGCGCCTGCTCGAGCTCGACGAGGGCGACCACGACGCGCCGGGCGTGGTCGCGCAGGTAGAGCCGCAGGTCGGTGGCGACCTGGTCGTTGCGCGAGCGGCCGGCCCGCAGCTTCCCGCCGAGACCGCCGAGCTTGTCGAGCAGGCCGCGTTCCAGCGCCGTGTGGATGTCCTCGTCGTCGACCTGCGCCACGAACGACCCGTCGGCGACTTCGATGCGCAGCGCGTCGAGGGCTCCGAGCAGCTGCGTCAGCTCGTCGTCGGCGAGCAGACCGGCGCTGTGCAGGACCTTCGCGTGCGCCTGGGAGGACAGCAGGTCGTACGGCGCGAGGCGCCAGTCGAAGTGGACGCTGACCGACAGCCGGGCGAGCGCGTCGGCCGGGCCGCCCTCGAAGCGGCCGCCCCACAGGCTGGTGCCCCCCGAGGGCGCCCCTGCCTGGTCCGCGGAGGGGCCGGGCCGCGGGCCGGCCGTCACGAGCCGAGCCGGATGTCCCGCCGCGCGGCGATCTTGCTCGGCATCCCCCAGAGCTCGACGAAGCCCTTGGCGAGCGACTGGTCGAAGGTGTCGCCGGCGTCGTACGTCGCGAGGTTGAAGTCGTAGAGCGAGGCGTCGCTGCGCCGGCCGGTGACCGTGGCGGTGCCGTGGTGCAGGGTCAGGCGGATGTCGCCGGTCACGTGCTGCTGGGAGGAGCGCACGAACTCGTCCAGCGCGCGCTTGAGCGGGCTGAACCACAGCCCGTCGTAGACCAGCTCGGCCCAGCGCTGCTCGACGCCCCGCTTGAAGCGGGCCAGGTCGCGCTCCACGGTGAGGTTCTCGAGCTCCTGGTGGGCGACGATCAGCGCCTGCGCGCCGGGGACCTCGTAGACCTCCCGGCTCTTGATGCCGACCAGGCGGTCCTCGACCATGTCGAGCCGACCGACGCCTTGGGCGCCGGCGCGGGCGTTGAGCTGCTCGATGGCCTGCAGCATCGTGACCGGTACGCCGTCGATCGCGGTCGGGGCGCCGCCCGAGAAGCTCAGCAGGACCTCGTCCGGTCCGGCCGAGACGCCCGGGGCCTGCGTGTAGCTGTAGACGTCCTCGATCGGCGCGTTCCACGGGTCCTCGAGGAAGCCGGTCTCGACCGCCCTGCCCCAGACGTTCTGGTCCACCGAGTAGGGCGAGCGCTTGTTGACGTCGATCGGCAGCCCCTTCTCCTCGGCGAAGGCGATCGCCTTGTCGCGGGTCATGCCCGAGTCACGGACCGGGGCCATCACCTGCAGCTCGGGGGCGAGCGCGCCGATGCCGACCTCGAAGCGCACCTGGTCGTTGCCCTTGCCGGTGCAGCCGTGCGAGACGGTCGAGGCGCCGTGGGCCCGGGCGGCGGCCACCAGGTGCTTGACGATCAGCGGTCGGGACAGCGCCGACACCAGCGGGTAGCGGCCCATGTAGAGGGCGTTGGCCTGCAGGGCCGGAAGGCAGTACTGCTCGGCGTACTCGTCGCGGACGTCGGCGACGACGGCCTCGACAGCGCCGCAGTCCAGAGCACGTCGGCGGATGACCTCCAGGTCCTCTCCCCCCTGGCCGACGTCCGCGGCGACCGCGATGACCTCAGCACGGGTCTGGTCGGCGATCCAGCCGATGGCCACGGAAGTGTCGAGGCCGCCGGAGTAGGCCAGCACGATCCGGTCCCTGGTCATGACGAGCTCACGGTGTTCCTTCCACGGTTCGGCCCTCGGCCAGCCGCAGGAGGCGGGCGGCGAGGACCCCAGCGCCTGGCAGCGCGGGGGTGCGGTGAACGAGCAGGACGGTGTCGTCGCCGGCGACGGTGCCGGCCACGTCGGGCAACCCGGCCCGGTCGAGCGCCGAGCCGAGCAGGTGGGCTCCACCGGGCGGCGTGCGCAGGACGACGAGGCTGCCGGTGGCCTCGGCGGACACCAGCAGCTCCTCCAGCAGCCGGCCGAGCCGCGCGTCGACCGCCTCGCTCGTGCCGGGGCGCGGCGAGTTCGCCGCCGGGACGGCGTAGGCCATGCCCGCCGGGGTGCGCACCTTGACCGCGCCGAGCTCCTCGAGGTCGCGCGAGACGGTGGCCTGCGTGACCGCGACGCCGGAGTCGGCGAGCAGCCGCCCGAGCTCGGTCTGGCTCGCGACCGGCCGGGACTCGATCAGCTCGGTCATCCGCGCCTGGCGCGCGGCCTTGGTCACCGGAGCGGTGTGCCGGGTCGTCATCGTCGGCGGCACCTCAGGCCTGTCGCAGGAGCCAGACCAGCAGCGCCTTCTGCGCGTGCAGGCGGTTCTCTGCCTCGTCCCAGACCGCCGAGTGCGGCCCGTCGAGCACCGAGCCGGCGATCTCCTGCTCACGGTGAGCCGGCAGGCAGTGCAGGACCACGACGTCCGCGGCAGCGCGGGCGACGGCCTTGTCGTCCAGCGCGAACGGAGCGAGATCACCGAGCCGCTGCTCGGCGCCCGTCTGCCCCATCGACACCCAGACGTCGGTGTAGAGGACGTCGGCGCCGTCCGCCGCCTCGGCCGGGTCATCGGTGACGAGGACGTCGGTGCCGTACGTCCGGGCGCGTTCGACCACAGCCGGGTCAGGGTGGTAGCCGGCGGGCGCGCCGACGCGTACGTGCATGCCGGCCATCGCCCCGCCGACCAGCAGCGACTGCGCCATGTTGTTGGCCCCGTCGCCCAGGTAGGTCAGCGTCAGGCCATCGGTCCGGCCCCGACGCTCGCGGACCGTCTGCAGGTCGGCCAGCACCTGACAGGGGTGGAAGGAGTCGGTGAGCGCGTTGACGACCGGCACCGAGCTGGCCGCCGCCAGGGCCTCGATGCGGTCCTGGCCGAACGTCCGGATCACGACGGCGTCGACGTAGCGGGACAGCACCCGCGCGGTGTCCTCGATCGTCTCGCCCCGGCCGAGCTGGGTGCTCGCCGCGTCGACGATGACCGGGTGCCCGCCGAGCTGGGCGATGCCGACCTCGAAGGACAATCGGGTACGGGTGCTGGGCTTCTCGAACACGACCGCCACCGCCTTGCCGGCCAGCGGCTTGTCGGTCCAGCCCTGCTTGAGCTCGGCGGCCAGGACGAGGACGTCGGTCTGCTCGGCAGGCGACAGGTCGTCGTCGGCGAGGAAGTGCCGCGTCATGCGGGTCCCATCAGGCGCCCGGACCGCCAGTGACGTCGCCGACCCGGGCCAGCAGCTCTCCGACCGCGAAGGGCTTGAGGAAGACGTTGTCCTCGCCCAGCAGGTCCCGCATACTCGGCACCGCGTCGATCTTGCCGGTCACGACGATGACCGGGATGTCCGCGAGCTCGGGATCGTCCCGCATCTCCTCGAGCACGCGCACCCCCCCGAGGTCCGGCATCATCAGGTCGAGCAGGACGAGGGCCGGTGGCGACGCGGCCGCCTTCACGAGGCCGGCCAGGCCGTCGGAGGCCGTCGCCACCTCGTAACCCTCAGCGGACAGCAGCGTCTGCAGCAGTCCCCGCACGCTGGGGTCGTCCTCGACGACGAGGACTCTGACGGCGCTCACGGCTGGATCCTTGTCATCTTCAGTCGCTTCATGGCTGGACTTTAGCCGCGGACAGGATGCCCGGAAGCGCTTGGAGGAAAGCGTCGAGCTGCCGCCGGGTGACGACCAGGGGTGGGGCGAGCCGCAGGACGTCCGGCGCAGCGGCGTTGACGAGGAATCCGGCCTCCCGGGCGGTCAGCTCGGCGGCGACCGCGACGGGCTCGCAGAGCACGACGCCGAGCCAGAGGCCGAGCCCGCGGACCTGCTGCACGAGGGGGTGGGCGAGCTGCTCGATGCCGCAGCGCAGGTGGTCGCCCAGCGCCTGTGCCGCCGCGAGCAGGCCGTCCTGCTCGACGGTGCGCAGGACCGCGAGCGCGGCAGCGCAGGCGATCGGGTTGCCGCCGAAGGTCGTCCCATGGTCGCCCTTGCCGAAGGCGGCAGCGGCCGCGCCGTTGGCGATGAGCGCCCCGATAGGCAGCCCGCCGCCGAGTGCCTTGGCCATGGTGACGAGGTCCGGGACGACGCCGGGCGCGGTCACCCGGCTGGTCAGCCACGCACCGACCCGGCCGGCGCCGCCCTGGATCTCGTCGAGGTGCAGCAGCGCGCCGGTGTGGTCGCACGCCTCGCGGGCCACCTCGAGGAAGCCGGCCGGCGGGACGACGACACCGGCCTCACCCATGACCGGCTCGAGCACCACGCTCGCGGTCCGGTCGGTGACGGCGGCGCGCAGGGCGCCCGCGTCGCCGTACGGCACGAAGGTGACCGGACCGGGCAGCGGCTCGAAGGGGATGCGCTTCGCCGGCTGGCCGGTGATGGCGAGCGCCCCCATCGTGCGGCCGTGGAACGCCCCTTCGCAGGCGACCCAGCCGCCGCCCGGACGCAGCCGGCGGGACAGCTTGAGGCCGGCCTCGTTGGCCTCGGCGCCGGAGTTGGTGAACAGCACGCGGCTGTCCGGTCCGGCGCCTACCAGCGCTTTGAGCCGCTCGGCCAGCTCGATGCCCAGCGGGTGCGCGGCGAGGTTGCTGGTGTGGCCGAGCGTCGCGACCTGGGCGCGCACCGCCTCGACGACGGCCGGGTGGGCGTGGCCGAGCAGGTTGACGGCGATCCCGCCGAGCAGGTCGACGTAGACGCGGCCGTCGACGTCGGTGACCGTCGCGCCGCTGCCGCTGGCGAGGACCAGCGGCGGGGTGCCGTAATTGCCCATGAGCGCGGCGTCCCAGCGGGACTGCCACTGCTCGGTGTTGCTCGTCATGCCATCGCGTGTCATGCGGCCATCGCCTGTCATGAGGGCAGCACCATCGTGCCGACGCCCTCGTCGGTGAACAGCTCCAGCAACAGGCTGTGCGCCACCCGCCCGTCCAGTACGTGGGCGCGAGGGACTCCCCCGCGGACCGCCCGCAGGCAGGCCTCCATCTTGGGGACCATGCCGCTGGACAGGGTCGGCAGCAGGACCTCGAGCGCGTCGGCGGTGAGCTCGCTGAGCACTTCGGACTGCTGTTCGTCGCCGGACCATTCGGCGTAGAGGCCCTCCACGTCGGTGAGCACCACGAGCTTCTCGGCGCCCAGCGCGACCGCGAGCGCGGCCGCGGCGGTGTCGGCGTTGACGTTGAAGACCTCGCCGTCGACGCCGCGGGCGATGGTCGCGACGACCGGCACCTTGCCCCCGTCGAGCAGCGCCGTCACGATCGACGGCTGGACGTCGACGACCTCCCCCACCAGGCCGATGTCGACCGGCAGGCCGTCGACGCTGGCGTCGCGCCGCTCTGCGGTGAACAGGTGGGCATCCTCGCCGGAGAGCCCGACCGCGAACGGCCCGTGTGCGTTGATGCTCGCGACGACCTCGGAGTTGACCTGGCCGACGAGGACCATGCGTACGACCTGCATGGTGTCCGCGGTCGTGACCCGGAAGCCGCCGCGGAACTCGCTGTCCACGCCCAGCCGGGCGAGGTGGGCGGTGATCTGCGGGCCACCGCCGTGCACGACGACCACGCGGACTCCGGCGTAGCGCAGGAACACGACGTCCTCGGCGAACGCCTGCTGCAGGGCGGGACTGGTCATGGCGTTGCCGCCGTACTTCACGACGATCGTGCGGCCGGAGAACAGCTTGAGCCAGGGCAGCGCCTCGACCAGCGCGGCCGCTTTCGGCAGGGCGACGTGGCCTCTTGCTCCGGTCACGTGGAGTAGGCCGAGTTCTCATGGACGTACGCGGTGGTGAGGTCGTTGGTACGGATCGTTGCGGTGTCGTTGCCCGCGTGCAGGTCGACCAGGACGTGCACGTCCCGGCCGTCGAAGCGGACCGTGGCGGGATCCTCGAAGGCCTCGCCGGCCCGGCACACCTGCACGCCGTTGAAGACGACGTCGAGGGCGTAGACGTCGAAGTGCGCCATCGTCGTCCCGACCGACGCGAGCACCCGGCCCCAGTTGGGGTCCTCGCCGAAGACCGCACACTTGAACAAGTTGCTGCGCGCGATCGAGCGCCCGACCTCGACAGCGTCGTCCTCGCTCGCCGCGCTGACGATCTCGAGGGTGATGTCGTGCGCGGAGCCCTCGGCGTCGCGCAGCAGCTGTCCTGCGAGGTCTTCGCAGAGCCGGCGGATGGCGTCGTCGAACGTGGCGGGGTCGGGCCGGACGCCGGAGGCGCCTGACGCCAGCAGGACGACGGTGTCGTTGGTGGACTGGCAGCCGTCGGAGTCGAGCCGGTCGAACGTCGTACGGGTGGCTGCCCGCAGCGCGCGGTCGCAGGCTGCGGCGTCGACGTCGGCGTCGGTCGTGAGCACCACGAGCATGGTGGCCAGGGCCGGGGCGAGCATGCCGGCGCCCTTGGCCATGCCGCCGGCACTCCAGCCGTCGTTGAGTACGACCGCCTGCTTCGGCACCGAGTCGGTGGTCATGATCGCTTCGGCGGCGTCGGCTCCGCCGGTGGACGTGAGCGCTTCGTGTGCGGTGTCCACGCCGGCGAGGAGGCGGTCGCGGGAGAACAGCGGGCCGATCAGACCGGTGGAGCACACGACGACGTCACCGGCACCGTCCGCGAGCAGCTCGGCGACCCGCTCGGCCGTGGCGTGGGTGGTCTGGAAGCCGGCCGCTCCGGTGCCGCAGTTGGCGCCGCCGGAGTTGAGCACCACTGCCTTGACCCGGCCGTCCCGGACGACCTGCTCGCTCCAGAGCACCGGGTTGGCCTTGAAGCGGTTGCTGGTGAACACGGCGGCCGCCGCCCGCGACGGGCCGTCGTTGACGACGAGCGCGACGTCGGGCTTGCCCCTGTCCTTGAGGCCGGCGGTGGCGCCCGCAGCCCGAAAGCCTTGCGGCGCGGTGACGCTCACGGCGCGATCCCGCTCGCGGACAAACCGGTCGTCTCGGGCATTCCGAGGGCCAGGTTGGCGCACTGGACGGCCTGGCCGGCGGCGCCCTTGCCGAGGTTGTCCAGCGCGGCGACGACGACCGCCCGGCCGGCAGCGGTGTCGACGGCGACCTGCAGATGGCAGGCGTTGCTGCCGGCGGTGGCTGCGGTGTGCGGCCATCTGCCGGGCGGCAAAACGTGGACGAAGGGCTCGGCTGCGTACTTCTGCTGCAGGGCTTCTCGCAGTGCGCTCTCGGAGGCAGTCGTGCGGGCGGTGCAGGTGGCGAGGATGCCGCGCGGCATCGGGGCCAGCACGGGGGTGTAGGTGAGGGTGACCTCGGCGCCGGCCAGCTGGCGCAGGCTCTGTCGGACCTCCGGGGTGTGCCGGTGCGCGGCCACCTTGTAGGCGGACAGGTCGCCCATGACCTCGCTGCCGAGCAGGCTCGCGGTGGTCGCCCGGCCGGCCCCGCTCGTGCCGCTCGCGGTCATGGTGACGAGGTCGGCCGGCTCGACCAGCCTCGCCGCGAGCAGCGGCCCGAGGGCGAGCGTCATCGCGGTGGCGTTGCAGCCCGGACCGGCGATCCGGGTGGCGCCGGCGAGGGACTCCCGGAACAGCTCGGGCAGGCCGTAGGGCCAGTGACCGGCGTAGGGGGTGTCGTAGAAGCGCTCCCAGTCGTCGGCGTCGGCGAGCCGGTGGTCGGCACCGAGGTCGACGATCGGCAGGTCGGCGGGCAGGGCCGCGGCGAGGGCGGCGGACTGGCCGTGCGGGAGGGCGAGGAGGACGACGTCCGCCTCGGCCAGCACGGCCGGCGTCGTGTCGGCGAACACGAGGTCCCCCAGCTGCGGCAGCTGAGGGTGGCTGTCGGTCACCGGGCTGCCCGCCGCCTTGCCGGCCGCGACCGGGCCGAGCGCGAGATGGGGGTGGGCGAGCAGCAGGCGCAGCAGCTCGCCGCCCGCGTAGCCGCTCGCGCCGGCGACCGCTGCTGTCTTCACACCGGCGAGCATACAGGCCGGTGCATGACTATGCATTCGGATAGTCGGGGAGCAACCACCGCGGCTGAGCGCGGCCACCGCTCCCCGACCGCCGGACCGCCCAGCCGGCGGGGAGCAACCACCACCGGCGAGCCTTCACGACCGCAGGACGGCTCCGGCCCGGCGGCCGGCCTCGGCGATCGCCGAGTCGCGGGCAGCGAGCACCTCGACGTCGGTGAGCGTCCGGTCGGCCGCCCGCAGCCGCAGCGTGTAGGCCAGCGACCGGCGGCCCTCGCCTACCTGGGCCCCGGTGTAGACGTCGAACAGCTGCACCGCCTCGAGCAGCTCGCCCGCACCTTTCCGGAGGGCGGCCTCGACCTCGGCCGCCGGCACGTTCCGCCGCACCACCAGGGCCACGTCGACGCTCGCGGGCGGGAAGTGGGACACGACCGGCGCCGGCTGCGGACCGGCCGCGGCAGCGGCGGCGACGAGCGCGTCGAGGTTGGCCTCACCGGCACAGGTCCGGGCCGGCAGACCGAGCGCCACACAAACCCGCGGGTGGAGCTCCCCTGCGAGGCCCACCCGGCCCCCGTCGAGCAGCAGCTCGGCGCTGCGACCGGGGTGATACGGCCCGGGGTGATGGAGGTCAGGGCCCGCCTCGACGGCCCGGGGCTGCAGCGTCAGGCCGAGCGCCCCGCCGAGCTCGACCAGCGCGCCGACGGCGGCGTCCCACGAGGCGGGACCGCCGGCCAGGGCGACGCCGACGTGACGAGGCTGCGGCGGGAGCGCGCCGTCCAGCGCGGCCCGCTGCTCGGCAGTGGGCGGCCCGTCGACCCCGGGGGTGGGGGGAGCAGTTCCGCCAGGACCGACGAAGACGTGACCGGTCTCGTACACCGCGACGTCCACCAGCCCGCGGCTGACGTTGCGGGCGACCGCGGCCAGCAGGCCGGGCAGCAGGGTGGGGCGCAGCAGCGCCTCCTGCGCGGACAGCGGGTTCAGCACCCGCGGCGGGTCCATGCCGCCGCCGAGGGCGTCGAGCGACTCGGGGCTGACGAACGGTGGCAGGACCACCTCGACGAAGCCGGCGGCCGCAACACTCCGGGAGGCCTTCCGGCGCAGGCGCTGCTCGGCGGACAGGCCCCGACCGGCCGGCGCCGTCGGCAGCACCACCGGGATCGTGTCGTATCCCTCGAGCCGCAGCACCTCCTCGATCAGCTCGGCCCGGCCGGTGAGGTCGGGGCGCCACGACGGCGGGGTGACCGCCAGCGGGTCGTCGCCGGCGACGGTGCAGCCCACGTCCTCGAGCCGGCGGCGCACGACCTGCGGCGCGTAGTCGCGGCCGGCCAGCCGGCCGGGCGCCGCCGCCGGAAGCACCAAGATCGGCTGCGGGGCGCGGGTGTCGACGTCGGTCACCACGCCGGCGCTCGCGCCGGCAAGCGTGACCAGCAGTCGTACGGCCGCCTCGGCAGCCGCCGCGGCCAGCGCCGGGTCGACCCCGCGCTCGTAGCGCCGGCTCGCCTCGGACGGCAATCGGTGTCGACGCGCCGTACGGGCGATCGACAGCGGCGCGAAGTGCGCCGACTCGATCAGCAGGGACCTCGTCGCGGCGGTGACCTCGGTCGGGCCGCCGCCCATCACACCGGCCAGGGCGATCGGCCCGCTGTCGTCGGTGATCAGCAGGTCGCCGGGGTCGAGGGCCCGGTCCTGCCCGTCGAGGGTGACCAGGCGCTCCCCCGCCGCGGCCCGCCGTACGACGATCGCCCCACGAAGCGCGGCGAGGTCGAAGGCGTGCAGCGGCTGGCCCAGCTCGAGCATCACCGTGTTGGTCACGTCGACCGCGAGCGAGATCGGCCGCATGCCGGCCAGCGTCAGCCGGCGTTGCAGCCAGGCGGGGCTCTGCGCCGCCGGATCGAGCCCGGTCACCACCCGCGCCACGTAGCGGTCGCACGCCTCGGGCGCGTCGACGCGTACGACGAAGCCGTCGGAGTCGGCGCTCGGGGTCTCGGCCAGGCCGGGATCGGCAAGCGCCAGTCCGAAGGCGCTCGCGGCCTCGCGGGCCACCCCGCGCACGGACAGCTGGTAGCCGCGGTCGGGGGTCACGGCGATGTCGAGCACCTCGTCGCGCAGAGCCAGCAGCTCCACCACATCGGCGCCGAGGGGACTGTCGACCGGCAGGACCAGGATGCCGTCCGGATCCCCGGACAGGCCCAGCTCCGCTGCGGAGCAGATCATTCCGTCGGAGGTGTGGCCGTACGTCTGCCGCGTCGCGATCCGGAAGTCGCCCGGCAGCACTGCCCCCGGCGTCGCGAAGGCGACCCGATCACCCGCAGCGAAGTTCGTCGCTCCGCAGACCACGTCGTGGACAGCATCACCGACCGAGACGTGGCAGAACCGGATCGGCTTCTTGAAGCCGGCTAGCTCCTCGACGTCGAGGACCTCGCCGACGACGACGCCGGAGATGTCGTGGCCGACCCGGTGCACCTGCTCGACCTCGAGACCGACGCGGACCAGGGCGGCAGCGATGTCGTCGGCGGACGCGGTCAGGTCGGGCACGAGCGTTCGCAGCCAGGAGACCGGGACCCGCATCTCAGACCTCCGAACCGAGCGCGGAGGTGAAGCGCAGGTCGCCCTCGTAGATGTCGCGGATGTCGTGCAGGTCGTGCCGGAACATGAGCGTGCGGTCCAGACCCATCCCGAAGGCGAAGCCGCTGTAGCGCTCCGGGTCGATGCCGCAGGCCACCAGCACCGTGGGGTTGACCATGCCGCAGCCGCCCCACTCGATCCAGCCCTCGCTGGAGCAGACGCGGCAGGGCTCGCCGCCGGGCTGCGCGGAGGCGCCGCGGCAGGCGAAGCACTGCAGGTCCATCTCGGCGGACGGCTCGGTGAAGGGGAAGTAGTTGGGCCGGATCCGGGTCCGGATGCCTTTCCCGTCCCCGACACTGCCAAAGAGCGCGACGGCGAGGTGGTCCAGCGTCCCGCGCAGATGCGCCATGGTGATGCCCTCGTCCACGACCAAGCCCTCCACCTGCGCGAACACCGGCGAGTGCGTGGCGTCGAGCGCGTCCGCGCGGTAGACCCGCCCCGGGCAGATGACGTAGATGGGCAGCTCCCGGTCGAGCATCGATCGCACCTGCACCGGCGAGGTGTGGGTGCGCAGCACCAGGCCGCTGCCGGCCGGCTCGACGAACAGCGTGTCCTGCATCTCCCGGGCGGGGTGGTCACCGCCGAAGTTCAGCGCGTCGAAGTTGAACCACTCGTGCTCCACCTCGGGTCCCTCCGCGACCTCCCAGCCCATCGCGACGAACACGTCCGCGACCCGCTCGGAGAGGGTCGTCAGCGGGTGCCGGGCGCCGCGCCGGCGCGGCGGGAGCACGGTGACGTCGACGGCTTCTTCGAGCAGTACGCGCTGGTCCCGCTCCTGCTCGAGCGCCCGCTTGCGCTGCTCGAACGCCTCCTGCACGGCCGAGGCGGCGACGTTGACCCGCTTGCCGGCGTCGGCCTTCTCGGTCCCGGGCAGGCTCCCGATCGCCTTGCGGGCCCGGGCGACGGCTGAGCGGTCGCCGATGTGGGCGGTACGGGCGGCGGCGAGCGACTCGAGCGTCGGTGCGGCGGTGAAGGCCGCGAGCGCCTCGTCGCGGGCGCGTTCGAGGGCTTCGGGGGCGAGCAGGTCGGGGCCGGACACGGTGCAGCAGCTCCAAGGTCGGGGTCGGCGTCAGTGTCCCAGAGCGCGGTACCGGATAAGTCCAGGTGGCCGGTGCCGAACGCGGCTGCCCCACTCCTCAGCGGAGGGGGCCGCTAGAGGAACGAGGGGGTCCCGGCGGGCAGCACGAACCGGAACTCCGCGCCGCCGCCGGTCGCCCGGCCGACCGAGACGCTGCCGCCGTGAGCCTCGACCAGCCCCTTGACGATGTAGAGCCCGAGACCGGTGCCGCCACGCTGGTCGCCCCGCCAGAAGCGCGTGAAGACCCGCACCGCCGTGGCCTCCGAGATGCCCTCGCCCTCGTCCGCGACCGTGACCACCGCGCCGTCGCCGTTCGGCCCGACGGCGACCGTGACGGTGCCGTCCCCGTGCCGGACGGCGTTCTCGAGCAGGTTGCCCACCACCTGCTGGAACTTGTCCGGATCGACCCACATCTCCGGCAGCCCGCCACGCTCCTGCAGGACGAACCGGTGCTCCGGCTGGCCGGCGGCCACGCACCCGGCGATCGCCTTGCGGATGGCGGCCGGCAGATCGACGACCTGCCGGCGCATCTCCAGCCGGCCGGCATCGATGCGGCTGACGTCGAGCAGCTCGGTGATCAGCCGGGTGACGCGGTCGGCGTCGGCGTTGACCGTCTGCAGCATCAGCTTCTTCTGGTCATCGTTGAAGCGGTCCCACTTCGCCAGCAGTGTGGCGGTGAAGCCCTTGACGCTGGTCAGCGGGGACCGCAGCTCGTGCGCGACGGTCGACACGAGGTTGGCGCGAGACCGCTCGAGCCGCTCCCGCGCATGGGTGTCGCGCAGCGCCACCACGAGGCGGTACAGGCTCCGGTCGTCGCCGCGGACGTAGGAGGCGGTGACGAGCAGCTCGGCGCCGCCCTTCAGGGTGAGCTGCCGTTCGGGCTGCCGGGTGCGGCTGCGCAGTCCCTCGTAGGGGTCGGTGCAAACCCACCAGTCGCGGCCCTGCTCGTCGACGAGCGGCAGCACGTCGCGATAGTGGCAACCCAGCGCGGCATCGGTGGTGGTGCCGAGCAACCGGGCGCCGGCCGGGTTCAGCGCGACCACGCGCCCGTCCTCGCCCGCGACGACAACGCCGTCAGGGAGGTCGTCGTACGCCGACTTCTCGGACACTTCGCCGCTCCTCCCCGGTGGAATGCCACTGTACGGCGGCGCAGGCCGCCTCGTCGTCAACTCTGCTGGGCTCGCGCCGAGGCGTAGAGGCACACCGCAGCGGCCGAGGCGAGGTTGAGCGACTCCGCCCGTCCGAACATGGGAACCCGGACGGTCCGGTCGGCGAGCGCGAGCGACGCGGCGGACAGACCGGCGGCCTCGTTGCCGAACAGCCATGCCGTCGGCCCGGAGAGCTCGCCCCGGTCCGCGAGGTCGTCGAGCCGGTCGCTGCCACCGGCGGTCGTCGCGAGGACCTGGAGCCCCGCCGCGCGCAGCGCGTCGACGGTCTGTGCCACGGTCGGACCGTGCACCACCGGCAGGTGCCACAGGCTGCCGGCGGTCGCTCGTACGCACTTGCCGCCGTGTGGATCGGTCGAGCCTTCTGTCAGCACCACTGCGCCCGCACCTGCGGCGTCGGACGTGCGGATGACGGTACCGGCGTTGCCGGGATCGCTGATCGCCACGAGGACCGCGACGAGTGGCGGGCGGCCGGCGAGGGCGCTCGCGAGCGGGACGTCGAGCAGCGCGGCGACCCCCAGCACCCCCTGCGGCGTGACGGTCTGCGCCATCGCGGCGAGGACCTCGCGACCGACCACCGTCACCGGACAGGGCGCCGCCACCACGAGCTCCACATGGGAGTCGGGCTCGACGTACAGCTCGAGCAAGGTGGGCAGCGCCTCGCGTACCGCCTGCGGCCCCTCGACGACGAAGCGGCCCTCGGCGACCCGAACCGAACGCCGGGCCAGCCGGCGTACTGCCTGGACCCGCGGTGAGCGGGTCGAGGTCAGCGCGACGGCGGACAACTAGGCGGCCTTGCCGGCCTTCTGAGCAGCCGGACCGCCCGTGCCGTCCGTGGGCAGAGCGGCGCGCGCGACCTCGACGAGCGCGGCGAAGGCCGGCGGGTCGCTGACAGCGAGGTCCGCGAGGACCTTGCGGTCGACCTCGACGCCGGCCGCCTTGAGCCCCTGGACGAGCCGGCTGTAGGTCATGTCGTTCTGGCGGGCGGCCGCGTTGATGCGGGTGATCCACAGCTGCCGGAAGTCGCCCTTCTTCTTCTTGCGGTCGCGGTACTCATAGGTCGCCGAGTGGAGCAGCTGCTCCTTGGCCTTGCGGTAGAGCCGGCTGCGCTGGCCGCGGTAGCCACTGGCCTTCTCGAGGATCTCGCGTCGCTTCTTGTGGGCGTTGACCGCCCTCTTCACGCGTGCCACGGGGTGCACCTGTTCCTGTCGGAGGTCCCCGCCGCGAACCGCGACGAGGCAAACGATGATCGGGGACTAGCGGCCGAGCAGCTTCTTGACCCGCTGGCGGTCGGCTGGGGCGACCTCGACCTCGCCGCTCAGCCGGCGGGTGAAGGTGCTCGGCTTACGCTCGAGCAGGTGCCGGGTCCCGGCCTGCTCGCGCATGATCTTGCCGCTGCCGGTCACCTTGAAGCGCTTCTTGGCGCCGCTGTGCGTCTTCTGCTTGGGCATGGCCTGCTCGTCCTGTCGGTCGGGTCGTGCAATGTGGGCATTCGGGGGCGGCTCGGGTCAGCTGGCTTCCGGAGCGCTCTGGCTGGCTGGTGCGTCCTTGGCGGCCTTCTTGAGGTCCGCGGCGTTGCGGTGCGGCGCCAGCACCATGATCATGTTTCGGCCGTCCTGCTTGGGCGCCGCCTCCACAAAACCGAGCTCGGCGACATCCTCGCCGAGCCGGGTGAGCAGGCGGTAGCCGAGCTCGGGGCGTGACTGCTCACGTCCGCGGAACATGATCGTGATCTTGACCTTGTCGCCCGCCTTGAGGAAGCGGACGACGTGGCCCTTCTTGGTCTCGTAGTCGTGCGGGTCGATCTTGGGGCGGAGCTTCATCTCCTTGATGACGGTGAGGACCTGGTTCTTGCGGCTCTCACGCGCCTTCTGTGCGGTCTCGTACTTGTACTTGCCGTAGTCCATGAGCTTGCAGACCGGTGGCCGGGCCATCGGCGCGACCTCGACCAGGTCGAGGTCGCTGTCCTGCGCCAGGCGGATTGCCTCGCCGATCGCGACGATGCCGACCTGCTCGCCGTTCGGTCCGACCAGGCGCACCTCGGGGACGCGGATCCGGTCGTTGATGCGGGGTTCAGCGCTGATGGGGCCTCCTCGTGAGGGGATCGGGTGGTTGCGATCCGACGCCCCACAGGACCCCGACATGAAAGGGGCCCCGCGCTCTGCGCAGGGCCCACCACAGCTCCGCGGCACCCCGAGGGATGCGCGGACCACGACACCCCTCCGCACAGCACGCCGGCGGGCGTCGACCGGACCCGGACGCCCTGCGGCTTCTCGGGTGGGAGGTGGGAACCTCCGCTTGCGCGGCTCCTGACACAAGGGAGTAGACAGCAGGAAGCCGGGTCGCCCTGCAAGAGTAGCAGGATGGAACCGGACGCCCTCGACGCTGCCCGGGATCTCGCCGAGGTGCCGGCCGCGGAGGTCATCGCCGCAGCCGCCGTGCACTTGATGAGCGCCGCCGCGGTCAAGTGCGGCCTCGACGAGCAGGGGCCGGCCGCTCTGGACCTCGACGAGGCGCGCAAGCTGATCACCGCGCTGGCCGGCCTGGTCACCGCCGCCCGTCCCGACCTCGGCGTGCACGCGGCGGCGCTGCGGGACGGGCTGCAGTCCTTGCAGCGCGCGTTCCGCGAGGCCTCGCCGCTCCCGGACGAGCCGGGCGAGGGGCCGGGTGAGAAGCTCACCGGTCCCGTCTGAGCAGGCCCCGTCGTCGAGTCTTCAGCGGTACGGGCAGACCCGGCCCCTCGGGACCCACCAGCGCGACATCCAAGCCTGCGGCCGGAAGCGCGCCGCCGAGCCGTGGCCGTAGCCGGGCCGCGAGCCCGGCGAGTGCGGCGGCGTCCAGGGGGTGTTGCGCAACGAGTCCGACCACCGGGCCGTCCGGCCCTTCGAGCAGGCGCGCCGCGCGTACCGGCTCGGGCTCCAGTGCCCGGGCGAGAGCGGCGAGCAGGACCGGGTCGGCCTGGCGGGGGTGGGCGAGCGTGGCGGTGGTGCGGCGCGAGGACAGCGACGTGCCGGCGATGGGCACCCGTCCGGCGGCCAGGTCGTCGAGCGCCGCACCCGTGACGACGAAAGCCGCGGACGGCGGGTCGAGCAGGACGGCGACGGCGCCGTCCGCGCGGGCTGCGGTACAGGCCTCGGGACCCTGCAGCGCCTTGGGGCGGGCGCCGGTGTGGAAGCGCACCACCGCCTCGACGTCGAGAAAGGCCGGCAGGGCCCGACCCCCGGCGCTGCCTCGTACGGTCAGCACCGCCAGCTGGGCGCCCGACCCGGCAGCGGCAGTCGCCGTGATGGCGGCGAACACCCGGGCACCGGCGAGGGCGGCGTAGACCTCGGCGGTGGTGGCGGCGTCGGGCCGGCCGGTCCAGCCGGCGAGCGCGGCGGCGAGGCGCCCGTCGGCGAGCCCGCTGTCGCTCATCCGCCGGACGCAGGCGCCGCGCAACCTGGCCCGCCCCCTCGCCACAAGATCATCAGGGGGTTGCCGTCCGACACGCCGGGCGTGTCTGACGGAAAGGTCCTGATGATCATGCCGGGCGGGGCGGAGGGGGCGGCGGTGACGCAGGCGGGGACGCAGGCGGTGGCGGCCGCCGGCTGGCCTCGAGCAGGGCCCGCAGGTCGAGGACCGCCTGAACAGTGCTCTCAC
>JAHWJP010000030.1:21682-22988 GCA_019348355.1 Actinomycetota bacterium
CGGCTGGCCTCGAGCAGGGCCCGCAGGTCGAGGACCGCCTGAACAGTGCTCTCACCGTCGCCGGTCTGCACGGCCAGCAGCGACACCACGTCGTCGTCGTGCAGGTCGAGCGTGGCCCAGGGCGTGCCGTCGTCGAGGCGTACGGCCCGGACGACCCCCCACGGCAGCACCTTCTCCCCGAACGCGTTGCGCACCCGGATGCCGTCCGCGTCGGCCTCGACCCGGGCGCGGGTGAAGCTGAGCACCGCAAGGGCGAGCAGCACACCGAGGCCGAAGAAGGCCACCTGGTCGGCCAGCCGGAACTGCGCCGGCCCGCCTGACCCCTGGCCCAGGGCGACGGCGAGGACGGCGAACAGCACGAGGACCCCGGCGGCGATCGCGTAGCAGACGCGGCTGAGCACCCGGGGGCGGACGGCGACGCGGTCCGGCGCGCTCACGTCTTGGCCGCCCGCCCGCTGAGCGCGACAGCTCCGAAGGTGAGCACTACCGCCACCACGGTG
Source organism: Actinomycetota bacterium (assembly GCA_019348355.1). Lineage (GTDB taxonomy): Bacteria > Actinomycetota > Actinomycetes > Mycobacteriales > SCTD01 > SCTD01. The sequence continues at coordinate 22,183 of JAHWJP010000030.1, forward strand.
ACGACGTCGACCGGCCGGCCCGAGACCGGCACCGCGAGGTCGAGCAGCAGCGCGGCGCCGAGCTGCCCGGCGATGATGGCGAGCCCGAGGCGGAGCACGCCGAGGCGGCGCACGACCACCGCTGCCACAGCCACGAAGACGGCGCCGAAGGGACCGCCCAGATAGAGCCACCACCGGCCGGCCCCCGGCCACTGACCGACGTCCAGCCCGCCGACGGCGGCGGCATGGATCGCGACGCCCAGCCCGAGGGCGACCGAGCCCACCACGAAGTTGACCAGCGTGGCCACCCCCGCGTCGCCGGTGAGCCGGCGGACCTGGCCGTTCAGGGCCTGCGACACCGCGACCAGTAGCCCGGCCGCCACGACGAGCAGCAGCAGCAACGGGCTCGCGGACCGGACGCCCTCCCCCAGCACGCTGATCCCGACGGCCACCAGGCAGACCGCAGCACCGAGCAGCCGCGGCGGCGTCAGGGGGTGGCTGCCGCCCGGGCCCAGACCGAGCCGGTCGACTGCCAGGCCACCACCGGTCTGTCCGGCCACCACCCCTACGGTCAGCAGGGCGATGCCGACCTCGGGCGCCGCAGCGGCCCCGATCGCCACGAAACTCGCCCCGCCGAGACCGCCGAGCAGTTGATGCCGCGGCACTTCGCGGAGCAGCCCGACCGCACGACGCGCCGCCGGTCGGGCGAGCACGACGACGAGGACGGTGACCAGTCCCGTCGTGAAAGAGACCAGCGCCGTGAGCAGCGCGTCGCCGAGCGCGATCTTCAGCTCGCCGTTGACCCGCTGCTGCAGCGCGATCAGGAC
>JAHWJP010000256.1 GCA_019348355.1 Actinomycetota bacterium
GCCATGTCCGGCGACGGCGACTCCGCCTGCCGGCGTGAGGGCCGCAGCGGGCCGGTGGCGCCGAACGTCGCGCGCAGCTCCACCTCCTCGTCGAGGACCGTCGCGAGCCGGCGGACACCTTCCCGGATGCGGTCGGGCTCGGGATAGCAGTACGACAGCCGCAGGTGCTGGCGACCGGTCCCGTCGGCGTAGAACGCGGTCCCGGGGACGAAGGCCACCCGCGCCGTGATCGCCCGTGGCAGGAGCACTTTGGTGTCCAGCCCGCCCGGCAGCGTGACCCACACGTAGAAGCCGCCGGTGGGGTGCGTCCACGTCGTCCCGACCGGCATCAGCTGCCCGAGCGCGTCGAGCATGGCGTCGCGCCGCTCGCGGTACATCCCGCGGAACGCCGCCACCTGTCCCTGCCAGTCCTGCGTCGAAAGGTAGTCGGCGAGCACCATCTGGTTGAACGTCGGCGGGCACAGCACCGCGGCTTCGGCTGCCAGCACGAGCTTCTCGCGCACGGCGTGCGGCGCGAGCACCCAGCCGACCCGCAGCCCCGGCGCGAAGGTCTTGCTGAACGAGCCGAGGTAGAGCACGTCGTCCTGTCCGCCCCGGGCACGGATCGCGCGGGTCGGCGGCGCGTCGAACCCCAGCAGGCCGTACGGGTTGTCCTCGAGCACGAGCAGGCCGGCCGCCTGGCAGATCTGCAAAATTTCGTCGCGCCGGGACTCGACCAACGTGACGCCCGCCGGGTTGTGGAAGTTCGGCACGGTGTAGAGGAACTTGGCCCGCTTGCCTGCGGCGTTCACTCGGCCGATCGCCTCGCGCACTGCCTCGGGCACCAGCCCGCTGTCGTCCATCTCGACGTGGACCACCTCGGCCTGATAGGCGGCGAAGGTGCCGAGTGCTCCGACGTACGAGGGGGCTTCGGCAAGCACCACGTCACCGGGGTCGATGAACACCCGGGTCACGAGGTCCAGCGCCTGCTGGCTGCCGACGGTGACCACGACATCCTCGGAGGAGGCCTCGATGCCCTCGAGCGCCATGACCTCGCAGATGAGCTCGCGCAGCTCCGGCACACCCTGGCCGGAGCCGTACTGCAGGGCCTGCGCACCGCGGGTCTGGACCAGCTCGCCCATGAGCTTGCCGACGGCGTCGAGCGGGAGGGCGGACAGGTTGGGCATGCCGCCGGCGAGGCTGACCACCTCGGGACGGGACGCGACCGCGAACAGGGCGCGGATCTCCGAGGCGGTCATGCCGTGCGTCCGCTGGGCGTAACGGCCAGTGAACGCGTCCAGCGTCACGCCGGACCCGGGCCGAGAGGGCATGCACCGAGGCTACCCGCGCATCCGCCACCAGTCGCCGCGATAACGGCCGCGCCGCTGTCTGTCCACAGGCCGCACGGCGCTCTACCCTGAACTCACCGCACCCCGTGGTCAGGAGCCGTCCGTGCCCGAGCGCCCGTCAGCCCGCGCAATCGGCGGGCTCTCCCTCGGCTTGCTGCTGGGCCTGCTGGGCGGCTGGCTGGCCGGGCTGCTGCGCTCGCCGGCCGACCGGAAACCGCCGCGATGAGCCGGCGCGTCGTCAACATCACCCTGGACAACCTCGACGACCTGCCCGGCCGCTGCCGGCAGTGCGTGTTCTGGGAGCTCGACCCGGTGGCGCTCGACCGGGCCAAGGAGGCGGGCGACACGGCCTTCGAGAAGGAGTCCTGGGTCTCGGCGACCCTGCTCGACTGGGGCAGCTGCGGCAAGATCGTGTACGTCGACAGCGTCCCGGCCGGCTACCTGCTCTACGCGCCGCCCGGGTACGTCCCGCGCTCGATCGCCTTCCCCACCAGCCCGGTCAGCGCCGACGCGGTCCTGCTCATGACCGGGCACGTCCACCCGGACTTCGCCGGTGGCGGGATCGGCCGGATGCTCCTGCAGGGTGTGGCCAAGGACCTGGTGCGGCGCGGAGTCCGGGCGATCGAGGCGTTCGGTGACGAGAAGTGGGAGAAGCCGGCCTGCGTCCTGCCGGCCGGCTACCTGCGGGCCGTCGGGTTCAAGACGATCCGGCCGCACCACCGCTACCCGCGGCTGCGGCTCGAGCTGAAATCGGCGGTCTCCTGGCGGGAGGATGTCGAGGTCGCCCTCGAGCGGCTGCTCGGCTCGATGAGCCCGGACCCGTTGCTGCG
>JAHWJP010000138.1:0-5469 GCA_019348355.1 Actinomycetota bacterium
CGGCTGGGGTGTGCTGACGGCCCCACTCCGGGCTGTCCGCTGTCGGTGCGCAACCTCGCCCAGAGCGGCGCCACGACGGCCAGCCTGCTGCGCAGCCAGATGCCGCAGGCGCTCGAGGTGCTGCGTACCGCCCCGGACGTGCGGTTGGTGACACTGACGATCGGCGGCAATGACGTCGTCGAGGCGGCGGTACGCGCCTGTGCGCCTGACCCCGCGACCCCTGCCTGCAGCAGCGCCGTCACCTCGTCGCTCGGTCGCGCCGACCAGGGGATCGACCAGGTGCTGCGTACCCTCGCGGCCGCGGCCGGACCGGACACGACGATCGCCGCCATGACCTACTACAACCCGACCTTCGCCTGTCAGCTGGCGTCGCTGCAGCCGCTGGCCGACCGCCTGCTCGAGGGCTCCGGTCAGCAGCCAGGGCTCAACGACATCCTGCGGGCCCGGGCCGCGGACCACTCGGTGCTGGTCGTCGAGACTCGCGAGCGGCTCTCCAGGCGGGGCGACTTCGTCGGCGGCAACGACTGCCTGCACCCGAGCGGAGCGGGCCACGCGCGCATCGCCGACGCCTTCGGCGAGGTCGTCGGCAGAGCCGTCACACGACGGTGAGCGGCGGGAATGGACGCTCCGGACAGAGGTAGCCCGCGCCCGAACGAGAGGAGATCTGATGCCTGACCACAGCACCGACCACGATGTTCTGGACGTCCTCACCACTGACCACCGGGAGGTGAGCGAGCTGTTCGAGCAGATCGGAAGCGCCGTCGATCCGGCTGAGCGCCGGGACCTGTCGGACAGTCTGATCAGCGAGTTGGTACGTCACTCGGTCGCAGAGGAGATGTACGTCTACCCCGCGATGCGCGAGCACCTGCCCGACGGCGACGCTGCGGTGGACGACGACACCGACGAGCACAAGCAGCTCGAGACACTGATGAAGGAGCTCGAGAGCGCGGACGTGTCGGCCCCGGAGTTCCTGCAGACACTGGGACAGCTGCGGATGCTGTTCGACCATCACATCCGCGACGAGGAGGGCGAGCAGTTCCCGCAGCTTCGCGAGCACGTGCCGGCGCAGACCCTGGTCGAACTGAAGGGAAAGGTCGAGACGGCGAAGAAGATCGCGCCCACGCGTCCGCACCCCGCTTCGCCCAACGCCGAGCTGTTCCACAAGATGGTGGGGCCGGGTGTCGGCCTGGTGGACCGGTTGCGCGACAAGCTCACGGGTCGCGCCACCTGAGGATTGCCGCCTCGGGCGGTCGATCCCGAAAGGACGGGTGAACCTCGTCAGGATGCGGGTAGGTGGCGCACGCAACGTCACCTACGCGAGGAGGAAGTCATGTCCACCGAAACCGGCGAGGTCACTGGCACCGCTGACAAGGACTACAACATCATCTGGTTCACGGAGGCCTGCCTGAGCAACGCCCTGCGGCTGGAGGCCTACATCCAGGACGCCGAGCAGTCAGGCGACTCCGAGCTGGCCGACTTCTTCCGTAAGGCGCAGGCCGAGAGCCGCAAGGGCGGCGAGCAGGGCAAGGCGATGCTGAAGTCCCGACTGACCGGCTGAGCTGCGGCGGGGGTTGCGGTCGCCTGACCGCGACACGCCGGAGTTGATCCGGTTGGCGAGCCTGCGGGCCGCTGCGTGGCATCCTGCGAGCCGCGGTTGGCGACAGCGGTTCGAGGAGCATCCCCCTGACTGGTTCAACCACCGCACGGCCGCCTCTGCGCCGGGTGCCGCTGGTCGATGCCCAGAGCCTCGCCGGCCGGGGCGCGGAGCGCCCGCAAGACCGCCTGTCCGGGCAGCGGGCCGGAGCAGCGTCGCCTCGACGGCACGTCCCCTTGGTCGTCGGGCCGCGGCCTCAGGTCCGGCCGGCTGTCCGGCGGCGACGCCTGACCGCAGCGGGCGCCATCGCGGCGATCTTCGTCGTGATTGCGCAGCTCGTGCCGAACGGCGCTGGGCCGTCGGCAAAGGCCGAAGTGGGCCGGTCGCCGGACGTGGCTCCGATGGATGCCCCGGTGGACGCCCCGCTGGAAGCCCCGGTCACCATCGCTTTCGCTGGCGACGTCCACGCCGAGGGCGGTGCCGGCCAGGCGCTGCGCGCCGGTCTGCCGTCGATCCGCGAGGCGCTCGCCAGGCCCGACCTCACCGTCGTCAACGTGGAGATGGCGATCACGGAGGGCGGGTCCCCGGCCAGCAAGCAGTACGCGTTCCGCGCGCCGGCAACCGCTCTCAGGGCCCTGCGCGACGCCGGCGTCGATGTCGTCACGATGGCCAACAACCACGGCCTGGACTACGGCGTCGCCGGGCTGCGCGACTCGCTGGCCGCCGCCGAGTCGACCGGGCTGCTCGTGGTCGGAATCGGCGTGGACGAGGACCAGGCGTACGCCCCTGCTCTTGTCACTGTCCGCGGCCAGCGCATCGCGGTCCTCGGCGCTACCCAGGTGCTCGACGGCAACCTCGACGACGCGTGGACCGCAGGGGCCGGCAAGCCCGGGCTGGCGTCGGCGAAACGCGAGGCGCGCCTGCTGCGGGAGGTCACGCGGGCCCGCGACATGGCCGACACCGTCGTGGTCTACCTGCACTGGGGAGCCGAGCTCGAGCCGTGCCCGCTACCGCGCCAGCAGCAGCTGGCCCGCGCGCTCGTCGCGGCCGGCGCGGACATCATCGTGGGCGCGCACGCCCATGTCCCGCTCGGCGGGGGCTACCTCGACGGCGCCTACGTCGACTACGGGCTGGGCAACTTCGTGTTCAACACCAAGGGCGGTGAGGGCGCCCTGACCGGTGTGCTCACCCTGACGGTGCAGGGCCGCGCGGTGACCGGCGCGCGGTACGCCCCCGCCGTCATCCGGGACGGGGCTCCCCATCCGCTGACGGGGGAGCCGGCGGAGCGAGCCCGGACGGACAAGCAGCAGCGTCGCGGGTGCACCGGGCTGGCGGCCTCGCGCTGACGGCAGCAGCAGTCGCGGGCGGTCATCGTCGACGCCGTAGGGCAGCCGGCACGGGGTCTGGCGGCGGGCTGTGGACGAAGCAGCCGTTGTCCACAGAGTGCACCGTGAACCCCCCGAGAGCCGGCAGGACGTCACCTTCGTCTCGCGAGCTGCGCGGTCGATGCTCAGAACCGGGGGACTTCGAGGAGGCCCTGCGCCTGCTGGGCACGACCCACCGTCCGCTGGACGACCCGTGGGTCCGCGACCTCGGGCGGGTCGTCTCGTACGGCGCACAGATGTCGCCGGCACAGTGGGGTCGGTGGTTGTGCACGGCGGACGCTCGAGCTCGCCCGTGCCGTGGCGGACGGAGCCGACGCCGACGCGTGCATCGATCTCCAGCACCGGTGGATGCGCCGCGCTCCTGCGGAGCCTTCCTGAGCACGGCGCGCAGTCGATGGACCCTTCACGCGGTCCGGTGCGACGATGACGAGCAGCAGGGAGGTGCGCAGATGTCGAGCGGGATCCCGGAGCGCCGCGGGCCCTGGCTGTTCGACGAGCTGCCGGCCTGTCGGAGGACGGCCGCCGCTACGAGGTGGTCGACGGGGTGCTGGTCGTGACCCCTCCGCCCGGCCAGCTGCACCAGCCTGTCGGAGCGGAGCTGTTCCTCCAGCTCGTCCGCAGCGCACCATCGCCATGGCGGGTGGTCTACGAATGGCCGCTTCCGCTCGGCACCGACGGCCGGGTGCCCGACCTCGCTGTCGTCCGGGACGACGCGCCGCTGCGCGTGAGCGGCCCGTACCCCGCCGGGCCGGAACACGTCGGCCTGGTCGTGGAGATCGTCAGCCCCTCCAGCCGCAAGACCTCTTCGCCAAGCCGGGGGAGTACGCCGAGACGGCGATCCCCCTGTTCTGGCGCGTGGAGACCGAACCGAGCGTCGTCGTGCACGCCTTCGCGTTGCAGGACGGTGCGTACGTCGAGACGGCTGCGACGTCGGCCGGTGAGCTGTCGGTGCCATGGGGGAGGGTTGCCGTCGACCTGTCCCGCCTCGCCGAGAGCTGAGCGGACTCGTTCGAGCGGACATCAGCCGGACCGTCTCGACGGACGCGAGTCGTCCACAGGCTGGCACCTGTGTGGTCGGTGCTTGTCGGAGGTGGCCGCCACGGTGGCAGCCCGACCGCTGAGGAGCCCTGGATGTGCGCGATGTGCGACCGCCCCGACCTGACCCCCGACGACGTGTTGGCGGATGTACGCGCCCGCATCTCCCACGACCTGTTCGCCATGGTGAGCGTGCAGGGGTCTCGCTGCACCGCGGAGCTCAGCTACACGGTGGGGCTGACCGAGCACGGCCTGCCCGAGCTCGTGGTCACCGGGCAACGGGCGGAGACGGCGACCCGGTTGGTCCGCCTCTGGGCCGGCTACCTGCTCGACGAGAACGTCGTGCTGGCCGGCGAGGTGCTGCGGTCAGGGCCCTGGCTGATGGAGGCGGTGCCCGTCACACGGCCGCGGCAGCACCTGCTGGTCGCAGATCGGTTCTACGGCGACAGGCTGCGCGCGCTGCAGCTGGTCTGGGCCGACGGGCGTGGGCGGTGGCCGTGGGAGCCGGGGCACCGGGCCCGCAGCGCCGGCCAACCGGTGCTCGGCGACCGCGCGCCTCACTACTGCCAGGATCACGCACCGCGCTTGGACGTGCCGCGGCACCCGTGACGACCAGCTCGTCACGCCCGGGCACCACTCTTGCTTCTTGCTCCACCGCGGTGAGGAGCGAAGTGCTTCGCACGACGGTGCCCGGGCCGGCAGCGGCCGGCGGCCACCGGGGCGGGACCTCGCCCGCCGGAGACCCTTGCGAGGCAGAGGGTGCGGCTCAACGCGCGAGGCGGATGTCGATCTCTCGTTCCACGTAGTCCCACTCCCGCGTGGCGCGCAGGCGGCCCACGAGGTCCTCGAACACGGGCGCGTCTCGAGGGGCGTACTCGAACCAGGTGAGGAAGTCGAACGGTTCGTCGAGGTCGTGGCCGTGGTAGAGCCGACGGGCGATCGCCGGGAGGTACTCCAGCCCGATTGCGATGTGGTGAGAGGTCTCCTCGAACAGCTTCCGGCGTTCGTCTTGCGCAAGTTCCCACCACGCCTCGGACTTGGTGATCGGAATGAGAGCGGCGCGGGTCGCCTCCGGCCGGCCCAGCCCTGCCTGGCTGGCCGCTAGTGCCTCCTGCTCACCACGGCGGGTGTAGCGGGTGTTGCTGGTCAGCCCGCGCAACGCCCAGGTCGCGCCTGAATCATCACCGGCGTACGTGCCGTCGGAGATGGCTAGCCGCGAGACCGTCGGCAGTGGCGGGCCGGTCACCGGCGCCATGCCTTTCACCCGCCACTGGCCCACCTGGCCTCCGGCGAAGACGGTGAGCGGCACACCGCCACGCTAACCGGACCCCTCGACCCCGGCCCAACCCGCCGCCCGCTCGGGGATCGGGCACTGGCACGGGGTCAGGCGCGGGGGTGGCTGCTGGGTGAGGGCGACGGCGGCGGCGGCCAGTTTCTGGGTCAGGTCGTCGAGGG
>JAHWJP010000138.1:5569-6970 GCA_019348355.1 Actinomycetota bacterium
TGCTGGGTGAGGGCGACGGCGGCGGCGGCCAGTTTCTGGGTCAGGTCGTCGAGGGTGCGGTGCTGCTCGTGAAGCCAGTGGCCCGACCCAGCGACCGGGTGCGCCGCTGCAGGCGGCGTGGGACGTCGGCGAGCTACGGCGGGGGTCACCGAGCTGCACTTAACCCCGCACGGCTGGCGCCTGAGCCCCGCTGTCTTGCCGTCAGCCGTGAGTCTCACCGTCTACTGCGAGGTCACGAGCGCCTCGAGGCTCTCGTGCTCCTCCCGACACGCAGGGCAGCCGGCGAGGTGCGCCCGCATCCCGGGCACGGCGGCGTCGGCGTCCTGACCGAGCACCTCGGCGTCGACGTAGCGGTCGAGCTCGGCGAAGCAGACCTCGCAACTGACCTCGGGCTCGCCGGGGCCGAGGAGTCGGTGAAGCGTGCCCGTGATCGGCGTGGCGCTCATCGGGTCTCCTTCAGGTAGCCGTCGGCCAGGACCGCGAGGCCCTGGTTGCTCAGGTGCCCGCGCAGCTTGCGGCGAGCGTCGTGCAAGGTCTTGTACAGCGCCCCCCGGGTGGTGCCCAGGCGTTCGGCCAGCACGTCGATCGGGACGCCGGTGACCGCGAGCGCCACCAGCACGTTGCGCTGGTGCGCCGTCAGCGTGGTCAGGATGCCGTCCTCCAACGCATGCATCAGCTCACGTACTTCCGTGGTCGCCGCAGGGCCGCTGTCAGAGTCCGGGAGAAGCGACCAAGCCTCTGCCTCGAGCGTCACCTCGCGGTCCTGCCAGCTGCGACGCCGCGCCTTCACCCCGGCCTCGTAGATCGCGAACTTGTACACCCACGTGGTGAAGCGGCTGCGACCCTCGAACGTGTCGAGCTTGTCCAGCACGTGCATCAGCGCGTCGTCCGCCGCCTGCACCGCCAGGTCGTCGCGGTCACGTGCCGGCAGCGCGCTGGCGCGGCGAGCCACCTCGAACCGCGCTGCTCGAAGCAGCAGCGCGTGCAGCTCCTGGATCGCCTGGTCTCGCTCGGCGCCGGTCGAGCGCAGCGATGACAGCCACCGCGCGGACATCTCGTCCAGGGCCGTTGTCGGCGGCGCAACCTCGCGGTCGGTCACGTCGACGGCCGTCGGTCGTGTCACAGGCTGTGCCCTTCGTCTCCGGGTGCGCAGATCCGCGCGGCCAGGTGCGGCGGGCATCCGCGTTCGAGCAGCTGCAGCAGAGCGTGCAGGTCCCAACGCAGGTCGGCGGCGACCCTGGCGGCCAGCTCGGCGTCGACTCCCACGGACGAAAGGTACTGCCGTCGCCATGTCACGAGCTGCTGCTGCTCGTCCAGTGGACGGCGCGTGAGCGTGTTCATGTGTGGTGAGTGCATCACCGGGATCGATGTCTTACCCTGCACGCGCCTTCCGTCTGGGCC
>JAHWJP010000031.1:0-217 GCA_019348355.1 Actinomycetota bacterium
AGGCGTACGAGCGGCTGCTGCTCGACGTGCTGCTCGGCGACGCCTCGCTGTTCCCGCGCAACGAGGAGGTCGAGCAGAGCTGGCGGGTCATCGACCCGATCGAGCAGTTCTGGGCCGAGGGCGGCGAACCCGAGCTCTATCGCGCCGGGGAGTGGGGGCCCAAGGGCGCCGAGGAGATGCTCGCCCGCGACGGTCGCACCTGGAGAAGGCCGTGACA
>JAHWJP010000031.1:317-22861 GCA_019348355.1 Actinomycetota bacterium
ACGTCGTGCCGGAGGCACGCATGACAACGTCGTGCCGGAGGCACGCATGACAACGTCGTGCCGGAGGCACGCATGACAACGCTGTGGGACACCACCGGCACGGCTGTCGTGAAGGCGCTCGCGGCCGAGCGACGGGCGCAGGGATCGATCTCGTCCGGTCTCGCGCTGACCCTCGTGGTCGTCGCCGCGGAGGGCCAGGTGGAGGAGGCCGAGCAGGCCGCGACCCGCGCCGCGGCCGAGCACCCGTGCCGGCTGCTGCTGGTCGTCCGCCGGCGCCCGGACGCCCCGGAGTCCCGCCTCGACGCCGAGGTCCTCATCGGCGGTCGGCTCGGCCCGGGTGAGGCCGCGGTGCTGCGGATGTACGGCCGGTTGGCGCTGCACGCCGAATCCGTCGTCCTGCCGCTGCTCGCGCCGGACGCGCCGGTCGTGACCTGGTGGTTCGGCGAGCCACCGCACCTGATCGCGCACGACCCGCTCGGGGTGCTGGCCGACCGGCGAGTCACCGACTGCAGCCTCGCCGCAGACCCGCTGGCCGCCCTGGCTCAGCGGGCCGCCGACTACGCCCCAGGCGACACCGACCTGTCGTGGGCCCGCACGACCGCCTGGCGAGCGCTCTGCGCGTCGGCCTTCGACTCGGTGAGCGTCCCAGCCGGGTCTGCGACGGTGACCGGCGCGGCGGGTGATCCGGCCCGTGCCCTCGTCGCCGGCTGGCTCGCCGCCTGTCTCGGGGTGGAGGTCGGGCTCGCCGACGAGGGCGGCCCCGGCATCAGCGCCGTCCAGATCGACCTCGAGGACGGCGCGATCGGGATCACCCGGGCCGGACGCGCCACTGCCCACCTGACCCAGACCGGCCAGCCCGACCGCACGATGCCGCTCGAGCCGCGGGCGCTCGGTGACCTGCTGGCCGAGGAGCTGCGGCGGCTCGACGCCGACGAGACCTACGCCCGGGCCCTCGGCCGGGCCACCGGGAGCGGTGACCTGTCAGGGCGGTCCGACACGCGTACGCACGTCTGGCACGATCCGACCGGGTCGACCGACCCGGACCCCGCCCTCACCACGACCTAGACGGGGCTGCCCCATGTCAAGATCTTCGGGGTGTTTCCAGGGTGAGCACCCTGGAAACCGGACAGGCGCCTGATGAGCGCAGGCGACCGCACCATCGTGGTCGTTCGCGACGCCGAGCTGCTCGCCGAGGCCGTCGCCGCGCGGCTGCTCACCCGGCTCATCGACTGCCAGGCCGTCCGCGGCTCGGCCTCGGTGGTGCTCACCGGCGGCGGGGTCGGCATCGCCGCACTCACCGCCGTCGGCCGCTCGCCTGCCCGCGCGGCCGTCGACTGGCGCCGCGTCGACATCTGGTGGGGGGACGAGCGGTTCGTCCCCGACGGCGACCCCGAGCGCAACGACGTCCAGGCCAGGCGGGCGCTGCTCGACGTGTTGGACCTCGACCCGGCGCGCGTGCACCCGATGGGCTGGCTCGGCGGAACCGACGGTAACGACGTGGACGCCGCAGCGGCCCGCTACGCCGACGAGCTGCGGTCGGCCGCTCCACAGGGCTATGCGGTGCCGCCCTTCGACGTGCTGCTGCTCGGGATGGGGCCGGAGGGGCACACCGCGTCGATCTTCCCCGAGTCGCCCGCCGCCCATGACGAGCGACTGGTCGCCGGCGTGCACGGTTGCCCGAAGCCGCCGCCGACCCGGATCACGCTGGGCTTTGCCTCGCTGTGCTCGGCCCGCGAGGTGTGGATGGTGGTCGCCGGCCCGGACAAGGCGCCGATGGTGGCGATGGCTCTCGCCGGCGCCGGCCGGGTGCAGGTGCCCGCTGCGGGCGTTGCCGGAACGGCTCAGACGCTGTGGCTGCTCGATGAGGCTGCCGCCTCGGCGATCCCGCGCGACCTGCGTCGCCGCTGAGGCCGGTTGGCGGTCCCGGGTGGGGACGAGCCGGGGCCGCGTGCCTACTTGCTGGCGCGCAGCTTGGCCAGGGCTTCGGCGAGGATCGCCTCGCCGTCCTCGGCGTTGCGGCGCTCGCGGACGTAGGCAAGGTGGGTCTTGTAGGGCTCGACCTTGGTCTGCGCCGGCGGATGGTCCTTGTCCTGGCCGGCCGGGAACCCGCACCGCGGGCAGTCCCAGGTCTCCGGGATCGCGGCGTCGTCGGCGAACGAGGGCCGGGTCTCGTGCGCGTTGATGCAGTAGAAGGCGATCCGGCGCCGGGGCGCGGCCTCGCCCCGCTCGGCCTCGCCCATCGGTCCGGCGCCGACTCGGCTGCCTCGGATCGCGTTACCGCCTGCCACAGATGCTCCTCGTGGGTCGTTCTGGGGTGCGCCGAGGGTCAGCGGACGCTGTCCGGTAAGTGTGCCTTGTCGGGCCCGCTCATGGGGGCTAACCGAGCGGAACGGGTGGCCCGGTCTCCTTGAGCAACAGGCCGAGCGCGATGATGCAGACCGCCCACACGAGCCCGCACACGATCGTCAGCCGGTCGAGGTTCTTCTCCACGACCGCGCTGCCGCCGAGCGAGGACGACACGCCGCCACCGAACATGGTCGACAGGCCGCCGCCCTTGCCCTTGTGCAGCAGCACCAGCACGATCATGCCGATGCTCGTGATCGTCAGCACGATCGACAGGGCGAGGACCATGGAAGCTCCGATCTCAGGGGCGTAGAGGAGTGCTGCCAGCCTACGTCGCGCCGCCCGCTGGCGGGACAGCCGCGCCGTTCGCTTGGTGCAGCGCGACCCCGGCGGGTGCGGCCGGCAGCGCCAGCGGTGGCGATTCGTCCTGGCTCTTCACGACCTCGAGCACCTCGGCGAAGTGACAGGCCGACGGGTGACCCTGCCCATGATCGATCAGGGGCGGGTACTCCACCGCGCAGACGTCCTGCGCCTTCCAGCAGCGGGTCCGGAAGTGACAGCCCGACGGCGGGTTCGCCGGCGAGGGCAGGTCTCCCTGCAGCACGATCCGCTTCTTCGTCCCACGCACCGCCGGATCGTGCTGCGGCACCGCCGACAGCAGCGCCTGCGTGTAAGGGTGCGCGGGCTGCTCGTAGATCTGGGCGTTGGTTCCGGACTCGATGATCCGCCCGAGGTACATGACGTTGACGTGGTCGGACAGGTGGCGCACCACCGACAGGTCGTGCGCGATGAACAGGTACGACAGGCCGAACTCCGCCTGCAGGTCCTCCAACAGGTTGATCACCTGGGCCTGGACCGAGACGTCGAGCGCCGACACCGGTTCGTCGCAGACGATGATGTCGGGGTTCAGGGCGAGCGCGCGGGCGATCCCGATGCGCTGGCGCTGCCCCCCGGAGAACTGATGCGGGTAGCGGTTGGTGAAGTCGGGGTTGAGCCCCACCCGGGCTAGCAGGTCCTTCACCGCCGTGGAACGGTCCGCCTTCGGCAGCACCTCAGGGTGGATCTGCCACGGCTCGCCGACGATGTCGCCGACCGTCATCCGCGGGTTCAGCGACGTGTACGGATCCTGGAAGATGATCTGAATCTTGCGCCGCAGCTCGCGCAGCTCCCGCGAGCCCATCGCGAACACGTCCCGGCCCTCGTAGAAGACCTGACCGCCGGTCGGCTTCTCCAGAGCCAGCAGCACCTTGGTGACGGTGCTCTTGCCACAGCCGGACTCGCCGACCAGGCCGACTGTCTCGCCACGCTGGAGAACCAGGTCGACGCCGTCCACGGCACGCACGTGGCCGATGGTCTTCTGCCGGATGATCCCGAGCTTGATCGGGAAGTGTTTCTTCAGCCCGGCGACGCGCAGCAACGGCTCACCGTCGAGCCTCTGCCCACCGGCCGGGGGGGCGTCAGGCATCGAGGATCTCCTCGGCGAAGTGGCACGCTGCCTGCCGGCCGAGCACGATCTCGCGCAGCGGCGGACGCTCCTCGCGGCAGGCCACCTCGGCGCGCGGGCACCGCGGGTGAAACGAACAGCCGGGCGGGATGTCGGCGAGGTTGGGCGGCGACCCGATGATCGGCGACAGGCGCTGGCCGCGCTGATCGACCCGCGGCACCGAATTCATGAGCCCGACGGTGTAGGGATGTGCCGGGCTGCCGAAGACCTCGTGGATGCCCCCGGTCTCGACGATGCGGCCGGCGTACATCACGGCGACCCGGTCGGCGACCTCCCCCACCACGCCGAGGTCGTGCGTGATCAGGATCAGCCCCATGCCGTTCTCGGCCTGCAGGTTGAGCAGCAGCTCCATGATCTGCGCCTGCACCGTGACGTCGAGGGCGGTGGTCGGCTCGTCGGCGATGAGCACCTTGGGGTCCAGCGCCAGGGCCATCGCCATCATCACGCGCTGCCGCATGCCCCCCGAGAACTGGTGCGGGTAGTCCTTGAGCCGGCTCTTCGCGCTCGGGATGCGCACCCGGTCCATGAGCTCGGCCGCGTGCGCCAGCGCCTCCTTCTTCGACGTGCCGCGGTGCACCTGGAACATCTCGGCGATCTGGGCGCCGACGGTGAACACCGGGTTCAATGCCGACAGGGCGTCCTGGAAGACGATCGCGATCTCGGCACCGCGCATGGCCCGCTGCTCGGCCTTGTCCATCGTGAGCAGATCGCGGCCCTGGTAACGGATCTGACCGGAGGTGATGTAGCCCGGTGGCGTGTCGATGATGCCCATGATGGCCTGGGCGCTGACGCTCTTGCCCGATCCGGACTCCCCCAGGATCGCGAGCGTCTCCCCGTTGTCGAGGTGGTAGCTGAGGGCGTTGACGGCGCGGACCGTGCCGTAGTCGGTGCGGAACTCGACCGACAGGTCGTCGACCTCTAGCAGGTGACTGCCCGGCACGGTGGGACGCAGCGCAGGCGCGGTCACGCTCTTGGTCAGGTCAGCCATCTCAGCGCAGCTTCGGGTCGAGGGCGTCACGCAGGGCGTCGCCGAGCATGATGAAGCACAGGACGGTGGCCGAGAGGAAAGCACTGGGGATCAACAGCAGGTAGGGCGACGTGCGGACGAAGTTGCGGGCCCCGTTGATCTGCAGCCCCCAGCTGATCGCCGGCAGCTGCAGACCGATACCGAGGAAGGACAGCGTCGCCTCGGCCGCGATGACGCCGCCGATCAGGATGGTCGCGTAGACGAGGACCGGCGCAATCGCGTTCGGCAGGATGTGGGTGGTGATAATGCGCCAGTCGTTGGCGCCCAGCGCCCGGGCCGCCTGGACGTAGTCCGCCGCCTTGACCGAGATGACGCTCGAGCGCAGGAGCCGCAGGATCGTCATCCAACCGAAGGCGATCAGTGCCAGCCCCACCTGGAAGGTGCCGCGCTCACCGGTGAAGGCGTTGAGCAGCAGAATCGCGCCGAGAATCAGCGGCAGGCCGAAGAAGATGTCGGTGATCCGGGACATCAGGGAGTCGAACCAGCCGCCGTAGAAGCCGGCGAGCGCTCCGAGCACCACCCCGATAAACAGGGAGCTGCCGACGACGAACACGCCGATGGTCATCGAGACCCGCGCCCCGTAGATGACGTTGGCGTAGTAGTCGCACCCCTGCAGGTCGTAGCCGAACCAGGCGCCGTTGGTTCCGGGCCCGCCACGGCTGTTGGCCAGGTCGCACGACCTGGGGTCGGTGTTGGTGAACAGCTGGGGAAAGGCCGCCATCACCGCCAGCACCAGCAGCAGCATCGAGGCCACGATAAAGATGGGGTTGCGACGCAGCTGGCGCCAGGCATCCGACCACAGGCTCGCCTGGCGGTCGCCGCCCGTGCTGGTGTCGTCCGTCGTGACGGGCAGCCGCGACTGGGTCGGGTCGGGCGCGTCGCTGCTGCGCAGCAGGGAACCGTCCTGGCCCTGACCCGAGCTGACGTTCGGAGGGCTACTCATAGCGGATCCGGGGGTCGAGGGCGGCGTACGCGATGTCGATCACCAGGTTGAACACGATGTAGAAGAAGATGAAGAGCGTCACGACGCCGACGACGACGGCGCCCTCGCCGCTCTGGACCGCCTGGAACACCGTGCGGCCCAGGCCCGGGATGTTGAAGATGCCCTCGGTGACGATCGCGCCGGACAGCAGTGCGCCGAGGTCGGCACCGAGAAAGGTGACCACCGGGATGAGGCTGTTGCGCAGCGCGTGCTTGGCGAGCACGGTCCGCGGCGGCAGACCCTTGGCTCTTGCCGTCCGCACGTAGTCGTTGCGCAGGTTCTCCACCAGGGACGTTCGCGTGAGCCGGGCGACCACGGCGAGCGACAGCGAGCCCAGCACGAAGCCGGGCAGCAGATAGCTGTAGAGCCCCTCACCGATGCCGGAGATCGGAAACAGGTTCAGCCGCAGCGCCAGCGTGATCTGCGCGACGAAGCCCAGCACGAACACCGGGACCGACACGACGGCGATGGTGGTCACCAACACCAGGTTGTCGAAGAAGGAGTCCTTGCGGATGCCAGCCAGGACGCCGGCGATCAGACCGATCAACGCCTCGAAACCGACGGCGACCAGAGCCAGCTTGACGGTTACCGGCAGCCGTTCCGCGACCGTCTCGCTGACCGATCGGCCGGCGAAGTCGGTTCCGAGGTCACCTTGCAGCAGGGCGCCGAGGTACTTGCCGTACTGCACCAGCAGGGGGTCGTTGAGGTTGTAGCGGTCCTTCAGCTCCGCGACGACACCGGGCGCCAGCGGCCGGTCACCGGCCAGAGCCGCGATCGGGTCCCCTGGCAGGGCGTAGACCATGGCGAAGATGAGGAACGTCGAACCCAGCAGCACCGGGATCGTGAGCAGCAGGCGTCGAGCAATGTATCGGCCCATGCTGCTCCTCCTGACCCGGACGACGGTCGGCCGCCCGGAGGGTGGTGCACGACGCCCCCGAAGGGCGCGCCAGGACGGTACACCGCCTGGCGCACCCTTCAGGTGCCGAGCGGGCCGGACCTCTCGTGGAGGTCCGGCCCGGTGCCGACTACTGGTTGACCGTGACGTTCGCCAGGTCGGCCCGACCGAACGCGTCGAAGGCCACGTTGGAGACCTTCTCGCTGTGCACGCTCTGCAGTTTGCCGAAGAACATCGGCATGATGGGCATGTCCTCGAGCAGGATGTCCTCGGCCTCCTGGTAGAGCTCGATGGCGTCGTCGTTGTCCTCCGCCTCGTTGCCCTCCTGGACCTTCGCGTCGAAGGCCGGGTTGACGTAGAACGCGGTGTTGGACCCCGGCGGAAGCGCCGACTCGGTGTAGAGCGGCTCGAGGTAGTTCTGTGGGCTCGGGTAGTCCATCCCCCAGCCGAGGCGGAACGGCCCGGTGAACTTCTTCTGCCGACCGACCTCCTTGAGGTACTGCGAGAACGTCAGGTCACCCTTCAGCACATAGGTGACGCCAAGGTTCTCCCGCAGCTGGTTGCCTACTGCCGTCACCCAGGCGTCGTGACCAGCGCCGGCGTTGAACCACAGGTCGATCGGCTGGCTGGTGTCGAAGTCGGTCTCGGCCAGCAGCGCCTTGGCCGCCGCCGGGTCGTACTTGCAGTACTCACAGGCATCCGGACGCGAGCCGTCGACGACCGGCGAGATGGCCGAGAAGGCCGGGTCACGGGTGTCGTTGAAGATGGCCTTGGTGATCGCCGCGCGGTCGATCGCCATCGAGAAGGCCTGGCGCACCTTCTTGTCGTCGTAGCGCGGGTCGTAGGTCGGGAACCCCATGTAGGTGAACGTGGAGCTCGACCGCTCGATGAAGCGGTCACCGAACTCGGCTGGCGCGGTGGCGATGACCTCCGGCGGGACCGTGTCCAGGATGTCCAGGTTACCGGCCTGCACCTCGATGTAGGCGGTGTTGACGTCCGGGATGACCTTGATGTCGACCGCATCGGCCTTGGCCTTGTCACCTGCGTAGTCGTCGAAGCGGGTCATCGTGAAGCCGACGTCCTGGCGGAACTCCTCCTCGGCCTGGAACGGGCCGTTGCCGATCGGCTTCTTGCCGAACGCCTCCGGGTCGGCGAAGAACGCCTTGGGCAGGGGGTAGAACGGGTTGTAGCCCAAGGTGAGCGGGAACTGCGTGAACGGCGCGGTCAGCTTGACCGTGAAGGTCTGCGGGTCGACCACCTCCAGCCCGGACATCTCCTCCGCCGACGGCGGCTTGGTCACGACGTCGTTGTCGTCGGTCTCGGCCTGCAGGTCGTCGTAGCCCTCGATGTTGGAGAAGAACGAGGACCCGCCCTGGGCGTTGGTCGACAGCGCCGTGTAGTTCCACGCGTTCACGAAGGATTCAGCGTCGACGGGGGTGCCGTCGTGGAACGTCCAACCCTCCTTGAGCTTGACCGTCCACAACGTGCTGTCCTCGGACTCGACCGACTCGGCGACGCCCTCCATCTCGAGCTTGGAGGTCTCGACGTCGTAGGTCACGAGTCCGGTGAACAACGCCTGGATGACCTGCGTGCCCTCGCTCTCGCTGGTGTTGCCGGGGACGAGCGGGTTCTCGGGGTTGGTGATGGTGTACGAGAACGTGCCACCGCTCGGCCCCTCGGCACTGCTGTCGTCGCTGTCCGTGCCGTTGCCGCCGCACGCGGTGGCGCCGAGCGCCAGCACGAGCAGCACCGCAGACAGGCGCATCTTCTTCTTGTGGATCTGCACCGGCTGTTCCTCCTTCTCCCGATCAGGGAGCGTGGACTGGTCCGGACCGACGCATGCCGCGGCCCGGCGCGAATGCCTCGATGGAACCACCCGGTTGCCGTACGGGCAGGCGCTCGTCCCACCCCGTACCGAATCGTGATCGGGCTGTGACGATCGCTGTCAACTCAGTTATTGCCCGAGCCGGCACAGCGCGGCGAACTCGGCCGCGTCAAGGCTGGCCCCGCCGACCAGCGCGCCGTCCACATCGGGCTGGGCCATCAGGTCGGCGACGTTGGCGGCCTTGACCGAACCGCCGTAGAGCACCCGCACGCCGTCCGCCAGCTCGCCGGAGTAGAGCTCGGCGAGGGTGCGGCGAACCGCCGCGCAGACCTCCTGCGCGTCCTGCGGCGTCGCCACCTCACCGGTGCCGATCGCCCAGATCGGCTCGTAGGCCAGGACGAAGGAGCTGGCCACCTCGGCCGGAACGCCCTGCAGCGCAGCGCCGATCTGGGCGACGACGTGCGCGACGTGGTCGCCGGTCTGGCGGATGTCGAGTCCCTCGCCCACGCAGAGGATGGGGGTCAGGCCGTGCCGGACGGCCGCCTGCAGCTTGGCCGCGACCACCTCGTCGGTCTCGCCGTGGTACTGCCGGCGCTCACTGTGACCGACCAGGACGTAGCGGCAGCCGAGCTTGGCGAGCATCGCCCCGCTGACATCACCGGTGTAGGCGCCGCTGTCGTGCGGGGACAGGTCCTGGGCGCCGTAGGCCAGCCGCAGCTTGTCCCCGTCCACCATCGTCTGGACGCTGCGCAGGTCGACGAACGGCGGGAGCACCAACACCTCGACCGCGTCGTGGTCCTTGCCAGTGAGGCTGAAGGCCAGCTTCTGCACCAGCGAGATGGCCTCGAGGTGGTGCAGGTTCATCTTCCAGTTGCCGGCCATGAGCGGCTGGCGCTTCGGCCCTGAGCCGGACACTGCCACGGACTAGTCCTCCAGGATGGTGAGCCCCGGCAGCGCCTTGCCCTCGAGGTATTCCAGGCTCGCCCCGCCACCGGTGCTGATGTGGGTGAAGCGGGCCTCGTCGATGCCGAGCGCGCGCACCGCCGCGGCGCTGTCGCCACCGCCGACGACGGTCAGCGCACCCCCATCGCCTGACTTGGCGTCCCCGGAGCTCAGCGCCGCGACGGCCTCGGCCACTCCGCGGGTGCCCTCGGCGTACGGCGCCATCTCGAACACGCCCATCGGGCCGTTCCAGAACACGGTGCCGGCACCGGCCAGCGCCTCGGCGAACAGTTCGACGCTCTTCGGTCCGATGTCCAGTCCCATCCGGTCGGACGGGATCTGCTCGGCGTCGACCACGTCGTGGGCGGCGTCGGCGTCGAACTTCTCGGCCGCCACGACATCGACGGGCAGCACGATCTTGCCGGTGTCCAGGAACGCCTTGCAGGTGTCCAGCTGGTCCTTCTCGAGCAGGCTGGAGCCGACGTCGTGGCCCTGCGCGGCGAGGAAGGTGAAGCACATCCCGCCCCCCACGAGCAGCTTGTCGACCTTGGGCAGCAGCGCCTCGATGACCTTCAGCTTGTCGCTCACCTTGGAGCCACCGAGCACCACGAGGTAGGGCCGGGCCGGCTCCTCGGTCAGCCGCTTCAGGACCTCGACCTCGGCGGCGACGAGCGGGCCGGCCGCGTGCGGCAGCCGCTCGGCGACGTCGTAGACGCTGGCGTGCTTGCGGTGGACCGCGCCGAAGGCGTCGTCGACGTAGAAGTCGGCGAAGCCGGCGAGCTCGTCGGCGAACTCGGCCCGTTCGCCGTCGTCCTTGGAGGTCTCGCGAGGGTCGAACCGGACGTTCTCGAGCAGGACGACCGGATCGGGCTCGGTGGCACGGACGGCCTCGCGGGCCGACTCCCCCACGACGTCCTGCGCCATGCGCACTTCGATGCCGAGCAGCTCCTCGAGCCGCTTGCCGACCGGCGCGAGGGAGTACTCCGGGTCGGGCTCGCCCTTGGGCCGGCCCAGGTGCGCCAGCACGATCACCTTGGCGCCCCGGTCGGCCAGGTCCTTCAGGAGGGGGACGCTGGCCCGGATGCGACCGTCGTCCCCGACCTTGCCGTCCTCGATCGGGACGTTGAGGTCGCACCGGACGAGGACCCGCTTGTCCTTGACGTCGAGATCAGCCGCGACGCGCACCGCTTAGAGGTTCCGGCCGACGAGGCTGACCAGGTCGACGAGGCGGTTGGAGTAACCCCACTCGTTGTCGTACCAACCCACGACCTTGACCTGGTTGCCCGAGGCCATGGTGAGCTGGGCGTCCAGCGTGCAGGAGGCCGGCGACTGCACGATGTCGGAGGAGACGATCGGGTCCTCGGTGTAGACGAGGTAGCCCTTCAGCGGGCCCTCGGCAGCCGCCTGGTAGGCGGCGTTGACCTCTTCGGTGGTCGCGCTCTTGGTGAGCGTCACCACGAGGTCGGTGACCGAGCCGGTCGGGACCGGCACCCGCAGCGCGATGCCGTCGAGCTTGCCCTTGACGCTCGGGATGACGAGCGAGGTCGCCTTCGCAGCGCCGGTGCTGGTCGGGATGATGTTCAGGGCGGCCGCTCGCGACCGGCGCAGGTCCTTGTGGGGCATGTCCTGCAGCTGCTGGTCGGCGGTGTAGGCGTGGATCGTGGTCATCAGCCCCTGCTCGATGCCGAACGAGTCGAGCAGCACCTTGACCATCGGAGCCACGCAGTTGGTGGTGCACGAGGCGTTGGAGATCACGACCTGACTGCCGTCGTACTGGTCGTCGTTGACGCCCATGACGACGGTGAGGTCCTCGTCGTCGGCCGGCGCCGAGATGATGACCTTCTTGGCGCCGCCCTGGTCGACGTGCTTGCGCGCCTCGGCGGCCTTGGTGAAGAAGCCGGTGGACTCCACGACGACGTCGACGCCGAGATCACCCCAGGGCAGGGCGCCCGGGTCCTTCTCCGCCAGGACCTTGATCGTCCTGCCGTCCACCGACAGTCCCTCGCCCACGACGGAGACCTCGCCGGGGTAGCGCCCCAGCACGGAGTCGTACTTGAGCAGATGGGCCATCGTCTCCACGTCGCCAAGGTCGTTGAACGCCACGATCTCGACGTCTTTGCTGCTGGCCTCCGCGGCCCGGAAGAAGTTGCGGCCAATGCGGCCGAATCCGTTGATGCCGACGCGTACGGTCATGAGAGCTCCTCGGTACGACAGTGGACCAGGTGAGGAAAAACATAGCGGAGCCGGTCGGACCGGCGTGCCGCGGGGTCGCCGCGCCCGTCAGGCGACCGGCACCAGCGTCTCGGTCCGGGCGGAGGTCCGCAACGCCTCGAGCACCCGCGCTACCACGAGCAGGTCACCCAGGTCGGCAGCCCACGGCCACTGCCCCGTCGGGACGTCGCCGCCGCCGACGGCCACGGTCAGGGCCGCTGCCGTGGCAACCAGGCCGGGATCGACACCGGGCAGGGGCGGCGGCTGACCGGACGGACGGAGCAGCGGCAGCTCGGCGCCGCCTTCCCAGCGCACGCCGGCCGGGGCCGCCTCCAGCCGGGCGGTCGCGAACGACAGCCGCACCTGCTCCGGCCCGCCCTCGTGCGACACCAGCGCCGTGGCGCCCGACTCGGTCAGCAGCGCCCAGGCGACCGCCGCCCCGCCGGGCAGCTCGTCGGCCGGCAGTGCCGCAGGGGCGGCGACGACCGCCACGACCTCGCCGCACCACGCCGCGACGAGGTCGACCAGCTCGGCGGCGGCCTGCCGGCCGCGCGGCCAGCCGCGCACCGTCAGCTGCACGGGCGGGCCTCCTGCCAGTGGCAGGGCGGCGACGACGGTCCGCGTCCACGGCTCCCAACGGCGCAGCAGCCCGACGCAGGCCTCCGCCGCGTCGGGCACCGCGCGGGCGGCCCGGACCAGCTCAGGGTCCTGCGGCGCCGCCGTCGGCAGCAGCAGGAGCAGCCCGCTCCCCCGCAGCGCGGGCAGCAGCCGGGCCAGCTCCCGGTCCTCGCCGTCGACGGCCACCGCGTCCAACCGGTCGTCGGCGAGTAGTTCGTCCGGGTCGGCGTAGGTCGTCGCGTCGGCCCGGTCGGCGTACGGCAGGTTCGACAGCACGCCCCGCAGCCGCCACCCGGCCGCCCGCAGCGGCGCGGGGTCGACGTCGCCGGCGGTCGCGATGGTCGGCGGCGTCCCGGCGGGGCGGGCCAGCCGGGACGCGCGGGCAGCCTCACTCATCAGCGGCGGCGCCCGCAGCGCCAGGGCCCCGCCCCGGGACCGCGCCCCCCCCGCCCCGCCCCAGGACAGCGACGATCTTCGCCGAATGGTGGCTCCGCACGGCGTGTCGGCCGCAAGATGGCGAAGATCACCGCGGGTGGAGGGGGGCGGGGGCGGGTCGCGGGTGGAGGGGGGCGGCCCGGCTCAGGAGTCAGCGAGCATCTCCGGAGTGACGCTGGCCTCGGTGTCGGGGACGCCGAGGTCGGCGGCGCGCTTGTCGGCCATCGCCAGCAGCCGGCGGATCCGGCCGGCGACCGCATCCTTGGTCATCGGCGGTTCGGCGAGCGCCCCGAGCTCCTCGAGTGAGGCGTTGGCGTGCGAGCGGCGCAGCCGGCCGGCGACGAGCAGGTGCTCAGGCGCATCGTCGCCGAGGATCGCCAGCGCCCGCTCGACCCGCGCCCCGGCGGCGACCGCGGCCCGGGCCGACCGGCGCAGGTTGGCGTCGTCGAAGTTGGCCAGCCGGTTGGCGGTGGCCCGCACCTCGCGGCGCATGCGGCGGTCCTCCCAGGCGAGCACCGCCTCGTGGGCGCCGAGCCGGGTCAACAGCACGCCGATCGCATCGCCGTCCCGGACGACCACCCGGTCGATGCCGCGGACCTCGCGGGCCTTGGCGGCCACCCCGATCCGCCGGGCGGCACCGACCAGCGCGAGGGCGGCCTCCGGACCGGGGCAGGTGATCTCGAGCGAGCAGGAGCGGCCGGGCTCGGTGAGCGAGCCGTGGGCGAGAAAGGCGCCCCGCCAGGCGGCGGCGGCGTCGCAGGTGCCACCGCTGACGACCTGGGGCGGCAGTCCGCGCACCGGCCGGCCGTGGCCGTCGATCAGCCCCGACTGGCGGGCCAGGCCGCTGCCGTCCTTCGAGACGCGTACGACGTAGCGGTTGCCCTTGCGCAGCCCGCCGGCGGCGACGACGTGCACGTCGCTGGCGTGCCCGTAGACCTCGGCGAGCTCCTTGCGCAGCCGGCGCGCCGTCGAGCCGGTGTCCAGCTCGGCCTCGACGACGATCTTGTTGCCGCCCGGGCTGCGACCGTCGCCTACGCCGACGAGGTGCAGGCCGCCGGCGAAGCGAAGGAGAGCGGCGATCTCCGCCTTGCGGCAGCAGGGACGGGTCACGGTCAGTCGGGAGAGCTCGTCCTTGACCGCCGACGTCATCGCCATGCCTGTGCCTCCGGGGTGCCGCGTCCTGCTGGGGGGTGCTCGCCGAACACGAGGGCGAAAGCCTCGGCCAGGCGGTCGGGGTGGTGTCGGGGGGTCCCGTCGCCGCGCGCGACCGGCGCGAGCACGAGACGCGCACCCGCCGCGCGCACGACGGCCATCAGACCATGCGGGTCCACGACCGCCTGCTCGTCGGCCAGCACCACGTCAAGGACCAGCTCAGGCGCATGAGCGGCGAGCACCTCGAGATGGGCCTCGGGCGAGAAGCCGGCAGTCTCCCCCGCCTGCTCGGCCAGGTTGAGGCAGACCAGCGTGCGAGCGGAAGTCTCGACCAGCGCGGCGCGCAGATCGGGGACGAGCAGGTGTGGCAGGACGCTGGTGAACCACGATCCCGGTCCGAGCACGACCCAGTCGGCGCGACGTACGGCCGCCACCGACTCCGCGCACGCGGGCGGGTCGACGGGGCGCAGGGACACCGCGGCCACCGCGCCGCGAGTCGTCGCCACCGCCACCTGGCCGACGACCTGGCGCAAGCCCATCGGGTTGCTCGCGTCGGCGCCGATGACCTCGGCGACGATCTCCAGCGGGACGCAGCTCATCGGCAGAACCCGCCCGACCGCGCCGACCAGCGAAGCGGTCAGGTCCAGCGCACGGATCGCGTCGCCGGTGCTGCCGGTCAGTCCAGCGAGCACCAGGTTGCCCACGGCGTGACCGGCGAGCGGACCGTCACCGGCGAAGCGGTGCTGCAGGAGCGCCTCCCAGGTCCGGCCCCAGTCGTCCTCGCCGGCGAGGGCCGCGAGGGCCATCCGCAGGTCGCCGGGCGGCAGGACGCCGAGCTCGTCGCGCAGCCGGCCGCTGGAGCCGCCGTCGTCGGCGACGGTGACGACGGCGGTCAGATGGGGCGTGACCTGGCGCAGTGCCTGCAGCGACGCAGCGAGGCCGTGGCCGCCGCCCAGCGCGACGACCCGGGGGCCGTCGGACGGCGGCTGCGCCCTTCCGGCCCGACCGGCAGCGGGCCCACTCACTCGCGCCCCAGGTCGCGGTGCACGACCCGCACGTCGAGGGTGTCCGCACCCGGACCGCGGCCGAGCTGGACGGCGAGCTGCTCCACCATCGCCACGCTGCGGTGCTTGCCACCGGTGCAGCCCAGCGCCACGAGGGCGTAGTGCTTGCCCTCCCGGCGATAGCCTGCGAACACCAGGCGCAGCACACCCTCGTACCGGTCGAGGAACTCCTGAGCCCCGTCCCGGCCGAGGACGTAGTCGCGGACGACCTCGTCCCGGCCCGAGAGCGGGCGCAGCTCGGGGATCCAGTGCGGGTTGGGAAGGAAGCGCACGTCGGCGACCAGGTCGGCGTCGACGGGCACGCCGTACTTGAAGCCGAAGGACAGGACGGTCAACTGCACGGCGCCGGGCTGCGTCGCGCCGAACACCCCGGTGACTTTGCTGCGCAGCTCATGGACGTTCAGACCGGTGGTGTCGAGGACGATGTCGGCGCTTCCCCGCAGGTCCTGCAGCAGCTCGCGCTCCCGGCTGATGCCGTCGATGAGCCGACCGTCACCCTGCAGCGGGTGCGGCCGGCGCACGCTGTCGAACCGGCGGACCAGCGCCTCGTCGGCCGCCTCGAGGAACAGCACCCGCGGCTGATAGCCGAGCCGACCGATCTCGTCCAGGCTGGTGCGCAGGTCTGAGGAAAACGCCCGGGACCGTACGTCCACCACCACCGCGATCTTGCCGACGGCGCCCTGCGAGCGGGAGCTGAGATCGACCATGGTCGGCAGCAGCGCGGGCGGCAGGTTGTCCACCACGAACCAGCCGAGGTCCTCGAGGCACTTGGCGGCGGTCGACCGACCGGCACCGGACATCCCGGTGAGCACGACCAGCTGCAGCGCCGGGGTGGTCATGCCACCACCTCGCCGGTGACCGGGTCGAAGGCCGGCCCGGGCGCCTCGGCTGCCCCGGAGCCGAGCGCGGCAAGGACAGCTTCCGCCGTACGTCGTCCGATGCCCCGCACCTCCTGCACCTGTTCCACCGTGGCCGCCTCGAGTCGCTGAAGCGAGCCGAAGTGTCGCAGCAGCGCCTTGCGGCGCGTCTCGCCCAGGCCGGCGATGCCGTCCAGCGCGGACGAGGTCATCGAGGCGGAGCGCTTCTGACGGTGGTAGGCGATGGCGAAGCGGTGGGCCTCGTCGCGGACCCGCTGCAGCAGGTACAGACCCTCACTGGTGCGCGGCAGGATGACCGGGTCGTCCTGGTCGGGCAGCCAGAGTTCCTCGAGCCGCTTGGCGAGGCCGACGAGGGCGACGTCGTCGACGCCGAGCTCGTCCAGCGCTGCCTGCGCCGCGGCGACCTGGGGTGCGCCGCCGTCGACGACGACGAGCTGGGGCGGGTAGGCGAAGCGGCGCGGCCGACCGGTCTCCGGGTCGGTGTGCGGCGTCACCGGCGAGGCCGAGTCCTCGAGATGGCGGGCGAAGCGGCGGCGTACGACCTCCCGCATCGAGGCGGTGTCGTCCGCGCCGTCGTCCCCGCGCACGGCGAAGCGCCGGTACTCGCTCTTGCGCGCCAGCCCGTCCTCGAAGACCACCATCGAGGCGACCACGTTGGTGCCTTGCACGTGGGAGACGTCGAAACACTCGATCCGCAGCGGGGCCTCGCGCAGGTCGAGCGCGTCCTGCAGCTCGGCGAGGGCCAGCGACCGGGCGGTCAGGTCGCCGGCCCGCTTGGTCTTGTGCAGGGCGAACGCCTGCTTGGCGTTGCGCTCCACCGTCCCGAGCAGCGCCCGCTTGTCGCCGCGCTGCGGCACCCGGAGGGTGACGTTGGTGCCGCGCAGCTCGCACAGCCAGGACTGCAGCACCTCGGCGTTCGGCGGCATCGCCGGGACCAGGACCTCGCGGGGCACGTCGTCGGACTGGCCCAGCTTTCCGGGTCGCAGGGTAACCCCCGCGCCGGGCGTCATCCGCCGGTCGATCTCGAGATCGTCGCCCCACCCGCCGCCGGCTTCGTCGCCGTAGGCCTGGGCGAGGAACTGCCCGACCAGCTCCCCGGTCGTCAGCGGCTCGACCTTGTCGACGACGTAGCCGCGCTGCCCGCGGACCCGCCCGCCGCGAACGTGGAAGACCTGCACTGCCGCCTCGAGCTGGTCCTCGGCGATCGCGACGACGTCGGCGTCCGTGCCGTCGGCGAGCACCACCGTCTGCTTCTCCATGGCCCGCTTCAGCGCGCCGATGTCGTCGCGCAGCCGGGCCGCCCGCTCGTACTGCTCGGTCTGCGCCGCCACCGCCATCGACTTCTCGAGCCGCTTGACGTAGCGCGTCGCCCCACCCGCCATGAAGTCGCAGAAGTCGTCGACGATCGCCCGGTGCTGCTCGGGGGTGACCCGGCCGACGCAGGGCGCCGAGCACTTGTCGATGTAGCCGAGCAGGCAGGGGCGGCCGACCTGGGCGGCCCGCCGGAACACCCCGGCCGAGCAGGTGCGGGCCGGGAAGACGCGCAGCAGCAGGTCCAGGGTCTCGCGGATGGCCCACGCGTGGGCGTAGGGCCCGAAGTAGCGCACCCCCTTCTTCTTCGGCCCGCGCATGACCTGCAGCCGCGGGACGGCCTCGGCCACCGTCACGGCCAGCGACGGATAGCTCTTGTCGTCGCGGTACTTGACGTTGAAGCGCGGGTCGTACTCCTTGATCCAGGAGTACTCCAGCTGCAGGGCCTCGACCTCGGTCGTGACGACGGTCCACTCGACCGAGGCCGCGGTGGTGACCAGCTGGCGGGTGCGCGGGTGCAGCGCACCGACGTCCTGGAAGTAGCTGCCGAGGCGGCTGCGCAGGCTCTTGGCCTTGCCGACGTAGGCCACCCGGCCGGTGCCGTCGCGAAAGACGTAGACCCCCGGGGCGTCCGGAACCGAGCCGGGCGCCGGCCGGTAGGACGACGGGTCTGCCACGCCGTCGAGCCTACGTCCGCGGGCTACCGCTGGAGCTTGGCCGGGCCACCCTTGGCGACACCGGCGTCGAAGGTGAGGACGTCGATCCCGCGCAGGTAGTCGATGACGTACAGCGTCTTGCCGTCCGGGGCCCAGTGCGGGGCCGAGGCGCTGCTGTCGACCGGGAGGAAGAAGCCCTTCTCGGTGATCGCGCCGTCGGAGCCGATGTCGAGGAAGCGGGTGCCGCTCTCGTACGCCGCCAGCGCCACCAGACCGCCGTCCTTGAAGGTCGGGTGCTGCTGGAACCAGTGCACCGAGCAGCCCAGCTTGTAGCCGCCGGCCGGGGTGTTGCCGTCGGTGTAGGTGCCCTCCTTCAGCTTGTACTGGTCGGCGTAGCGGAAGACCGGGGACGCGCTGTTGCCGGACTGCACGGTGAAGGTCGAGAACGCGCCGTTGTCCGGGCCGCAGGTCGGCTCGAAGTTCGTCTCCCCGCCGGACAGCATGATCTTGCTCGCACCCGCCTGCGGCCACTCGACGCTGTGCGTGAAGCGGGTCTTGTTGTCGGGTGCGGCCAGGTGGCTGGCGTAAGCCAGGAGCTTGGGAGCCTCCGGCGAGCCGCCGTCTTCGGCGTTGACGGAGATCAGCATCTGCGGCACCGAGGCGGTGAGCAGCTGGCCCGGGCGGACCTCGGTCTGGTGGTGGGTACGGGTCGGCAGCGTGCCCTCCCAGCCCTGCGCCCGGAGCTGATCGTGCAGGCTCGTGATCCAGTTGGCCTTCGACTCGGCGATCGGGGCGGGTGATGTCAGGGCGGTGCGGATGTCGGTGACGCTGCCCGACGAGCCGTACATGAAGGCGCAGGTCTGGCCCCCCACGGTGATGCAGGTGGAGGTGTGGTCACCGGCGCTCTTGATGCTCTGCACCAGCTTCGGCGCGGTCGCGTCGCGGACGTCGAACAGCAGCAGGCAGCCGCGGATGGCCTCGAAATCGGCGACGCACGGGGTGGCCTGCGTGGTCACGCTGCTGGTCTGGGCGGAGATCCCGAGGATCTTGCCGTCGGTCGGGACCTGCTCGTTCTCGAACTCGACGTCGACCGTCGTCAGCCCCTGGCGGACCGGGTTGACGGGGTCGGTGATGTCGTAGATCTGCAGGTCCTTGGTCGTCGTGACGTAGAGCTTGTTGCCGACCACCCGCGCCCCGACGCCGTCGGCGGCCTCGCGGATGTTCTTGCGGAAGGTGACGTTGTCCGAGGCGTAGTAGCCGGGACCGCTGCCGTTGGCGCTGCCGTCGATGGCTGCCTGCATGGCCGCGCGCTCGGCGGTCAGCCCCGCGAGCACCTGCGCCTTGGTCGACGAGGCTCCCTCGGTGCTGTCGATGCCGCCCAGAGAGGCGACAGCGGCGCCGGAGGCGAGCAGCACGGCGGTCGTGGCGAGCAGGACGGCGGGGGTGGAGCGACGCAGACGCGGGCGGGACGGCACGGGCAACCTCCAGGTCGGGACCCCTCGGGAGGGACGGGTCCGTAGGTCATGTCTTCGAGCCACGGGGGTAAGGTTCCTGCTTGCTTCCCCAAGTTCGCCGCCGCGGTCGCAGGCCGTACGGCGCAGCGCACGACCACGACCACGACCACTACCACGAACAGCACGAAGCCGAGGGCAATTCCTTCGAGGTGGCCCGGCACCTGCCGCGCGAGCCCGCGTCCGGCCTGCAGGCCGGTTGTCCTCTCAGCCGCCGTTCCGCGCCGGGCCGGGACGTCGGCGTCCAGGATCCGTGCGTCTCATCGCGCGGCGGCGACCGCTGCGCGGCTTCGAGGCTTGACCGGCTTGCGGGCGGGCTCGGCGGCGCTCGCGTCGCCGGGCGGCGGCGGCTCCCCCGGCGGCGCCAGGTGCCGGGCTCCGCGGCCGGCGAGGATCTCGGCGAGGAACCGCCCGGTGTGGGACGCGTCGACCGTCGCGACCTGCTCCGGGGTGCCCTCCGCCACGACGTGACCGCCGCCCGAGCCGCCCTCCGGGCCCATGTCGATGACCCAGTCGGCGGTCTTGATGACGTCGAGGTTGTGCTCGATGACGATCACCGAGTTGCCCTGGTCGACCAGCCGGCCGAGCACGCCCAGCAGCTTGGCGATGTCCTCGAAGTGCAGGCCGGTCGTCGGCTCGTCCAGCACGTAGATCGTGCGCCCGGTCTGCCGTTTCTGCAGCTCGGCGGCGAGCTTCACCCGCTGGGCCTCGCCACCGGACAGCGTCGGCGCCGGCTGGCCCAGCCGCACGTAGCCGAGTCCGACGTCGACCAGCGTCGCCAGGTGGCGGCGGATCGCCGGGACCGCCTCGAAGAACTCGGCCGCCTGCTCGATCGGCATGTCGAGCACCTCGGAGATGGTCTTGCCCTTGAAGTGCACCTCCAGCGTCTCGCGGTTGTAGCGCGCACCGCCGCAGACCTCGCACGGCACGTACACGTCAGGAAGGAAGTTCATCTCGATCTTGATCGTGCCGTCGCCCGAGCAGGCCTCGCAGCGCCCGCCCTTGACGTTGAAGGAGAAGCGCCCGGGCAGGTAGCCGCGGACCTTCGCCTCGGTCGTCTCGGCGAACAGCTTGCGCATGTGGTCGAACACGCCCGTGTAGGTCGCCGGGTTGGAGCGCGGCGTGCGGCCGATCGGGGACTGGTCGACCCGCACCACCTTGTCGAGGTGCTCGAGGCCGGTCACCCGCGTGTGCCGGCCGGGCACCTCGCGGTTGCCGTTGAGCTGCTTGACGAGCACCGCGGCGAGGATGTCGTTGACCAGCGTCGACTTGCCGGAGCCGGACACACCGGTCACCGCGACGAGCTGGCCGAGCGGGAAGGACACCGTCACGTCGCGCAGGTTGTGCTCCCGGGCACCGACGACGGTGAGTGCACGACCCTGGGTACGGGGGCGGCGCTGCTCGGGTGTGGGGATCGACCGGCGCCCGCTGAGGTACTGCCCGGTGATCGACCGCTCGCTGGCCAGCAGGTCGGCGACCGAGCCGGAGACGACGATCTCCCCGCCGTGCTCGCCGGCGCCCGGACCGATGTCCACCACCCAGTCGGCCGTCGAGATGGTGTCCTCGTCGTGCTCGACGACGATCAGGGTGTTGCCGAGCGACTTGAGCCGGAGCAGCGTGTCGATCAGCCGCCGGTTGTCGCGCTGGTGCAGGCCGATGGACGGCTCGTCGAGCACGTAGAGCACCCCCACCAGCCCCGAGCCGATCTGCGTCGCCAGCCGGATGCGCTGCGCCTCGCCGCCGGCCAGCGTCCCGGCAGCGCGGTCGAGCGAGAGGTAGTCCAGGCCGACGTCGAGCAGGAACCCCAGCCGGGCGTTGACCTCCTTGACGACCCGCTCGGCGATGACCTTCTGCCGGTCGGTCAGCTCGAGGTCGCGGAGGAAGGCCGCGCAGTCACCGATCGACAGCGCCGCGACCTCCGCGATCGAGCGGTCCCCCAGGGTCACGGCGAGCACCTCGGGCTTGAGCCGGGCGCCACCGCACACCCCGCACGGCACCTCGCGCATGTAGCCCTCGAAGCGCTCGCGACTGGTGTCGCTCTCAGCCTCGCCGTGCCGGCGCTCCAGGAAGGGGATCACCCCTTCGTACGCGGTGTAGTAACTGCGCTCGCGGCCGTAGCGGTTGCGGTAGCGCACGTGCACCTCGGTCGGGTGGCCGTACAGCACGGCCTTCTGCTGCGCGGCCGTCAGCTTCTTCCAGCGGGTCTTCAGGGTGAAGCCGAGCGCGTCGCCGAGCGCCTGGACGAGCCGGCCGAAGTATTCGATGTTGTGGCCGGAGGACCAGGGCGCGATCACCCCCTGCTCGAAGCTGGCCTCCTCGTCGGTGATGACGAGCTCCGGGTCGACCTCCTTCTTGACGCCCAGGCCGTGGCACTCCGGGCAGGCGCCGAACGGGCTGTTGAAGGAGAAGCTGCGCGGCTCGAGCTCCTCGAACGACAGGTCGTCGACGAGGCAGGCCAGGTGCTCGGAGAAGGTGCGCTCGCGCTCCGGGTCGTCGTCGGCCTTGTCGACGAACTCGAGGACGACGAGACCGCCGCCCAGGCCGAGCGCGGTCTCGACCGAGTCGGTGAGCCGGCGCTTCGCGGAGGCCTTGACGGTCAGCCGGTCGACGACCACCTCGATCGTGTGCTTCTCCTGCTTCTTCAGGATCGGCGGCTCGGCGAGGGAGTGCACGACCCCGTCGATGCGGGCCCGGGAGTAGCCCTTGGTCTGCAGGTCGGCGAACAGGTCGACGTACTCCCCCTTGCGGCCGCGGATCACGGGCGCGAGGACCTGGAAGCGGGTGCCCTCCTCCAGCTCGAGGACCCGGTCGACGATCTGGGAGGGCTGCTGGCGGGCGATGACCTGGCCGCACTTCGGGCAGTGCGGGATGCCGGCCCGGGCGTAGAGCAGGCGGAGGTAGTCGTAGACCTCGGTGATGGTGCCGACGGTCGAGCGCGGGTTGCGCGAGGTGGACTTCTGGTCGATCGAGACCGCCGGGGACAGCCCCTCGATGAAATCCACGTCGGGCTTGTCCATCTGGCCGAGGAACTGGCGGGCGTAGGCCGACAGCGACTCGACGTAGCGGCGCTGGCCCTCGGCGAAGATCGTGTCGAAGGCCAGGCTCGACTTTCCCGAGCCGGACAGCCCGGTGAACACGATCAGTGCGTCGCGGGGCAGGTCGAGGGAGACGTTCTTGAGGTTGTGCTCGC
>JAHWJP010000139.1 GCA_019348355.1 Actinomycetota bacterium
TGCTCCCGCTGTGCGAACACGACCACCGCGCCGTACACGAACACCACCGCACCCTCAGACTCAAAGACGGCCGGTACATCGACGAACTCGGCTGGGCGCGAGTCCCCGCGGCGCCATGACCCGCCACGATCTGAAGTACTTGGCTCAGGCCTTCCGCAACGGGATCCGCTCACCTGGCTAGGCTCGCCGACCATGACACGCTCGGTGGTCACCGGCGGCGCTGGCTTCCTCGGCTCGCACCTGTGTGAGCAGCTCCTGGCCGACGGGCACGAGGTTGTCGCGCTCGACAATTTCATCACCGGGAGTCCGGCCAACGTCGAGCACCTGCTCGAGCACGAGGGCTTCCGGCTGATTCGCTGCGACATCACTGAATACGTCCATGTGCCCGGACCGGTCGACCAGATCCTGCACTTCGCGAGCCCCGCCAGCCCGATCGACTACCTGCTGCTGCCGATCGAGACGATGAAGGTCGGCTCCATCGGCACCCTGCACGCCCTCGGCCTGGCGAAGGAGAAGGGCGCTCGGCTCCTGCTCGCGTCGACCTCCGAGACCTACGGTGACCCCCAGGTCCACCCGCAGCCGGAGACCTACTGGGGTCACGTCAACCCGGTCGGGCCGCGCGGCGTCTACGACGAAGCAAAGCGGTTCGCGGAGGCCCTGACGATGGCCTACCGGCGGACGCACGGGGTCGACACCGCCATCGTGCGCATCTTCAACTGCTTCGGACCCCGCATGAGACCCGACGACGGACGAGCCATCCCGACCTTCATCCGCCAGGCCCTCATGGGTGAGCCGATCACGGTCGCCGGCGACGGCAGCCAGACCCGGTCTGTCTGCTACGTCGACGATCTCGTCGCCGGACTGCTGCTCCTCCTGCGTAGTGACCTGCCCGGCCCGGTGAACATCGGCAACCCGCACGAGCTGTCCATACTGGCCCTCGCCGAGCAGATCAGAGCGCTGACCGGCAGCAGCAGTGAGATCGCGTTCATCGCGCGACCGACCGACGACCCGACCGTCCGCCAACCCGACATCACCTTGGCCAGAGACGAGCTCGGCTGGGAGCCGAAGGTCGAGCTCGACGAGGGCCTGCGGCGGACCATCGAGTGGTTCCGCACGCAGACCTCACAGGCCCGCCTCGGCGAGCGCCCCTGACAACGCGGGCACGAGGAGGCGGAAAGCCCTGCCGCGGTGACTGATCGCGTCCTTGTGCTCGGGGTCCAGCTCCGCGGTGGTCACCGTCATGCCGTGCGGCACCAGCACCGGGTCGTAGCCGAAGCCGCCGGTCCCCCGCGGCTCACGGAGCAACGTGCCACGCAGCTCGCCCAGGACCACCTCGCTGCGGCCGTCCGGCAGGGCGTACGCCGCCGCGCACACGAAGGCCGCCCCGCGCCGCTCGTCCGGCACATCGGCGAGCTGCGCCAGCAGCAGCTCCATATTGGCGCGGTCGTCCCCATGACGTCCGGCCCACCGGGCCGAAAGCACGCCAGGCAGGCCGGACAACGCGTCCACCGCGAGCCCGCTGTCATCCGCCACCGCCGGCAGGCCGGTGTGGCGCACCGCCTCCCGCGCCTTGGCGAGTGCGTTGTCGGCGAAGGTGGCGCCGGTCTCGGGTCCGGGCTCGTACGCCCCGTCGATCCCGACCAGATCGACCACACCGGCGAGAATCCGCCGCAGCTCGGCGATCTTGCCCCGATTGGCGGTCGCGAGGACGACCGTGGTCACAGCTGGAGCGGGTCGCCGCCGCCCGACACCCGCAACGGCTCGGCCAGCGCGCCGGCCTGCAACGCCGTGAGAGTCGCGATGCCGCCGAGCGCCAGGTCGAGCAGCGCGTCGAGCTCGGCCCGCGCGAACGGCGCGCCCTCGGCGGTGCCCTGCACCTCGATGAGCTCGCCGTCGCCGGTCGCGACGACGTTCATGTCGGTGCCGGCCGCGACGTCCTCGGGATAATCCAGGTCCAGCACGGGCGTCCCGTCGACGATGCCGACGCTGACGGCCGCGACGCTGCGGACCATGGCCTGCGGCCGGTCGAGGCCGGCGCAGGCGTCGGACAGCGCGAGGAAGGCACCGGTGATGGCGGCGGTTCGCGTACCGCCGTCTGCCTGCAGGACGTCGCAGTCGACGGCGATGGTGTTCTCGCCCAGCAGCGACAGGTCGATCGCGGCCCGCAGGCTCCGACCGATCAGCCGGCTGATCTCGTGCGTGCGCCCGCCGAGCCGTCCCTTGACCGACTCGCGGTCACTTCGGGTGTGCGTGGCGCGGGGCAGCATGGCGTATTCCGACGTCACCCAGCCGAGCCCGGAACCCTTGCGCCAGCGGGGCACGCCCTGCGTGACGCTGGCCGCGACCAGCACGCGGGTACGTCCGAACTCGATCAGGCAGGACCCCTCGGCGTGGTCCAGCCAGCCACGGGTGAGCATCACCGTACGGAGCTGGTCGACCGCGCGGCCGTCGTGTCGTGTCCCATCGCGTCCGGTCATAGGGGCCGACCCTAGTCAGATGTCGTAGGACTGCCCGCAGCGGGCCAGCTCGACCGGGCCCTCGTAGGCCCGGCGCGCCTCGGCGAGGATCACCTTCGGGTCGGACCAGACGACCAGATGCGTGAGCAGCAGCCGGCGGGCACCGGCGCCCGTCGCGTGCTCGCCGGCCTCCCGCCCCGACATGTGCACGTCCGCCGGCCGACCCGGTTCATCGGTCCAGCTCGCCTCGCACAGCAGCAGGTCGCAGTCGGTGGCCAGCTCCACGAGCGCCTCGGTCCGGCCGGTGTCCCCGGAGTAGACCAGCGAGCGGCCGGCGCACTCCACGCGTACGCCATGGCACTCGACCGGATGGTTCATGCGCGCGGTGGTCACCGTGAACGGGCCGATCTCGCGCGAACCCGTCGGCACCTCGCGGAAGTCGTAGACGTCGAGAAGGCCGTGATCGGGCGGGCTGTCGAACGCCGACCGGATTCTGTCGGCGGTCCCGGCGGGGCCGTAGACAGGCAGCGGCGGCGGGTTGCCGTCGGGGTGGTAGCGGCGGGCGTAGGAGTAGGTGACGAGCTCGAGGCAGTGGTCGGCGTGCAGATGGCTGAGGTAGACGGCGTCGAGGTCGAGCAGCCCGACGTGGCGCTGCAGCGGACCGAGCGAACCGGTGCCGAAGTCGAGCAGCAGCCGGAAGCCGTCCTGCTCGAGCAGGTAGGCCGAGCAGGGCGAGTCCGGACCGGGGAAGGTGCCTGCGCTGCCGAAGACGGTGAGCTTCACGACACGGCCCGCATCGTCGTGACCTGCCCGATCTCGGGGCCGAGGAACCGGCGGCCCAGCCGGGCGAACGGCTCGGCGTCACCAGTCGCCACGAACCGGTGCTGGGGGGCGGGCCGCTCCGGGTCGCGGCCCAGGTCGTGGCGCGTCAGGACGCGGTAGACGTCCTTGGCCGTCTCCTCCGCGCTGCTCACGAGGGTCACCTGCTCGCCCACCACCAGGCTGATCATGCCGGTCAGCAGCGGGTAGTGGGTGCAGCCCAGCACCAGCGTGTCCACCTCCGCCCGCAGCACCGGGTCGAGGTAGTGGGTGGCGAGCTGCAGCAGCTGCCGCCCGGTGGTGACGCCCCGCTCCACGAAGTCGACGAACCGCGGGCAGGCCGCGCTGGTCAGGGTGACCTGCGCGGCGGCGGCGAACGCGTCGTCGTAGGCCAGGCTGTCCACCGTGAGCTGCGTGCCGATCAGACCGACCCGGTCGTTGCGGGTGGCCGCGACGGCCCGCCGGACCGCCGGCTGGATGACCTCCACCACCGGCAGGTCGTAGCGCTCCCGGGCGTCGCGCAGGCACGCGCTGCTGGCGCTGTTGCAGGCGATCACGAGCAGCTTGACGCCCTGCTGGACGAGTCCGTCCATCGCGGCGAGGGCATGCCGGCGGACGTCGGCGAGTGGCAACGGGCCGTACGGGCCGTGGGCGGTGTCCCCCACGTAGAGCAGCGGCTCGCCCGGCAGCTGGTCGAGCAGGGCGCGGGCCACGGTGAGCCCGCCGACGCCGGAGTCGAACACTCCGATCGCCGCGTCGCTCCCGGGGGTGCTGGGCACGCTGACGACCTTACGTCTGCCCGACGGCTACGCCCAGAGCTGGCCTTCGAGGGCGGCCTCGGCCTCCTCGAGGGTGCCGGCGTAGGCACCCGTCGACAGGTACTTCCAGCCCCCGTCGCACACCACGAAGGCGATGTCGGCGGTCTCGCCGGCCGAAACACTCTTCATCGCCTCGCCGAGCGCCGCATGCAGGATCGCACCGGTGGAGATCCCGGCGAAAATGCCTTCCTCCTCGACGAGTTGGCGGGTACGACGCAACGCCTCGCGCGGGCCGACCGAGAAGCGCGAGGTCAGCACCGAGGGGTCGTAGAGCTCGGGGACGAAGCCCTCGTCGATGTTGCGCAGGCCGTAGACCAACTCGCCGTAACGCGGCTCGGCCGCGACGATCCGCACCCCCGGGACGTGCTCGCGCAGGTAGCGCCCAGCCCCCATCAGCGTCCCGGTCGTCCCGAGCCCGGCGACGAAGTGGGTGAGCGTCGGCAGGTCCTCGAGCAGCTCCGGGCCGGTGGTCTCGTAGTGGGCGAGCGCGTTGGCCGGGTTGCCGTACTGGTAGAGCATCACCCAGTCGGGGTTCTCGGCCGACAGCTGCTTGGCGACCGCGACGGCCTGGTTCGAGCCGCCGGCGGCCGGCGAGGTGACGATCTCCGCGCCGTACATCGTGAGCAGCTGGCGCCGCTCGATCGAGGTGTTCTCCGGCATGACGCAGATGAGGCGGTAGCCGCGCATCCGGCAGACCATCGCCAACGAGATGCCGGTGTTGCCCGACGTCGGTTCCAGCACGGTGACGCCCGGCCGCAGCAACCCCTCCTTCTCGGCCTGCGCGATCATGTAGAGCGCCGCGCGGTCCTTCACCGAGCCGGTGGGGTTGTCGGTCTCGAGCTTGGCCCACAGCCGCACGTCCGGCGACGGGGACAGCCGGGGGAGCCCGACGAGCGGTGTGTGCCCGACGGACTCCAGCAGGGAGTCGAAGCGGGTCACCCGCCCGCGACTGCCGGGAGCACCGTCACGTTGTCGCCGTCGGCCAGCTTGGTCTCGAGGCCGCCGAGGAACCGGACGTCCTCGTCGTTGACGTAGACGTTGACGAACCGGTGCAGCGCCCCGTCCTCGGTCACGAGGCGCCCGCGAAGGCCGCTGTGCCGGCTGTCGAGGTCGTCGAGCAGGGCGGTCAGCGTCGCACCGGAGCCCTGGACGGCCTTGTCGCCCCCGGTGTAGGAGCGCAGGATGGTCGGGATGCGGACCTCGATGGCCATGGTGCGACGGTCTCCTTCGGGTGGGGTCAGTGACTGTTCAGTCCAACAGGGACGTACGACGCGCTTGTTCCGCACTCACCCCCCGGCGACACGGATCTCCTCCTCGGTCACGACCCCGTCCTCGATCCGGAAGGACCGCAGCTCGAGCTCGTCCGAACGGGTGGACACGAGCAGCCACGACGTCCCGGGGGTGTTGACCGCCCAGCGGACGTCGGTGCGCGAAGGGTAGGCCTCGGTCATCGTGTGCGAGTGGTAGACCACCAGCAGGTCCTCGTCGGCGTCGTCGATGTCGCGGTAGACCGTCAGCCACTCGGCGCTGTCGAAGACGAAACCCGTCGGCGAGCGCTCGGCGTTCTGCATCTCGAACAGCCTTGTCGCAGCGCCGCTTCGGCCGGCGACGACACCGCAGCACTCGTCCGGATGGTCCCGGCGGGCGTGCTCGACCACCCGGTCGACCATCGACTGCGGCAGCTCGAGCATCCACGAAGGCTACCGAGTGGGCTCAGCGGGCGCCCGCCTGCATGTGCGCCAGCAGGGACTCCTGCAACCGGCCGAGCCAGCCGTAGATCTCCAGGCCCTGGAACTTCGGGTCGTCGGGCTCCGGGTAGAGATCGGTCTCCTCGGACACCTCCATGCGGGAGCCGAGGATCAGGCGAAGGTCGTTGAGACAGCCGAGCCAGGCATCGGCCTGTCCCGGCTCCAGCGGGACCCGACCCCCGGCCGGGACCGAGCCGAGACTGGCCAGCATCACCGCCGCCTGCGCCCGCTTCGCCGCGCGCAGGTCGGACTCGGTGTAACGGCGGAACTCAGCCGCGTCCTGGTCGTCGGTGTAGGCGTCGGGCAGCAGCCGCACCAGCGCAGGATCCGACGGCCGATTCACCGGACCGGTCGGCATCCCCACCAGCGCCGCCAACGGGTCCTGCTCGGCGGCGTCGACGTCATCGTCGAGTAGTTCCAGCAGGTCGCTGGCCATCGAGCTGAGCATGGTGGCCTCGACCCGGTTGAGCCGGGCCTCGATGCCGGTGCGCTTCCTGGTAAACCTCATGAGTCCTGCTGGACGGTGGCCCAGAGCCCCTTGGCGTGCAACCGCGTCACGTCCTGCTCCATCTTCTCCCTCGTGCCGCTGCTGACCGCCGCTCGCCCCTTGTTGTGCACGTCGAGCATCATCGCCTCGGCCTTCTCGCGCGGGTAGCCGAACAGCTCCATGAGCACGTGCGTCACATAGCTCATCAGGTTGATCGGATCGTTCCAGACGATCGCCACCCAGGGGTGCTGAGGGGTCGTCTCGTCCTCGGCGACAGGCTTGTCCAGTTGCGCAGGCGCCGTCACGTCCGCACGTCCTTCCGCAGCACCGGGCCGGACACCTCCTCCACGCGCCGGACGAGGTCACCGAGCGTGGCAAGGGCAGTGCCGCGCCGGCAGGACAAATCGTACGATCCGGCGCTGTCGGCCGTCAGCAGGGTTGCCCCAGGGCCCAACAACTGGCGTCGAACACAGCAGCCTCCTCACTCAGCGCGCGATGCTCAGCGGGCGACGCGCGCTGTCCCGGCGACGGCTCGTGTC
>JAHWJP010000140.1:0-2752 GCA_019348355.1 Actinomycetota bacterium
CAGCAGCACCCCGAGCACCTCGTCGAACGAGCCGTAGCGGTAGCGCCCGCGGTAGAGGTGGCCCAGGAAGCCGAAGGCCACCTGCAGAAGTGCGACGCTCAGGACCGCGTAGAGCACCCCGACCGTGAACAGCCGCTCGAGGACCAGGTCGTAGCGCAGGAAGTGCGCCAGCCACAGCCCCAGCGTCCACGCCGTGACGTCGACGGCGATCTGCACCAGCCGCAGCCACTGCCCACGCGAAACCCGCGACTGCATACGGAGCCGCCTCCTCGGGGCTGGTGGGCGATACCCGCACTGCCGAGAAGGCGTGCGGGCACGTACGCTGACCAGATACGGCAGCGTAGCGGTCCGCTTTGTCCCGTCGTTGCCGAACCGGTGAACATCCGACGCGAGAGGTAGTGGGTGGAGCTCCGCGACTACGTCCGCGTGCTGCGCAAGCAGTGGCGGCTCATCGCGCTCTGTGTCCTGCTTGCCGCCGGCACCGCGGCGGTGGTGACGATGCTGGCCACCCCGCAGTACCGCTCGGAGGTGACGTTCTTCGTCTCGACCCCGACCGACGAGGCCAGCACCACCTTCGCCGGTGGTGCCTTCTCCCAGCAGCGGGTGCGGTCCTACGCCGACATCGTGGCCGGGCCCGCCACCGCTCAGGCCGTCGCGGAGAGACTGCAGGGTGTCGACGCCTCCGACATCGCCGAGAAGGTCACTGCCACGGTCGTGCCCGAGACGGTGCTTCTCGAGGCGACGGTCACCGACGCCTCGCCGCAGCGCGCACAGCAGATCGCGCAGGGTCTGGCCGACCGGTTCCCCGACGTCGTCACCGCACTCGAGCGCCCGGAGGGCGGCGGCGCGTCGCCCGTCAAGGTCAGCGTCGTCGAACAGCCCATGGTGTCGAGCGACCCGGTGTCGCCGAAGCCGGCCCGCAACCTCGCTCTCGCCCTCGTGCTCGGCCTGCTCCTGGGCGTCGGCCTGGCCGTCCTGCGCGAAACGCTCGACAACACCATCAAGAACCCCGATGACAGCCTCGAGGCCGTCGGTGCCGCGACCCTCGGCGCCATCGCCTACGACCCGCAGGCCAGCCGGAAACCGCTCATCGTGTCGGACAGCCCGCGCAGCGTACGGTCGGAAGCTTTTCGCCAGCTGCGCACCAACCTGCAGTTCGTCCAGGTGGACGGTCCCCTGCGGTCCCTGGTGCTCACCAGCTCGCTGCCGAAGGAGGGCAAGAGCACCACCGCCTGCAACCTGGCCATCGCCATGGCGCAGACCGGTGTGCGGGTCTGCCTTGTCGAGGGCGACCTGCGCCGCCCGCGCATCGCCGACTACCTCGGACTGGAGAGCGCGGTCGGCATGACCGACGTGCTCATCGGCCGGGTGTCGCTCGACGACGCCCTGCAGGTCTGGGGAGCGGGGATGCTGGAGGTGCTGCCGAGCGGCCCGCTGCCGCCCAACCCGAGCGAGCTGCTCTCCTCGCGCGGCATGGATGAGCTCATGAAAGCGCTTGAGAAACGCTTCGATCTCGTGCTCATCGATGCCCCGCCGTTGCTGCCCGTCACCGATGCCGCGATTCTGTCGACCCTGACTGACGGCGCGGTGCTGTGCGTCCGGGCCCGCAGCACCCGCAAGGACCAGCTAAACCAGGCCGCCGGCGCGCTGCGCGCCGTAGACGCCAAGATCTTAGGGGTGGTGCTCACGATGGTGCCCACCAAGGGCCCGGACGCCTACCAGGGCTACGGCTACGGCTACGGCTCGTACAAGAGCGATGAGCGCAAGCCGCAGATGTCTACCGCGGACGCCGAGCGCGCGCTCGAGGCGCCCCCGGCGGGGGCGCACGTCGCAGAGCATCCGCTGGACGCCCGGCCGGCGCGTACACACGAGCGCCTGTCGGGGGACTCGGCCCCGGTCGATCGCTACTGACGAGCCATCTCAGCGTCGACTTGACCTGCCCCCTGGGGCCAGGCTTTGACTGTCAGTATGAACGCAGAGGGACTGCTCACGATCGGCGACGTGATCAAGCGGACCGGTCTGACCCGCAAGGCGTTGCGGCTCTACGAGCAGGCTGATCTGGTGGTGCCGGTGACCCGAACAGCTGCCGGTTACCGTTTGTACGACGCCGCAGCGCTTCCCCGCCTGGACCTGATCCGGCGGGCCCGTGCGCTCGACGTCAGCATCAGCGACCTCGGCGAGCTCCTGGACATCGCCGAGGGCTGCAGCGAGCACGACCACCCGGCGTTGTCGGAGTTCGTGGCTGACAAGCTGCGGGACACCGACCGGCGCATCACGGAGTTGCAGGCGTTGCGGCAGTTGCTGTCCAACATCCAGGTCCGAGCCGTGCGGGAGGCTCCGATGGACGTGAAGCCGGTGCACCAGTGCGGGTCGCCGCTGTGCACCTGTCCCGTCGAGGAGCCGGACCTGTCAGCGCCCGGGACCGCCACCAGCGGTTGCGGCTGCGGAGGCTGTGCCGGGCCTGCGACCGGGTAGATCGCCAGGCTTCACGCGACCAGCGGGCGGATCGGCGAGCTGCCGCCGTACGGCTCGGATGATCCTCGGCTGAGCTGTGGACAGCGGCGGATGCGCGTCGGCGGTCGGTGCCATCCTCGACTCCGGTCCGGTTGACCTACGAGGTGAAGGTGGTGACGATGCCGGGGGACGCGCCACGTCGGCTGCTGCGCGAGCAGGCGATGCGGGCGATGGGAGCGGAGGCGGCCGACGTGTTGATGGAGCACCTGCCGCCGGCCGGCTGGGCCGACCTGGCCCG
>JAHWJP010000140.1:2852-6859 GCA_019348355.1 Actinomycetota bacterium
CGTCGGAGCTGCCCGGGTCGCAGGCGCTGGCCGATGCGGCCGAGCTGCTGGTGCTGATCGAGCGGTTGCGCGGCTCGTTGTTGGGCCGGCTCGCCGATGTCGACCGGCGCAACCTGTTCACGCTCGACGGGGCATCCACCATCGGGACGTGGGTCGCGCAGCAACAGACCAGCGTGGATCGCGGCGAGATCACCCTGGCCCGCCGGCTCGCCGCGCTGCCCGGGCTGGAGGCCGCCATCAAGAACGGCCGGTTGTCGATCGAGGTCGCCGGACGCGTCGGCAAGGCCCTCGCCAAGCTGCGGCCGCTGGTCGACCGGCCCGACGGGCTGATCGACGAGCAGCCCGGGGAGGCGGTCGTGACTGCGGTGGTCGTCGACGGGGTGCGCCAGCTGGTCTGCCAGGCGCTCGGCGGGCTCGCCGACGACGACGCCCGCCTGCTCGGTCTGATGGCCGACCTCGACCAGATCGCCGGCCTGCAGGTCAGCCAGATCGGCCGGCTCGAGGCAGCCTTCGTCTTGCTGGCCCAGCATCTCGAACCCGGGCAGCTTCCCCATGCGCTCGGGATGCTCGTCGACGCGCTGCTGCCCAACGAGCTCGAGAAGCGAGCCGAGGACGCCCACCGCAACCGCCGGTTCGCCCTCACCCGCAATGACGACGGCTCAGGCTGGCGGGTCAGCCAAGGCGACCTCGACCTCGAGTGCGGTGAGCTGCTCGACACGTTCCTGCGCGCCGAGATGGCCACCGACACCGACAACCCGGTCGACACCGCCGGTTACGAGCAGCTGCGCGCCGACGGCTGGCAGACCGGCGATGAGCTACCCGTCTGCGAAGGGCCGCGCTCGCTGCCGCAACGACGCCACGACGCGCTCAAGCTCGGGCTGCGCCGCTACCTCAACTCCGGCGTCACCGGCCTCCGCGACAAGATCGCCCCGCACCTGAGCGTCATTGTCAGCGTTGAAGCGCTGCACGACGCTCCCGGGACGCTGCCGCCCGTCGCCGCGTCCGGCCTGCGCCTGCCCCGCAGCCTGGTCCGGCGGTGGTGGTGCGACAGCGCCGTCACCCGCTTCCTGACCAGCATGGGCGCCCGGGTCACCGAGACCAGCCACACCGAGCGCACCCTCAAAGCCCACGAACGCCGCGCCAAGCACGTCGAGACCGGCGGGC
Source organism: Actinomycetota bacterium (assembly GCA_019348355.1). Taxonomy (GTDB): domain Bacteria; phylum Actinomycetota; class Actinomycetes; order Mycobacteriales; family SCTD01; genus SCTD01. The sequence continues at coordinate 4,017 of JAHWJP010000140.1, forward strand.
AGTGCCAGGGCGCCGGCTGCCGGCGCGGGCACGGGCAGCCGCTCATCCCGCACCACGTCGACCCTTGGGCGAAGTGCGGCACCACCAGTCTCGCGGACACCGTCATGCTGTGCGAGCAGACCCACCACGACCTGCACGTAGGCAAGAAGACCCTGCGCCTCAAGGACGGCCGGTGGCTCGACGAGCACGGCTGGGTTACCCGACCGGCGCGGGAATGAAGCTCGTCACGCTCGACGTGCTTTCAGTCCACGACGTACGGGACCTCGAGCGCCAACTCGTCATCGACCACCAGCGGCTGCTGGCGGTAGGTGAGCAGCCCGCCGGGATCGGTCACCTCCGCCGTGATCACGGTCGGTCGGCTGGGGCGAATCTCCACCAGCACCGTGCCGACGCCGTGGCCCCGCTCGGTGCCGAGATCTGCGGACGCCTCGACACCGTCGACGAACATCCGGCGCACCTGCTGTCCGGCGCCGACGTAGACGCTGACCAGCTGACGGGTCTGCCCCGGCTCGACCGGGAAGGCCGGCTCGTCCAACCGGCCGATGACGATCGGCGGGACGGCCTGCGCGTCGACCGTGTTGGTGAGCTCGACGGTGGCCGTCGCCTCGCCGGGGGCGGTCCGGACGTAGGAGACCCGGCGGCGGACGTAGTAGTCGGCCTTGTTACCGGCGGCGTTGTTGCTCACGACGTGCAGGTAGCTGCCCGGCTCACCTGGCAGCGCACCCGATGCCCGCAGCGGAGCGAGAACGGCCTGCTCAGCCGGCTGGGCGGACCACACCTGCAGATGTCCCGACCCGCCGGCCCGACCCAGGGCCGACAGCATCGCCGGGGCGCTGTAGCCGCCGGCCGACACCTTGGTGTAGACGCCCTCGGCGAGGTCGGCAAGGACCCGCTTGCGCTCCAGGTTCTCGTCGGCGAACAGCGCGTACTCGTCCCGCATGACGAAGTCGACAACGTTCTGCGTGCCGATGCTGCGCCCGCCCACCTGGGCCGGGCCGGTGACGGCCAGGATGTCCGCCATCGCGACCGGGTCGACGCCCAGCACACCGTCGAGCTGCCCCCCGCCCTGCTGGCGCCACAGACCGGCCATGATCTGCGCGGCGCTCGGCCAGTCCGGGGTGAGCACGGCCGCCGACCAGTACGACCGGGCGAACTCGCTGTCGTAGCGGGCACTGAACTCCGGTCCCAGGTCCACCACCGGCGCGGGCGCGGTCTCGAAGTCGCCGTTGGTCCCGACCCGGTCCAGCGACAGGCGACCACGCTCGGCGCGTACGACGGCGTAAGCGCCCACCAGCCCGCCGGTCCCGCGTACCTCGGCATTGTTGTGCACCGCGAGGAAGTAACGACGTGGGCCGTCGGCGCCGAGCATCGCGGGGGCGAGGGCCAGCGCCTCGCGCCCGGTCGTGAGCCCGTCCGCCAGCTGCTGCACCTGGCTCACCAGGTCCCCTCGGGCGTCGGCCACGGGCGGCGGCAGGTAGCGCTCGGAGATCGCGGTGGCGGCGCGCTCGGCGTCCCTCGCGGCCGCTTCCGAGGTCTGAACGTCCTCGGCGAGCGCCGCGAGCAGGGGCAGGTCGACCTGTCCGTCTGCCAGCAGCTGCCCCTCCTGCAGGTCGGTGGCTCCCTCGAGCAGCGGAGGCAGGACCTCGTCGACGACCTGGCCGACGACCGCGGTGCTGTCCCGCACCGTCGCGAAGGAGCGTCCCGCCAGCGGGACGGCGGCCGCCAAGCGCCACAGCGGGTCCTGGACGGCGCCGCGGGCCGTACGGACGTCCGCCGACGCCTGCTGCTGCGCGAGGACGAAAGCGTCGATCCTTCCCGAGCCGGCACCGCTCACCGCCTGTGTCAGGCCGGCTCGGGCCTCCAGCAGCGCGCCGCGCACCTGATAGCCACGAAAGGCCAACCAGGCCAGGGCAATCAGCGACGTGACGAGGAGTGCGACCAGGACGCGGCGGAGAACGGCGGACGCGGGACGTCCGGCTGAGTGTCGAGGCACGATCCCGCCACGGTAGCCGTGGACAGCACTTCAGGTGGAGCGTATCGCCGTCGATGCAGTCAGCGCTGCCATCTGCTGTTCGTCTCCCGTGGTGCCTGCACCTTGACGCCATGTGACAGACTGCTCGCGCACGGTGTTGTCTCACGTCCCAGCACTCTCGTTCACTTACCCCCTCAGGAGTACCGGAATGACCTCACGCAAGCTGCTTTCAGCCGCCGCGGCAGCCTCACTGGCCGGCGTCGCCGTGCTGGGCCTGGGCACACCGGCCTTCGCTCAGGACTACCCGCCAGCGGACTCGCCCGCCGCCATCAGCGACTCCACCGTCGTTCCCGGGCAGACCGTGACCGCCAACAGCGGGTCGGGCTCGTTCGTCGCGGGCTCGTCCGTGGACGTCATGGTCCTCGGCGTCAGCACGACTCGAACGGCTGATGCGAGCGGCAACGTCAGCGTCACCTTCAGGGTCCCCGAGAACACCCCCCCGGGCGACTTCTCGGTGGTCTTCAGCAACGACACCAACCGGGTCGAGGTGCCCTTCACCGTGGTCGCGGCCGCTGCCGCCGGACCGGGTCAGGGTCAGGGTCAGCAGCAGACCGGATTCGGTCTGCCCCGCACCGGCGCGGACCAGATCGTCCCGCTGACCATCACCGGTGTGGCCCTCGTCGGCATCGGCGCGGGCATCGTCGTCGCGTCACGTCGTCGGCGCGAGACCAGCATGCCGGCCGGCCTGGCCTAACGCTTCCTGCACGCAGCCCCTGCCGCCTCCGGGTGGTGGGGGCTCCGTGCTGCTGGTGCTGTCCGGGTCAGCCCTGGAGGGCGAGCACCGCGAGCACGACGACGACCACCGCCAGGA
>JAHWJP010000032.1:0-16604 GCA_019348355.1 Actinomycetota bacterium
GGCCCTGGACCCGGCGTTCACCGCTGCTGCCACGACCGGTGCAGCCGGTCGGTCGGGACCCGCACCCGCGCCCCTGAGAGCCCGGACCCGCCCGAGGGAAGGGCTCGGCGGTCGGGGCGTTGTAGGACGCGTGACGTCCGTCCCGCTTTCCGTGCTCGACCTGTCCCCCGTCCCGGCCGGCGGCTCGAGCCGCCAGGCCCTCGCCGACACCGTGACGCTGGCGCAGGAGGTGGAGCGACTGGGCTACGAGCGCTTCTGGGTCGCCGAGCACCACGCGAACCCCGGGGTCGCCAGCAGCGCCCCGGCCGTCCTCATCGCCGCGATCGCCGCCGCGACCGGGCGGATCCGGGTCGGCTCGGGTGGCGTCATGCTGTCCAACCACGCGCCGCTGGTCGTCGCCGAGCAGTTCGGCACCCTGGAGGCGCTGTTCCCCGGGCGGATCGACCTCGGCGTGGGCCGGGCCCCCGGAGCTGACGCGGCCACCGAGTCGGCGCTGCGCCGCGGCTTCACCGCCGAGGACTTCGCCTCGGAGCTGCTGGCGCTGCGCTCGTTCTTCGACGGTGACTGGGTGAAGGGCCACCCGTGGGCCCGCCTGACGGCTCAGCCGGCCCTCGGCAACGGTCCCGCGCTGTGGCTGCTCGGATCGAGCACCTACAGCGCACAGGTGGCGGGCATGTTCGGCCTGCCGTTCGCCTTCGCGCACCACTTCGCGCCGGCGGCCACCTTGACCGCCCTCGAGCTCTACCGGTCGAGCTTCGCCGCCTCGGAGGTGCTCGACACGCCGTACGCCATGGTCTGCGTCTCGGTCGTCCTGGCCGACACCGACGAGCGGGCGCGAGCACTCGCGATGCCCGGGGCGCTGTCCGCGCTGCGGCTGCGCCGGAAGCGACCCGGCGTCCTTCCGACGCCGCAGGAGGCAGGCGCCTACCGCTACGCCCCGCAGGAACAGGCCTACGTCGCCGATCGGCTCGACCAGCAGGCCGTCGGTGGGCCCGAGAAGGTCCGTCGCCGGCTGGACGAGCTGATCGCCGCGACGTCGGTCGACGAGCTGATGGTCACGACGACGGTGCACGATCCGCAGGACCGACTCCGCTCGTTCGCGCTGCTGGCCGACCTGCAGACTGCCCCGGTCTGAGGCACCCTGGTGGCAGTTGTCATGCTTGCCACAATCACGAGGACGCTAAGGAGCCGCCGCCGGTGGAGCAGTCCCCGTTCGACGAGAGTTTCGTCGCCGCCGCCTGCTATCGGACAGCGCAAGAGCGGGAGCGGACCGCCACCAGGCAGCGGCTCAGCCAGGCGCCCGAGACGGGGGTGCGGCGGGTCCCACCCGCGGCGTCGAGCCGCTCCGACTCCTACCGGAACATGATGGCGCGCCGGCTCTGGAGCGGGCTGGCCCTGTTTGCCTGCCTCCTTGCGGTCGGCGTCACCCTCCTGCCGGCGGGCGTGACGAGGGTGGGAGCGGACACGACCGCGCCCCCCGTTCCCGGTGATGCTTCGGCGACACCGCTCGGCAGTCCGCCCCTGCCTCCGGCCGGCGAGGGCGGTTTCGCCTTCCTGCACACCCGACAAGGCAGCGATCAGCCGATCACGTTCGACCCCTGCCGGCCGGTGCACTGGGTCATGCGACCCGGCGGCGCGCCGGATCAGGGCCAGAAGCTGCTCGAGGAGTCCTTCGCCAAGCTGACCGCCGCCACCGGCCTGACCTTCGTCTACGACGGCGCCACCTCGGAGCAACTCGGGGAGACGCGGGAGCTGGTGCAGCCAGACCGCTACGGCGACCGCTGGGCTCCCGTGCTCGTGGCCTGGTCCGACCCCGAGGAGTCGCCCGCGCTGACGGGCCAGGTCTCAGGCTTCGCCGGCCCGGCCGTCGAGGAGGACGGCGGGCTGCACCTCGTGTCCGGAGTGGTCGTGCTGGACGCCCCTCAGCTGACGAACGCCCAGGGCGGGGCCAACGATTTTGCTGCCTCGACGATGCAGCACGAGATCGCCCACGTCGTGGGGCTGGCCCATGTGTCCGACCCGGATCAGCTGATGTTCGAGTCGGCGCGGGCCCAGACCACCTATGCGGCCGGCGACCTGCGCGGCCTGTCCGCGCTCGGCCGCGGGCCCTGCGGCACCCGTCCGCTGCCCTGACGGCGGCGGAGCCGGCTGCCCGGACGTGAGCATGCAGGCCAACGGCGGGTACTGACGGTTTCGCTACCCGACAACCAGGGCCCGCCCGGTCGCCGTGATGCTCCAGTGGTCCTGCAGAAGCGACCCGGACGTCGCGACCGCGTCGAGGCCCAGCAGGGTGTGCCGCGCACGGCCGACCGCGACCCGCACGTCCAGGTGGCCGAGCGGCGCGCCCTGCCGGGTCCAGACCGGGCCGAGCTGGAGCAGGGCCGCGTCGACCAGCACCCCCTCGGCCACCTCGTCGACGTTCTCCAGGCTGTCGAGCAGCAGCCGGCACAGCTGACCGTGGAACGTCTCGTCGAACAGCCCTGCGCGCAGCCGGGAGACGACGTCGACATCGCAGGCGGCAGCCTTGGTCGGGCTGAGCCGGCCGTGCACCAGCCGGAGCAGGCGCACGGCGCGCAGCAGATCGTGCAGCATCGCCAGCGGCAGCAGATCCTCCTCGGTGTGGGCCGGCCGGTCCGGCTCGAACGCCCAGGAGGGACGCTGCTCCTGGACGCGCCGAACGACCGCGCGAGGCAGCCGTCCGCCCGCGGTGAGCGCGACGCCGTCGGCACACAGCTCCAGCAGCAGCCGCACACTGTGCGGAACCAGCACCTGCTCGGGCGCGTCCTGTCCGGGCGGCAGGTGTGGCATGTCGGCACGCTAACAAGGCGAGCCACCAGGGCGGGGCGGATCGCGGACACTGCGTCCGCGACACTGGCAGCGTGACCGCACCGCAGCAGCACGCCCCGCCCGTCTACGCCTGCGCCGCCGGCGCCGTCCTGCATGCGCACGCCGGTGAGACCCTCGAGCCCGCGGTCCTGCTCTACACCTTCCTGCCGCCCGACGTCGAGCTGCGGGACGCTCCGGCGCGGGTGGATGTGCACGCGGACGGTCCAGGCTCGGCGACCGTGACGGTCCGGGTGCTGACCGAGGGTCAGTCGCTGTCGTGGCAGCTGCCGATCGCTCCGTTCGTCGCGGCACTGCCGGGCCAGCCGGGCGACGCCGGTCGCATGGTGCTGCTGGCCCTGGTCGACGCCGAGCCGGAGCCTGGTTTCTGGGCCCGGCCCGCCGACTGCGAACGCCTCGCGGCCGAACTCCAGCTGCCGGTCGCCGACCTGGTCGATGCGCTGCGCGGGCGGCTCACACCGTGGCTCGCCGAGGACCTGACCCTGCTGCTGCACGACGACGCCCACGACCGCGCCGTGGACCACTCGCCCGCGCAGACACTCGCTTCGGCGGTGCTCGCCCACTACCGCGGCGACCTCACCGCCGAGCCGACGACCACCAGCGTGGTTCGGGCGCTCGAGCTCGCTCCGGACAGCTTCACCGCCGAGCTGGGGGGACGGCTGTGCGCAGCCCTCGCGACGGCGGTGCACGACGCCGACGACCCCACGATCAGCGCCGTTCTCGAGCGGGTCGGGCCGTTCGAGTCCGAGGTTCTCCGCATCCTGACGATGCTGCCCGCAGCGGTCGGCTCCGCAGCGCCGGCGAAGCGTACGGACGTCGTGATGCAGTTCCTGCTTGCCGCGCAGGACCGGGACGAGACCGTACGCGCGGCAGTCAGCGTCATCGCCCGGCTGGCCCGCACCCGCTTCGGCCCCGACCTGCCGGACGAGCAGGTGCTGCTACGGCTCGGGATGGTCGACGACGCCGGTCTTGCCCGGCTCGCCCGCCTGTGGGTCGACCTGGCGGTCGGCTCGTCGCTGCCGGCGGCGCAGGACGACTCGACGACCGCCGGCGTGGCTGCCCGGCTGCTCGCCCAGGGTTCCCCCGGAACAGTCTGGCTACGCGACACCGCCGCCAGCCTGGTCCGGCTGGGGTTGCCGGTGGCCGGTCGCCATCCGGACCGGATCGCGCCGGCGCTGCAGGCGGTCAAGACGCTGCTGGAGGACGACGACGCAGACGGTGCGACGGTGCGGGGGGCGCTGCGCGCGTGCCTCGAGCTGGCCCGGTTCAGCCGGGCGCGGGCGGGGGTCGGCCCGGGACGCTGGCTCGAGGTCCCGGCCCCCGTCGCGGCGCAGGCGATCACGGCCGCCTACCTGGCGGGGACAGATCGAGACACCACGGTCGACCTGCTCACCGAGTTGCTCGAGGACGACGTCGACGGCATCGACCTGCTCGACGGCCTGGTGTGCGCGACCTCGCAGCTGCTCGTCCACCTCGACCAACAGGAGGACCTGGAGCTGCGCCGCCTGCAGGTGGGCGAGCTTCTCGCGGCGGTGCCTGCAGGTCCGCGCGGTGCCCGCTGGCTGCTGGCGACGACGCTGCTGGAGGCGCGGACGCACGACCCTGCCTCCGCTGATCTCGGTCCGTTCCTGCTCGCAGAGGCGCCCGTCGACGCCGAGCGGCTCGCCGGCAAGGCCGGTCGGGGGGGCATGGTCAGCGCCGGTCTGACCTGTCTGGAGGCGCTCGCCCAGGTGTTCGGCGAGGCGGCGCAGATGTCCCGGGAGGAGCTCCTGGGACTGGTGCTGCCCTCCGCCCTCGCCGAGCACGATCTGTTACGCCGACCGGCCGATCCCACCGGCGAATGAGCGGTGGCCATGATCCACGCGGACTTCGAGGTGGATCACCGGCCATCTGTCACCCCAAGGTCCCCGTGGATCACCCGGAGGGGGCGGGGCGAGGTGGAGGTCGGGCACGCCGACACCTAGCCTTCGCGGGATGGCGGACGACGGGGTGGAACGGTTGCGCCGCTGGCGCGACGAGGACCGTGGCGTCCCCCGGGCCGTGGGCCGGCTGGGCGCGCGGCTGACGTCGGTGGCGCCGCGCACCACGACGGTGCGATTGGCACTGACCCCCGAGCTGCTGCTGCCGGGCGGCTCCCCTACCAGCGCGGTCAGCTCGCTCGTCGCCGACATCGGCCTGACCACAGCCGTCATCGCCTCGCTGCCGGACCTGGGCGGGGTCACGACGATCTCGATGACCGTCGACCACCTGTGTGTGCCGCCGGCGACGGGCGCGCTGAGCTCGCAGTGCACCGCCGACGCCTACCACGGCGGGCGTCCGCAACACGCCGCGGGCACGCTGCACGACGACACCGGCCGCCTTGTCGCCGCGGCCTCCGGCTGGTTTCTCGCCGTGCCCGCCGAGGACCGTGCCGGCGAGCAGGTCGGGCTCGCCGTCGAGCCGCCCGCGCAGCACCTGCTCGACCTGTTGCGGGTGCCCGCCGGACCGGCGTTCGACCTGCATGCCCGGGACGCGCTGTCCAATGCCATCGGCAGTATGTACGGCGGGATCGCCTCGCTGGCAGCCCAACTCGCTGCGGTGGCGGCCCTCGACCCGGGCGCGACGCCCCTGACGTCGACGTTCACCTACATGCGCCCGACCCCGCGTGACAGCAGCGTGCGGGTGGCCGGCACCGCCGTCCGGCAGGGGCGGCGTACAGCGGTGGCTTGCTCGACCCTGGCCGCACCCGACGGCCGCACGCTGGTCACCTCGACGCTGGTCGCGTCGGCGTCGTGAGTCACGGCCCGGAGCACTGGGACGCGCGCTACGCCGACACTGACCGTCCGTGGCTGAGCGCGCCGAGCGGGACCGTCGCCTGCGCGCTGTCCGGTCTCGCACCGGGACGCGCGCTCGACGTGGCGACCGGCATCGGGCGGCACGCTGTCTGGCTCGCTTCGTCGGGCTGGCAGGTGACTGCCGTCGACTTCTCCGCTGTCGGCGTCGCCCAGGGTCGGGCGAGGTCGGATCAGGTCGAGTGGGTCGTCGCCGACGTCCTGACGTGGTCGCCGGACACGACGTACGACCTGGTGCTCGCGGCCTACGTCCAGCTAGGGGTGGCCGGTGTGCGGCGGCTCGGCGGCTGGCTCGCGCCCGGCGGCCGGCTGGTCGTCGTCGGGCACGCGCTGCGCAACCTCACCGACGGGGTGCACGGACCGCGCGACCCCGCATTCCTGCACACCGAACAGGGCCTGCGCGACGGTGCGGCCGGCCTGGAGGTCGAGCGGCTCGAGGAGGTGCTGCGGCCGGACGAGGACGGTACCGCGATCGACCTGCTGCTCGTCGCCCGGCGGTGACAGCCCAGCGGACGATCGGCGATGCGTAGGGTTGGCGTCGTGCGCCATCCGATCGAGCCGCAGTTCCTCGCGCTCCCGCTCCCGGAGGTCGCCGCAGCCGCGCTTCAGGCCGCGCGGGACGCCGGCGCCTCGCACGCCGACGTCAGGATCGAGCGGCTGCGCGGCCAGAGCCTTTCGCTGCGCAACGCACGGTTGGAACGGCTCAACGACGACGTCACCGTCGGTGTCGCGGTGCGCGTTGTCCACGACGGGACCTGGGGCTTCGCCGGCAGCCCTGACGTCACCGTGGACGAGGCCGTGCGGCTCGCCCGCCAGGCCGTCGAGGTCGCCCGGACCTCGGGCCCGCTCAATGCCGAGCCGGTCGAGCTCGCCGACGAGCCGGTGCACGCCGACGTCACGTACGTCTCTGCGTACGAGCACGACCCGTTCTCCGTGGAACCGGCGGACAAGGTCGCCCTGCTCGCGGACTGGAGTCGCCGGCTGCTCGGCTCGGACGCCGTGGACCACGTCGATGCGAGCCTGGAGCAGGTGCTGGAGAACAAGTTCTACGCCGACACCGCCGGCACCTCGACCACCCAGCAGCGGGTCCGGGTGCAGCCGCGACTGACCGCGACGCGCGTCGCGCCGGGTGGCGGCTTCGAGACGATGCGCACCAATGCACCGCCGGCCGGGCGCGGCTGGGAGTACCTCACCGGGGACACCTGGGACTGGGACGGTGAGCTGGCGCAGATCCCGGAGCTGCTGCTGGAGAAGGCGGGCGCCCGCTCGGTCGAGCCGGGCCGCTACGACCTCGTCCTGGACCCGACGAACCTGTGGCTGACCATTCACGAGTCGATCGGCCACGCCACCGAGCTGGACCGGGCCCTCGGTTACGAGGCGGCCTACGCCGGCACGTCGTTTGCCACCCTGGACCAGCTCGGCTCCCTGCGCTACGGCAGCGAGGTCATGCAGGTGACCGGCGACCGCACGACCCCGCACGCCCTGTCCACCATCGGCTACGACGACGAGGGCGTCCAGACCCAGAGCTGGGACCTGGTGCGCGACGGGGTGCTCGTGGGCTACCAGCTCGACCGGCGGATGGCCCGACAGAACGCCGCCGTCCTCGGCGTCGAGCGGTCCAACGGCTGTGCGTACGCCGACTCTCCCGTCCGGGTCCCGGTGCAGCGCATGGCCAACGTCTCGCTGCAGCCGGCGAGCGACGGGCCGTCTGCGAAGGAGCTGATCGCCCGCGTGGACAAGGGCATCTACGTCGTCGGCGACAAGAGCTGGTCGATCGACATGCAGCGCTACAACTTCCAGTTCACCGGACAGCGCTTCTACGAGATCCGTTTCGGCCGCCTCGTCGGCCAGCTGCGCGACGTGGCCTATCAGGCGACGACGACGGCCTTCTGGGGGTCGCTCGAGGCGGTCGGCGGCCCGCAGACCTACCTGCTCGGCGGCGCGCTCAACTGCGGGAAGGCCCAGCCCGGCCAGGCCGCAGCCGTCTCGCACGGCTGCCCGGTGTCGCTGTTCCGCGGCATCAGCATCCTCAACACCGCCCACGAAGCCGGCCGATGAGCGGCGCCGACGTCGTCGAACGGGCGCTCGCCCTGTCCCAGGCCGACGACTGCATCGTGATCCTGCGGCAGAGCAGCAGCGCCAATCTGCGCTGGGCCAACAACACCCTGACCACCAACGGCGCGACGCGCGACCGGTCCATCTCCGTCATCAGCGTGGTGGGTGAGGCCGTCGGGGTGCGCAGCGCGACGGCCGTGGACGGTCTGGAAGAGCTGGTACGCGCGAGCGAGCAGGCCGCCCGCGAGGCCTCCGCCGCAGAGGACTACGGACCGCTCGTCAAAGGCATCGTCGACGAGGAGTTCCCGCTGCCCGCCGACGAGGCGTCCCCGGCGGTGTTCGCGACCGTGGCCCGCGAGCTCGGGGACTCCTTCGCCGCTGCCCGTGCAGAGGGACTGAACCTGTTCGGCTACGCCTCCCACGACCTGACGACGACGTGGCTCGGTTCCTCGACCGGCCTGCGCCGCAGGCACACTCAGCCGACCGGCTATCTGGAGGTCACCGGCAAGAGCGCCGGCGGCTCGACCTGGGTCGGACAGCACACCCGGAACTGGTCCGATCTGCAGGTGCCGGTCCTGCACGACGAGGTACGCCGCCGGCTCGCCTGGGGTGCCCGCCAGATCGAGCTGCCGCCCGGGCGCTACCAGACGCTGCTGCCGCCGAGCGCGGTGGCGGACCTGGTCGCCTACGCCTACTGGACATCCGCCGGCCGGGATGCGGCCGAGGGTCGGACCGTCTTCAGCCGCCCGGGCGGCGGCACCCGCGTCGGCGAGCGGCTCGGTCCGCCCGGCCTGCGGTTGTCCAGCGACCCGTACGACCCGGAACTGAGCACCACGCCCTTCGCCGTGGCCGGTGCGTCGTCCTCGTCGTCGAGTGTCTTCGACAACGGCCTGCCGCTGGACGCGACGGACTGGGTGCGCGACGGATCGCTCACGGCGCTGGTCGAGACCCGGGCCTCGGCGCGAAAGACCGGCAGCGCGGTCACGCCCTACATCGACAACCTCACCCTCGACGGAGGCGGCGCGGCTACCACCGACGAGATGGTCACCGCAACCGCCGGCCGCGGCCTGCTGCTGACCTGCCTGTGGTACATCCGCGAGGTCGACCCCGAGACGCTGCTGCTCACCGGGTTGACCCGGGACGGGGTGTTCCTCGTCGAGGACGGCGAGGTCGTCGGCGCGGTCAACAACTTCCGCTGGAACGAGAGCCCCGTCGCTCTGCTGGGCCGGCTCGCCGAGGTCGGGCACAGCCGGCCCTGCCTGCCGCGTGAGTGGAGTGACTACTTCACCTGGGCCCGGATGCCGACCCTGCGGGTGCCCGACTTCAACATGTCGTCGGTCAGCCAGGCCTCGTAGCGCTGTCCTGACGACGCGGCCTTGACAGCGCCCGCGCCGGGGCCCTCAATAGGGCTGTTCTCCGACATCGATGAGAATGCAGGATCAAGGGAGGGCAGCGGTGCCATCGGTGCGCCGACCCTCCTGGAGGACAGCCCGACCGCATTTCCGGTCGGGCTGTCCGCTGTGCGGGGGACGGCCAGAATGACGCCATGAGTGCCCTCCACCTTCGCGGTCCACTGCTGGTCGGACCGCACGAGGTGGCGGACTCGGCCTGGGTGGTGGACGGTCGGCTGAGCTTCAGCCGACCGCCGACGACAGTCCGCGACATCAGGACGATCCAGGGCTGGGTGCTGCCGGGGCTCGTCGACGCGCACTGCCACATCGGGCTCGGCCCGCACGGCGCGGTCGACGACGCGACGAGTGAGGCGCAGGCCCGGACGGACCGCGACGCCGGCGCCCTGCTGCTGCGCGACGCCGGGTCCGCAGCCGACACCCGATGGATCGACTACCGCGACGACCTGCCGGTGCTGATTCGGGCGGGACGGCACATCGCCCGCAGCCGCCGCTACATCCGCAACTACGCCGAGGAGGTCGAGCCGGACGACCTCGTCGCGGCGGTCACCCGGCAGGCCGCTCGCGGCGACGGCTGGGTGAAGCTGGTCGGCGACTGGATCGACCGGGACACCGGCGATCTCGGCCCGTGCTGGCCGCGAGCGGCGCTGGTCGCGGCGATCGCCGCGGCCCACGCCGCTGGTGCGCGGGTGACGGCGCACTGCTTCGGTGAGGACGGTCTGAGCGATCTCGTTGCAGCCGGGATCGACGGCATCGAGCACGCGACCGGGCTGACATCGGACACCGTCAACAGCGTCGCGGAGCGGGGCGTCGCCGTCGTACCGACTCTGGTCAACATCGCGACGTTCCCCGGGATCGCGGACGGGGCGGAGCAGAAGTTCCCGCGCTACGCCGCCCACCTTCGGGCGCTGCACGCCCGCCGCTACCAGACGGTGCGAGAGGCCTACGAGTCCGGCGTCCCGATCTACGCCGGGACTGACGCCGGTGGCGCCCTCGCCCACGGGCTCGTTGCCGACGAGGTGCTGCAGCTGGCGTGGGCCGGGCTGCCGTCCCTGGCGGCCCTGTCGGCCGCCACGTGGGGCGCGCGTGCGTGGCTAGGGCGGGAAGGCCTGGTCGAGGGGGCGCAGGCCGACCTGGTCGTCTACCCGGACGACCCCCGCCTGGATCTGTCGGTGCTGCGCGCCCCGTCCGCTGTCGTGCTGCGCGGGGTCGTCCAGCGAAGCAAGTAGAAGAGATGGTTGTCCACAGGCCGTCAGCGGCGCCCGGAATTTTCGGCCATCCTGCTCGCCATGGCCCAGATCGACGTCCTGCCCGCCGCGCTGGTGGAGGCGGCCGGCGGTGTACGCACCTTCGCCGGCGAGGTGCGCGACGTCGCTCCGGTCGAGCCGACGACCGGGTCAGCCGAGCTCGACGTGGCCATCGAGAGCTTCACGCGCGCGTCGGCTCATGCTTCGGAGGTGGTGGCGGCGCGGGCGGACTCGGCGGCGGTCAACCTCGGGCTCAGCGCGTCTCGCTACGCCGACGCGGACGACCTGATCCCCCGGGAACCCCGGTGATGATCGCCGGCATCTCGGAGCCGGAGAGCATCCCCTACGAGATACGGGCTGTGGCGATTCAGCTCTACTCGGCCGCTGATCGGCACGAGGATGCGGGCGATGCACTTGTGCGGGTGGCAGTCCGCCTGCAGCAGCACTGGTGCAGCGGGGCCGGCGACGCGGCCTGGCAGGAGCTGCTGGCGCTGTGCCAGCAGGCCCGCGAGACGTCGCCTGCCTTCCGGGAGGCCGCCGATGCCCTGCTGGCGTGCGCGACGCAGCTCGAGGCGGCGAAGGACGACTGGGAGAAGGCCAGAACGCTCGCCGCGCAGGAGCGGGCCGCTCTCCCCGGGCCGCAGGTCTTCTCCCAGGCCGGCGTGCACGCCCAGCGCGCGGCCAGCGACGCCCGCCAGGCGATCTCGCGAGCGGCGGCGATCCTGCACTCGCTCGCCGACAAAGCCGACCCGTCCCGCGTCGCTACGACCGCGACCCTGTCCGCCGGCGACCAGCTGCGCGGCGTCGCTGTCGGCGCCTGGAACGCTGTGCGCGAGCCGGTCGTCCAGGCCGCAGAGACGTCGACGGTTCGACTCCTGGTGGACCCTGCCGGCTGGGCGGAGGAAATGCGGCTGATCTTCACCGGAGCCCGTTACGCCGCGTCCGACCCTGACGAGCTGGTCGACCTGCTCGGCTACGCCCCCGGCCCCGCGCCGCCAGTTGGCGAGACCGCCGGCGGGATGCTGCCGGATGCAATACTCGGCCCGATGACGAAAGGCATCGTGCCGGCGGTCCGCAAGTCCTACGAGTTCGCCGACCGGCTCGCCGACCTGGGTGAGCAGGTAGAACAGCTGGAACGGGTCGGACGGCAGGGCCCTGCGCCCCTTCTGCTGCCGGCCGGGACGGGTGGGCCGGTCGTGCCGGCGCCAGGGGTGGTGCTGCCGGCCGGTTATCCGACGCAGGTGCGTGACTTGACGGCAGAGCGGCGTCGCCACATCCTGGCCGGCGATCTGCCCGCGCCCACCGGAGAGCCGAGCAAGGGCGGCGGTCACCGACCTGGCCTCGGCAAGCCGGGCAAGAGCGAGTTCCCGCCCGGATGGGACGACGAGAGGATCATCAAGACCGTGATGCAGACGGCCCGGCAGCCAGAGGAGGGAAAGCTCGACAGAGGCCGCTACGTCACTTTCACGAGAGTGGATGGCGTGCTGGTGAAGGTCGTCGTCAAGCCAGACGGCAGTGTGGTGACCGGATTCCCCGACAGTGGGCCTGGGGTCGTGCGCAATCCCAGAGCAAGGCAGTCATGGTGACACCCGCGGAAATCGAGGAGTTCCGCGAGTTCTGCAGACAGAAGGAGCGTGATCGAGAAAACCGGCTGCGCGAGCGGTGGCATGACCTGGTGGAGAGCTGCCTGCCAGGTGGGCGTTCGCCGGGCGAATGCGACAATGTGCGCGATTTTTCCTTTGAGGAGCCTATTCTCGCCTTTGAATCGCTTCTCGGCGCCGATGCCGACGGATCCCATCCGCTGCCGGACGAGACGGTGGCGCAGCTGTGGGACGTCGGCTACCTGATGGGGTTCACGGCGCAAGAGCTTCTCAGCGACGAAGATCTGGCCGCGGCGCGGCCGGAGCGGCGGACCCGCCCGGCGCCACCCTGGAATCTGCTCGGCGGCGGCCACGGGCCGGGCCGGGCCATTCCAGGCAAGCGGCAGTTCCCCTCACGATGGAGCGACGAGACGACCCTGCGACACACGATGGACGTTGCCCAGCACCCGTCGGGTGCGGTGCAGTTGCCGCACCGGGATTTTCGTGCCTGGGGAGAGCGGGACGGAGTCCTGCTCAGTGTCCTGCTCTCGTCCACCGGCGAGGTTCTGACGTCCTATCCCGTCTCCGGTGAAGGTGTCGTGCAGCACCCGGTCCACGAGTTGGCCGGGTGGCTCGTGGTGTCGCTCCAGAACATGATCGACAGTGTGACCCCCCCCTCCAACGAGGAGCCCCGCTTCAGCCTGGACGAGCTGTTGGCGGTGGGCGAGTGGCCGCCTCTCATCCTGGCGTTGGAAAGCCTGGGCGCCGAGGAGGCGAGACTGGCGGAGCTGCGCGAACTGGCGGGGCTCTGACCCCTCCGCCTACGTCCCCGCGTCCTTCATCGCCCCCCAGCCGTGCCATCGCTCGACGGTGATCCAACCGCTGACCCGCGCCCGGTCCCGTACGCGGTAGGGCTCGCCCCGGTAGTGCAGGGACAGCCGGTCGATGTCGGCCAGGTCTGTGTCCTCCTGCAGATCGACCACCCGGCCCTGTGCGCTGACATGGGTGTACCAGTCGCCCACCGCGACGATGGTCAGGCTGACCCGAGGATCGGCGCGCAGGTAGTCGAGCCGCTTGCGACCCTCGTCCATGTTGACGAGGATGCGGCCGTCGTCCTCGAGCAGGTACCAGGTCGCCACGGTGACCGGTTGGCCGTCCGGACGCAGGGTGGCGATGACAGCCGGGTTCGGCGCTGCCAGCAGGTCGAGAACGTGCTGCGGGAAGGCGGCGTCGGTCATGGAACTCCCTCGGCGTGGACCTGGACCGGGCGGTCTGGAAGGCTCGATACTGCCTGACCCGGTGCGATCGCCGGGCAGCGGCATCGCCTGAGCCGCACGGGGAAGGGACCGCACCATGCCAGAGACCACCAAGACCGGTACGTACGTCGACCCGACCGGTGAGTTCAGCCGCGACCAGCGCTACCTCGCCACCCGCATCACCGCCGACGGCCGCGACGGGTATCCGGTCGAGCCGGGCCGCTACCGGCTGGTGGTCAGCCGCGCCTGCCCCTGGGCGAACCGGTCCATCATCGTCCGGCGACTGCTCGGCCTCGAGGACGCCCTCCCGATGGGCATCACCGGGCCGACCCACGACGAGCGCAGCTGGACCTTCGACCTCGACCCCGGAGGTCGTGACCCCGTGCTCGGCATCGAACGGCTGCAGGAGGCCTTCTTCGCCCGGAACCCGGACTACGACAAGGGCATCACGGTCCCGGCAATCGTCGACATCCCGACGGGACAGGTGGTGACCAACGACTACCCGCAGATCACCCTCGACCTGTCGACACAGTGGTCCGCCCACCACCGGGACGGGGCGCCCGACCTCTACCCCGAGGCGCGCCGGGACGAGATCGACGAGGTCGCCCAGCTGGTCTTCCAGGATGTCAACAACGGCGTCTACCGGTGCGGCTTCGCCGGGACGCAGGCGGCGTACGAGCGGGCGTACGGCCGGCTGTTCGACCGGCTCGACTGGCTGTCGGACCGGCTCGGGAGTCAGCGATACCTGGTCGGCGACACGATCACCGAAGCCGACGTCCGGCTGTTCACCACTCTCGCCCGCTTCGACGCCGTCTACCACGGCCACTTCAAGTGCAACCGGCACAAGCTCAGCGAGCTGCCGGTGCTGTGGGCCTACGCGCGTGACCTGTTCCAGACGCCCGGTTTCGGGGACACGACCGACTTCGACCACATCAAGCGGCACTACTACGAGGTGCACCGTGACATCAACCCGACCGGCATCGTGCCGGCCGGACCGGACCTGTCCGGCTGGGTCACGCCGCACGGACGCGAGACACTCGGCGGCCGACCGTTCGGCGACGGCACGCCGCCACCTCCGCCGAGTCCGGACGAGACGGTGCCCGCCGACCACACACCGCTCGCCGCCTGAGTGGACCATCGTCAAGCTGTTCGAGCAGACTCACGCGGACCAGGCGTATCGCCGTGGGCTTCGATCAGCCCGACAACAGCCGGCTCGACCCGGCGACCGGACTGGTGCCGTGAGGGCTCGGCCGCGCTGGTGGCTAGCCGCTCTGGTCCTCACCCTCACAGGAGGCTGAAGGACGATGTCGGCGTGATCGTCACGGTCCCTCCGCTCGCCGTCACGGTGACGGCTGGTCCCTGTGGTCGGGACCTCACAGCCGTCGGCGACCGCTTCCAGCCGGTGCCCGGATGACCGCGCCCCCCTCGCCGGACCCGGAGGACCTCCCCGCCCTGACCGCCGTCCTGCGCCAGCTCGCGACCGCCGTCGATGCGCAACGACTCGTGGCGATGACGAACAGCCTGGAGACGCCATGGGTGTCACCGGCAGCCGACAGCGCGCGCGACCGCTGGGCTGAGGCTGACGGTCGGGCCCGGACCGGAGCAGACGAGCTCCGGACGGTGGCCGACCACCTTGATGCCCTGGCTGCGTCGGGCCACGATGTCCCTACACCGCCGATGACCTGGCCCGCTCAGCGTCCGCACGGCGACCCGGGACCAAGTGCTCCGGAGGGCGTGGTCATCGTGATGCCGGAGTGGACCGCCGCACTGGCGCAGATGTGGCAGGCAGGCGCCACGACGATCGCAGATGGCCTGTCGCATGTCAGGAAGACCGCCTCGGCCTTCACGTCGGGCCCGGCGGTCAGCGCGCTCCTCGAGCGAGCCCTGGGTCCGCGGAGCAACACGGCGCTGGCGGCCGAGCGCTACCGGGAGGCTGCGGGGATCGCCGCTGCTGAGGCGACCGGCCAGCTCTGAGATTCCTTCCGTACGGCGGAACCGCCCCGCGCCGGCTGGCGTCCCATCGGCATGAACCGCAACCTGTGGGCTCCCGCCGGCGCGGTCACCGCGACCCTCGCGGTCGTTGCTGCCGCCTCGCTGCTGACGACCGAGCGGCGCCCCGCTGCGCCGCCTGTGCTCCGGATCGCGGGAGCAGGAAGTGCTGACGCGACCTCCGTGGCCGCGCCGGGCATCGGGTCCTACCAGCTTGCCGGAACGCTGCCGGGCGGTTTGGCTGAGGCCACCGTGCGGGACCTGCCAGCAACCCCGGCACCCGTGGCGAGGGTGCGCGCGCTCGCGTCGGCGCTCGGTGAGGACGCAGCGCCCGTGCGCCTCGACAACGCTTGGATGACCGGCGACCTGAAAGTCGCCGACGAGCCGGGCAATCCCTGGAGTTGGGGCAGGCGTGCGACCCGGAGACGACGGTGGCGTCCGACGGCACCAGCGATCCGGCGGCGTCTGGCTGCACCTTCGCGGGTGCGTCCACCGGCGTCGTGGCACCGGTCGAACCGACCGGCGGCGGCCTGCCCTGGGTCGACCTGCCGGGGGCTGTCGACCTGCCGCTGCCCCTTCCGCCGCCGCAGGCGCAACTGGACGAGGCGAGGACGCTGGCCGCGACTGCGACGCTTCGCGACGCCCTCGACCTCGGTGACGCCGCGAGCCGGATCGAGGGGACCAGCCTCGTCCTCGAGCCGATCGCGGGTGCCCTGCCGACGAGCGGCGCGGCGACCGTGGTCCAGTTGTCGGAGAAGGGCCGGCTCGTCAGCGCCACAGGGTGGCTGTCGACCGGCACGCAAGGAGCGCGCTACCCGCTTCGGTCGGCTCAGGAGGCCCTCGACGACCTGCCGGTCCTCGCCCTCGGAGCGCCGTGCGACGCCGCGGGTTGCCCGGAGCGGGCGGCCGGGCCGTTCGTCACCGGTGCCCGGCTCGGGCTGAGCCGGGTGGCGCTGGCAGGTCCGGCCGCCGCGCTGGTGCCGTCCTGGCTGTTCGACGTGGAAGGCTCCGCTGCGCCGCTCGTCGCGCTGGCCGTGGCCGACCGCTTCCTGGGCGAGCCCGACCCGGCGGGAATCGATCCGGGCACCAGGCCCGGTGCCCCCGAACCCGGAGGAGTTGAGCCCGGGGGCGTCGGGTCCGACCCCGGAAAGCCGAGTGGCCCCGACGCCGGGCCGCCGACCATCCCTGAGGACCGCGAGATGTTCGGCTTCGACGGGGCGTACGCGGACCCCGACCCGATGGTGCTCGTCGTCCGCTACGGCGACTCGGGAAGCTGTCCGAGCCAGGCGGTGCAGCACAGCGTTGTGGAAGAACCCGACCGGGTCATCGTTCACCTCAGCCGCACGCCCGCGCCCACGATGCAGGCCTGCACGGCGGACTACCGGGCCGTCCT
>JAHWJP010000032.1:16704-22587 GCA_019348355.1 Actinomycetota bacterium
GCCGCACGCCCGCGCCCACGATGCAGGCCTGCACGGCGGACTACCGGGCCGTCCTCGTCCGCGTCGCATTGCAAGCGCCGCTCGCCGGCCGCGAGGTGGTCGACGGCTCGCGCGAGGAGCCGGTACCGGTATCGACCGGCTCACCGCCCTTCGGCTGAGCCGGGCTGGTCCGGCTGCCGCGAACGAGCGGCAATGAGCTGAGCCGCCTCCAGCGTCTGGTCGAACCAGTCCAGGTCGAGCCGGTCACCACGGCGCACCCACCACGCGCTGACCGTGCCGACATCGCGCCGCCAGGAGCCTTCCAGCAGCTGCTCGAGCTTGGAAAAGGACTCCTCGCCGAGCCAGGTCCGGTCGACAGCGAACGACTCCGGCCCTTCGAGGACCGCGCCGTCGTACTGCTGCGAGTAGACCACTGGCGGCTCTGTCGGAAAGTCGAAGCGCAGTGCGGCGTAGGAAGCGCCGCAGGCAGCGACGACCTCGGCCAGCCAGTTGTGCAGCGCCTCCTTGGCTTGCATGGCGTCGCCGTCGTCCCGGAGCAGCGCCTCGGAGAACCCCTGCAGTTGCAGCACGCCGGGCATGTACTCCGGGAAGGTGACCATGACGGCGTCGTCGTCTCCCAGCGGGAGGATCCCTTCCCAGCCGGTCGCCTCGACCGGCTCTCCGCCGCGCTCGACCAGGACGTAGCCGAGGTCGCGGTAGAGATCCTGCGGCGGTGTGCCGTCCCGCCAGAGGTGGACGAGCACCTCCGCCGAAGTCGGCTCCTCTGGCTGAAACTTCGGCGGCGGATGTGGCCCGGGATCACGCGCCGGGAGCAGGTGGTCGGTCGCCCGGAGCAGCGCCTCCCGAACCAGGGCGTGGTCGTGCTCGAAGTCCTCCATGGACGGCCAACGTCCGGCCAGCACCGTCTCGCAGCTGGAGACCCATAAGCCACCGGCGAGGGGCTCGGTGAGGCAGGACCGGTAGGGAAGGTCGCGCAACGCCGGGACAAGCTCCGCACAGACCCACAGATCGCTCAACCCGCTGAACTCCGCGAGCTCCGGATCTCTCAGCTCGGTCAACGTCGGCGGCAGGTTGCCACTGACGCGGGCCGCCCACAGCGGCTGGCAGTGGGCCACAGCCGCGTCGAAGAAGACCCGCCAGCGCTTCCAGAGCTCGAGCGACGGCGCCAGGTTCTCGTCTTCGTACTCCACAGCAGGTAAGGCCACCGAGTGAACGACAACCCTCTCGACGTCGTCGGAGGCAGCGATGATGCCTGGCTCGAGGACGACATCGGGGTCGAGGATGTCATGTGGGTCCGTGAAGCCGGTCTCACGCAGGATGTTGGCCACCTCCTTCTGGAGAATGGCCGCCGGCCGTCGGGGATCGTAGAACTCCCAGGCCATGTCAACCTCCCTTTCGTAACTCGCGCAGTATCGCCGCGTACTGCCTTCGGCTCGGGATGAACGTGGAGGCCACGGATCCGTCCGGCTTCTGGACGATGACCCACCTGTGCCCGTGCTCGGTGTGCAGACGTCCGACTCCCTTCAGGAAGGTGCCGGAGTAGGTGAAGACCTTCTCGCTCTGCAGCCCAGCCGCGATGAGCCGGGCCCACACCTCGCGCTCGGCCCGGTTCATCGCCGGCCGGCCGAACAGCATGTCCGAGTGGCTGAAGGCATGGGCGGAGTTCTTGTCAGCGAGCAGGTCAGCAGCGGTCCGGGCGATGAGCTGCTCCCTGGTGGCCGCCTTGGCCTGCGTCTGCGCCAAACCGCGCAGGAAAGCGCCGGAGCCGGCCTCGAGCAGTGGCAGGGGCTCGCAGGTGAACGGGTCGTACAGGCCCGACTCGCCGGAGCCGAAGACGAAGTCCGCCACCCGCGCCCACCCCGTCAGCGGCGCCGATGGCGGCGGTGGCGCGCACGGGCGTAGGCCTGGCGGCGGAAGCGCGGCCAGCTCCTCCAGGGCAGCCAGCCGCACCGCGAGCCGCGCTGCCGCCTCGTCCAGGGCGACCCGCGCCCGGACAATGTCACCGCGGGCCGCCTGCGCGCGCTCCCGCGCCGCGCCGCTCGGGTCGAACAGCTCCGCGACCGCCGGGGTCTGATCAAGGACGCTCTCGGCCGCCGCCCTCCGGCCAGCCGCCTCCCTGGCCTGTTCCATGTAGTCGCGCAGGGCGAGCTGGGCCTCCCACAAGGTCATGGCCGCCCGACTCAGGTGGGCTGCCTGCTGCCGCCAGAGCCCGCGTGCATCGTCCGCCGCCCGGCCCTGCCAGATGCGCTGCCCTGGCCCACCTGGTCGAGCAGCCGCGCCTGCCGTTCGAGCTCCTCCTCCACGAGCAGCAGCCCGCCCGTACCGTCGATCATCGGGTCAACCCTTCGACGAAACGCTCCCACTGCGCGTAGCGCTCCCCCGCCTGGCGCACGGTTTCGGCCGACGCGTCGAGAGCTTCGGCGACCTGGTGCAGGCGCAGCGACCAGGCACCGAAGAAGTTCTCGTACGCCGAGAGGGCCACCGGGTGGGCGAGCTGTTCGCCGATCGCCGCGAAGCCGTTGTCGTAGGTGTCCACCGCGTCGCGCAACTGCGCGGAACTGCTGGTGAGCTCCCGACCCAGCGCGAACAGCTCGTCGGGTCGGACGGCGAAGGCGGACACTGGCGGAACCTATCCGCACGGGCCGACTTCACGTTGCAGTTGTCCACAGCCGTCCGCTTGCGTCACGCGGACGCCTTGTGGTCGGGTATCGGTCGGGCCCGTGCCCAGTCCCCGATCGAGCATCCGCAGTCCATCGACCCCAGGAGCGCCCATGCCCATCCCCACCGAGAACGTCGGCTCGCTGCCGCGACCGATGAAGCTGCAGGAGGCGATCGCGGCCTACGACAAGGGCGAGATCACCAAGGAGCAGCTCACCGCCGAGCAGGACGCGGCGGCCAAGGACTCCATCGAGCGGATGGAGGCGACCGGCACGCCGATCGTCTCGGACGGCGAGCAGCGGGCGTCTAGCTTCGCGACGTACCCGATCACCGACACGCTCGCCGGCACCGGTCTGGCCGACAACCTGGCCGGGGACGGTCAGTTCTTCGCCATCTTCGACGACGGTCACCACCGCCAGCTGCCGCGCCTGACCGGCGGACCGTTCCGCTACAAGACCTACGCGGCAGACCTGTTCGAGCAGTCCAAGCCCTACGCCACCAAGCCGATGAAGCAAGCCGTCATCGCTCCGTCGATGCTCTACCTGCTCTACCCGCTGAAGGAGGAGCTCGAGGGATACAGCCGCGAGCAGTTCCTCGACGACCTGTGCGACGAGGCGGAGAAGGACATCCGCAAGGCCTTCGCCGCCGGCGCCGAGCGGGTGTCGATCGACTTCACCGAGGGGCGCCTCGCGAACAAGCGGGACGCGCGCAACCCCTGGACCGGCGAGAATCTGCTGCAGACGTTCATCGACCTCAACAACCGGGTCATCGACCGCTTCACCCCCGAGGAGCGCAAGGACATCGGCATCCACACCTGCCCCGGCGGGGACTGCGACTCGGTGCACAGCGCGGACGTCGACTACGCCGAGCTGCTGCCGTCGATGTTCCAGATGAACGCCGGCTACTTCCTCATCCAGCTGGCCAGCGAGACCGACAAGGAGCGGGTCTACAAGCTGATCGGGGAGAACATCCGGGCCGACGCGAACGGCGTCAAGCAGGTGGCGTTCATCGGCGTCATCGACCCGCTCAACCCGACGGTCGAGACCGCTGAGCAGGTGGCTCAGGATCTGGTCACCGCCGCGAAGCACATCCCGACCGACCAGCTCGGCGCGACCGACGACTGCGGTTTCAGCCCCTTCAGCATCGACGTCAAGCCCAAGCACGGCTCACCTGACTTCGCGCGCGACATCGCCTTCCAGAAGATCACCGCCCGTGAACAGGGCGTCCAGCTCGCCTCGGAGCAGCTCGGGGTATAGGCACTTCGGCGAGAATCCCGTTCGACAGACGTGCGGGCGGATGGCACAGTCCTGCCGCCCGCACGTCTTCGAGGAGTCCGACTGATGATCGAGCAACGCGACCCCGTTCCGGTGTCCGTGCTGCGCTGATCCCAGCGGCCGCGGGCACTCCCCTACTGTCGGAGACCCGCGATGACCGTCCCGAAAGACTCACGCCTGCTGTCGAACTTCGTGCTGGAGCAGTACACCGAGATCGGCACTTTTCTGCACCTGAGTGCGCTCCTCGAGCGCGGCCACAAGCATGTGGTGCTGCGCGAGCTGGATCGGCACGCCTCTGACTCGGTCCTGCCCGAGCGAGCGGTCGTCGTACGCACCGTCCAGGGCAATGAGAACCGTCACGTGCTGGCCGAGGTGGACGACGCGCTCGTGCTGTTGCAGGCCTGGAAGTCCGACGCCCACATCTGGGTGAGCGCCGACGACGAGGCGATCGGCACGGCGATCGCGGACGAGATCCAAAGCCGGGTTCCGAGACTCGTCGAGGAGCGACGTGTCGACGTGGAGTTCTCCGATGCGCACACCGGCTCGCGAACCCTGGCGCTCGACGTGTGTCCCTGGAACGAGGCGCGTTGTCGCTACCCGGCCGGCGTTCGCGATGCCCTCGACATCCTGGCCGGGCATGTGCCCCGGCTCGATGGCGGTCGCCGACTGATCCTGTGGCACGGCGAGCCGGGAACGGGCAAGACCTCAGCCGTACGGGCACTTGTGCACGCCTGGCGCACATGGGCCGACACAGTCGTGGTCACCGACCCGGATGCATTGCTGAAGGACGGCCGCTACCTGCGCCGCATCCTGCTCGATTCCGACAACGACGAACGCTGGACGCTGTTCGTGCTGGAGGACGCCGAGGCGCTGCTGCGCAAGGAGACCGGCGGCTCGGCCATGGGCAAGCTGCTCAACCTGGCCGACGGCCTGCTGGGTCAGGGCCTTCGTTGCCTGTTCCTTCTCACGACGAACGAGCCGCTCGGTGCCATCCACCCGGCGATCGTCCGCCCCGGTCGATGCCTGGCGCAGGTGGAGTTCGGGCGGCTGCCGGCCGGTCAGGCCGCGGGCTTGCTGGGCCGGCCGGTCGACCGGGCGATGACGCTCGCCGAGGTCATGACGGCGGCGCCGGTGGAGAGCCGGCTCGAGCCGATGGCGGTAGGTCAGTACCTGTAGCGCCTTGCGCTCCGGGCAACTGCTGCTTCGCCGAGGGGTAGGGCTGCGCCATGAGGTAGGAGCCCCAGCGGCCCGGTACACAAGGAGTCCGCGGCCGCTGCGGCGTCGGCACCACCCGGTTGTCCAGGACGTCCCGGACGCGGTCGACGGTCGCGTCCAGCCGGGCGATCAGCCGGGACAGCGGGCTGTGCCGGGTGTACGGATGGGGCCGGGTGGGGGCATGCAGCATCGCCTTGGTGAGGCGAACGCAGAGCTCTTGCTCGTCCGGGGCGGAAAGGTCGACGGTGAGTTCTTCGACCAGTTGGGCTTCGGCTTCGGCGTGAGCTTGGAGCCGACTTCGCACCGCCTCTGCGTACGTCTCGATGGCCACCCCCGCCAGGTGCACGTCGCCGGTGACGCGACGGTCCAGCAGGCACAGCGCCTGCTGCAGCCGGTGGTCGAGCACCCGCAGGGCCGCCACCCGCTTGCGCCCGTCCGGCAGGCGACGCTGGGCGGCCGTGTAGAGCACGCTGTCGGCAGCGCACAGGTGGGCAGAGCACCAGGCAACCGCTGCATGGGAACCGTGCTGGGGGTCGTCCAGCGCTGCCAGGGCCCGCTGATGCGGGTCGGCGGCGGCGAATGTCAGCTCGATGGCGTCCGTCATGTCAGCGGCATTCATACGGCTCCCGACCTGTGCCGGCGCTCAGCGGCGGTGTGTCACCGAGCTTGCGGCGCTCATGACGTCGCAGTCTGCGCCCTTCCGTCCCACATGTCCACGACGACTGTGCGACAGAAC
>JAHWJP010000141.1 GCA_019348355.1 Actinomycetota bacterium
AGCCCGACCGCCCAGGCCCCCCAACCGATCCAGGCGGTGTAGGCGCCGAGCACGCCGGCGAGCTTGACGTCACCGAAGCCCATGCCGGCGGGGTAGGCGAAGCAGAGGGCGAAGTAGATGGCGTACATCGCAGCGCCGCCGATGAGGGCGCGTAGTGGGTCGCCGGAGTCGCTGCCGGCCAGGGCGGCGACGCCGAGCAGCACGGCGGCCACCGGATAGCTGGGCAGCGTCAGCTTGTCGGGCAGCCGCTTGCAGTCCAGGTCGATGACGCCGAGGGCGATCCCCACGGCGGCGAGGTAGAGGTAAGCCGGCAGCACCGGGTCGAGCCCGAACTTCAGCGCCATCACGGCGAACAGCAAGCCCGTGCCGAGCTCGACGGCCGGATAGCGGGGGCTGATCCTGACCCCGCACTTTCGGCACTTCCCCTTGAGCAGGAGCCAGCTCAAGACGGGGACGTTGTCCCGCGGCCGGATCGGCGCCTGGCAGCCCGGGCAGGCCGACGGCGGGCGTACCACCGACTCGCCCTTCGGCACCCGGTGGATGACCACGTTGAGGAAGGAGCCGATGGCGAGGCCGAGTACGGCGCACACGATGACGAGCACCGACAGAGCCTAGAGCTAGCTGACGTCCTTGCCGTCGTCCTCGCGCC
The DNA here is from genome assembly GCA_019348355.1 of Actinomycetota bacterium. Taxonomy (GTDB): domain Bacteria; phylum Actinomycetota; class Actinomycetes; order Mycobacteriales; family SCTD01; genus SCTD01. The sequence continues at coordinate 650 of JAHWJP010000141.1, forward strand.
AGTTGATGACCTCGACGTCCAACGTCCCACCTGGAGGGTTGGCTGCGAAGCACTGGTCCATGTAGAAGTCGGGATTACCGCTGAGGTCGATCACCTTCGCAAAGACCGTGCCGATGGTGTTGCTGCCGCTCGAGCCGGTAAGTGTGCCGTCGGGCACGAACATCGAGGCGACGATGTACGGCGAGGTGTTGCCGCTGCTGTACTTGAAGTTGTTGCCGGGGCCGGAGACGACGATGGTCAGACTCCGCGTCCCGCAGCTGGGTAGGTCGTTGTTGATGGCCCGCTTGTAGGCGTCGGGGATGGTCGTCAGGTTGAGATCGACCGAGCCGTTGTCCCAGTAGAGGACCGGCGAGATGACCCCGGCGGCCGCGAGCGAGGTCAGAACGCTGCCGACGTTTCCGGTGGCGATGTTGTAGGTGCCCTGCGCCTGCGCTTGTGCACGCATGGCGTCGTACTGCGCGTCGGTCAGTCCACGGGGGCGATAGCCGTAGTTCGCGAGTTCGTTCCCGCCGAAATAGGACGAGGTGGGATACACCGAGCCGTCCGCACGCACGTAAGCCCCGTAGCAGCCATCCCCTGCTGTCAGCGGTGCGCCCAGGCCTGTCTGGTCGTACTTGAAGTTGAGGTTGCAGGCGGGGCTGCCTGGCTTGTGGATGCGCTCCCCGCCGCTACCGTCCCCGCAGACCGTGTTGCTGGTCGTCGTCAAGTCCGTGGTGTGCGCCGTCGCGGGCTGGTCGTACACCACGTCCAGCACAGGTCGGCCGCGGGCGCTGTCCCAGTCGAACGTGAAGCCGCTACCTCCCGCATCGTCACGCTGGCGGTTCTTGATGCAGCCGTTGCTGAAGACGCTCATCTTGTGGATACCCACGTTGCCACTTCCGGACAGCGCCTCGGTGAAGACGCCGATCGGGAAGGGGTAGGGCGCTGCCTCGACGTCCACGGCGAGCTGACGAGCCGAGGGGCCGTTGCCGGACAGCCCAGTCGTGTGGATCCGGTAGGTGCCCGTGCAGGCCCGCGGGGGGGTGGCGCGCCGTTCGGGGCAGTTCGCGGCATAGGGCTTCACCGTACCGATCCAGATCTTCGAGCAGTCCAGCTGGGTGAGGCATGCGCCGGCGCTGCCGTCGAGCCGGATCTGTTTGGGATTGACCGCGCTGATCCAGCTCTCCGCACTGCCTTGGCAGCTTGGTCCCGGGGCAGCTCCAGGAGCCGGCTCCTGACAGGTCAACGACCCCAGGTTGCCGCTTCTGAGGTAGGAGATCGCTTGTGAAACACCGGCTTCCGACGTCGCCAGGGCGGCCAGGGCCTGGCGGTCGCGCGAGGTGTTGGACAGGTTGTTTATGGTCAGCTTCGCCGCTGTGAGGCTCAAGGCCGACACAACGGCCATGACGAAGATCACCGTGACGACACCGATTCCGGCGTCGGGAGTGTGCAGGCGGCTGCCGAGCCGGGAAATGCGCATGTGCTGCCTCACTTGGAAGTGTTTCGGAGATCGACCTGCGTTCGGTAGACCTGGCTGCGACCGCCCTGCGACATGGTCACGTTGAGTACGACGGCGCCGACGTTGGCGAGCTCGACGTCCAGCAAACCGTTGCTGTTCCCGACCGGTGGGGCCGCCGCATCGACCTCGCGCCAGGTCGTGACGCCATCGCTGGGTGCGAGGTCGTAGCGGTAGCGGTTGCTGCGGTACTCGATCGTGAAGCTGGACACGTTGCCTGCCAGCAGCGGCTGGCCGCCGGAGCAGCTGGTCGTGCCGGCTGCGACCGGGGTGACGCCCGCGGCCTGGTTGTCGATGACGAAGAGCTGGGCCACGTCGGGCTGGAAGCAGTAGGTGAGATCCTCCGGGTTGCCAGCGCTGTAGGACAGACACGTAGCCGGGCCACCAGCAGTGACGGCGCCGCCGATGCACCCGTCACCGTCGAAGTCCGCCTGGAACCGCACTGCCACCAGGCCCGTGGACGAGAACAGCGGACCGTCGGGGTTGACGGCGGTCACGATCTTCTTTGACTGCCTGATGTCGCGCGCCATCCGGTTCAGCGCCTGCCGAGCTTCTTCGTTGAGGTTCTGCAGCTGCTTCGTCGTGGCCACTGCTTTCGAGCTGTTGGTCACGACCGTGAGGGACACGACGATCAAGACCATGGCAACGCTGCACGCGACCGCCATCTCGACCAGCGTCATGCCGTCCTGTCGGTGTTCCCGGCCGAACACCCGGGACGTCATCGCTGGTCGTCCGCGACGCAGCTGAGCTCGCCAAGCTGGACCTTGATGGCGGAGTGACCCGCGCCTGATGCCGGGTTCTCGTTGGTCAAGGTCGGCGCGGTGGTCAGCGTGAGGATGCCGTTCGCGAAGCCGCGTACCCCGGTAGCAGCGCCAGCAGTCACGCGGCCCGACGTCGCACTCGGAACCGTCGCTGTGACCAGCTGACCCAGCGTGCTGCCGTTGCCCAGGAACGTGGTGTCGGGCTCCCAGATGTCACCGCTGACCGTGAGCGGTATGGACGCTACGCTGTTGTAGACCCAGATAGCCGTGTGCCACCGGGCCGCGGTGTCGGCGAAGCCCTTTCCCCACCAGCCCAGCTCCAGCGTGTACGTCCCGAGGACTGTTCCAGCCATTCCCGCTGTGTTCGAGACGCAGTCGACCGAGCCCGTCACCTTGGCCGACACCAGACCCATACCGCCCGACTCGGGATTGTTCGGGAACAGCACGACCGGCTGGCTCTGCGAAACGCGACCGCCGGCCTTCGCCTGGCGCGGGGACGCGGTGAGGGCAGAGGCGGTGACGTACCCGGAGCCGGAGATGCCGATCGCCGACGAGCTGGTGTCCGGGACCCGGACGTACGGCGCCGCACCCATCTGGAAGCCCAGAGCGTCCGTAGTCGGCCGTCCGGCGCCACCGCCGGCCAGGTTGTCGAAACTCATCATCCCGCAGGCGTTGCTGGTTCCTTGCTTGATGGCACCGGTCGACACCTTTGGTGGGGCGCTGGAGTCCACGTCGGCCGGCGCCTTCGGAAGTCCTGAGGAGACATCGGCTGTGGCGTTCGTGACGGCGTTGGGGCCGAAGCCGAACCAGGAACAAGCCCCGCCGCCCTGGGCTCCGCCGGAACCGGTTGTCGTCGCCGGCTGGGTGGGCAGGGAGAACTGTCCGACCTCCCCCGCGCTCACCGCCGCCCCGGTACGCGTCGCCAGCGCCCCGGTGATGTAGCCGGCGACGGAGGAGCCGCTGGACTGTGCGCCGTCCAGGGTTGTCAAACCTGCCTGCAGCTGCAGGGTGGTGGCGTCGGCCGCAGTGGAGCTCAGGCTGACCGCAACCGCCTTCGCTTGGGTCTGGATCCCAGGGGTCTCCGGGCTCCCTTCCGTGATCACTGTGGTGGTGCGGTAGCTCTTCGGCGTCCCTGCCTGCACCCAGGAGGTGACGACGGTGAAGCGGACCACGAGCGAGGGGGAAGCGTCACGGCCGACGAGCTGGCTGTCATACAGATCCTGGTACTGGCTCGCCGGCAGCACGGCACCGTTGACCCCGAGGAACTGCGCGAGGACGACCTGCGAGTACTGGCCGGCCCCGGGCAGGCTCCCCGTGCTGACCTCGTAGAGCGGGGCCGCGATGCCGTTGCTGGTGCCGGAGGCGAGGTAGCGGCCGGTGAGCGTTCCCGCCCCGGACACGATCGAGGTGGGCGTACCTGACGACTTCGCGTTGGTGAAGTACAGGTCGAGCAGGTCGAGGAACGGGCCGTTCTGACGATCGACGTGGAAGCGCAGGTCCCGCAGCTGCTCCAGCCGCTCCTGCGCGAGGTTCTTGCCCTGCGTGTTCATCTTCGTGGTGACAGTGGAGCGCAACATCGACAGCAGCATCGGTAGCGACGCGGTCAAGACGACCATGAGAAGGCCCATCGCCACGACGATCTCGATGAGGCTGAAGCCGCCGTCCTCGAGGCTACGGCGCCGACGGCTACTGGTAGACACGGGCAGTCAGTCCTTCCACGCGAACGGTATAGGTCTTGGCCCGGGCAGTGCTGGACACGACGATCTGGGCGGGGACGGCCGTTCCTCGCGGGTAGAAGTACAGGCACTTGTTTCCGGCCGGGCAGGCCGGTGTCGGGCTGGGGAGCGAGGCTGTCGTCGGAAAGGGCACGGTTGCAGCCAGGGTGACGTCGTTCCCCTGTACGCGCTGGGCCGGACCGACTGGGGGGGCGGCGGCGTCGCAGGCGGTTCGCCACGAGGTGTAGGACCGGCCATCTGCGGCGATGGCCACGCAGTACGTCCGGCCCTCGGAGATGGCCCGGGTGGAGGCGTTGCGCAGCGCGCTGACGAGCTCGTCCCCGGTCCCCTGCTGCTGGGCGGTGTTCTTCCAGTTGGTGAACCCGAAGGTGCCCATCGAGAGCACGGTCCCGAGGATGCTCATCACGACGACGAGCTCGATGAGGGTGAAGCCTGCGGAAGCCGCCGTCGCCCGACTCGCTCGGGTGCTGACCATCACTCAGGCCTCTCTACAGGTTGCTCGGTGTCTTCTTCTCGACCATGCGAGACCCCGGCTTGAGGTCATCCAGCAATGCCCAGGCGGCGCTTGCCGGCACGAGGCACGGGGGCGTGGGTGCCGGTACATGCCATGTGGGGCGACCGTCGATGACGGTCGCCCCACATGCGGTGGTAGCAGGACTTAGCAGGCTGCGGCCTGCGTCAGACCGTCCTGGTTGAAGCGCCAGGCCTTGTCGGCCGAGGTGCCGGTGCCGTCGGCGGCGAAGCCGCTCTGGACGACCACGCAGTAGGCGGTGGGCGTCGTGATCGCCGACGCGGTGATCTTGTTGCCCTTGCTCAGCTTGCCGCTGGTGATCAACGCGCCGCCCGCGCCTGCCTCGTTGAGAGTCCAGGTCGGCAAGGTCGCGGAAGCCGCCGCCAGACCCGCGATGCCGTCGACGTAGTAGGTCGCGACCTCCTTGCCGATGGTCGAGACGTCGGCCTTGGCCGACGCCTCACGGGCCTTGGTGCGCTGGTTGAGGAAGGCCGGGATGGCGATGGCAGCGAGGATGCCGATGATGATCATGACGACGAGGAGCTCAATGAGGGTGAAGCCGCTGTCCTTGTTCTCAGCGGACTTGCGAAGCCGAGCGAGCATGGTGTGTCCTCCAGGACGGGATGTGGTGAGCCGCGCGGGTAGTGCGATTCCTCGCGCGACTCCTCCGAGGAGGTGCCGGCCGAGGCAGCCAGGCGTGCCCGCGGGAGCGGGCCCCTTGGCTTTGCGACCCCGCCTCACGGCGGGTGTGCCCTTGCTTGGCCTTGCGGCTCGATGACATCTACTGCTTCGGACGCCGTCATGGCTTCCTTGAGAGCGGGATACGCCCCCTGGGAAGATTCACTCGAACGAGTGCGCAAAAGGCCCCGCCGGAGATCCGGCGGGGCCTTCTACACGGCAGGCTTTACGTGATGACGTTCATGAGCGTGAAGATCGGCATGTAGAGCGCGACGATCATGGCGCCGATGATGGCGCCGATGACGACGATCATGATCGGCTCGATGAGGGCGGTCAGCGCCTCCGTGGTCGCCTCGACCTCCTGGTCGTAGAACTCCGCGATCTTGTGCAGCATCGTGTCGAGGGCGCCGGTGTCCTCACCGACCGCCATCATCTGCACCACCATGGGTGGGAAGACCGGGTGGTTGGTCAGCGGCTGGGCCAGGGCCTCACCTGTCCGTACGCTCTCCTGGACATCGCGAATGGCGCGCTCGAGAACGACGTTGCCTGTCGTCGAGGCCACGATGTCCAGGCTCTGCAGGATCGGCACGCCGCTTTTCATCATGGTTCCGAGATTGCGAGCGAAACGGGCCAGGGCGATCTTCTGGAACAGCTTGCCGAAGACTGGCAGCTTCAGCTTGAGCGGGTCCAGCACGTTGCGAACCTGCGGCTTGAGCTTCACCTTCGGCCAGGTCGCGAAGAAGACAACCATGGCAACAGCCCCCAGCGGGGCCATGAACTTCATGAGCCCGGACAGGAAGACGAGGAAGCGCGTTGGCGCCGGGAGCTGGGCGTCGAAGCCCGAGAAGAGCCCGACGAACACGGGAACGATGAACAGGAGCATGCCAATGACCGCGAGGATCGCGATGAC
>JAHWJP010000257.1 GCA_019348355.1 Actinomycetota bacterium
CAGGACCGGCAGAACGCGTTGGAGGACAGCTTCTGCCAGTACGTCGTGGCCGACGCGGCGCCGCTGCTCGTCGACGACACGCACCTCGACCTGCGCACGCGGGACAACCCGTCGGTGACCTCCATGGGTGTGCGCGCCTGGGCCGGCTTCCCGCTGGTCGGACCGACCGGCCACGTGCTCGGGAGCTTCTGCGTCGTCGACCTCGTCCCGCGCAGCTGGACCGCCGACGACGTGGAGGTGCTGCGGGTGCTCGCCGGCGCGGCGAGCGCGCAGGTGGCGCTGACCGCTGCGGCCGGCCGGGACCGCCGGGCGCGCGATCAGCTGCGCCGGCTGGCCGAGGCCTCCGACCTGCTGCTGTCGGCCGATGACCCGGCGCAGGTGCTGGCGCGCATGGCCGGACTCGCCGTACCGGATCTGGCGACCTGGTGCTCGGCGTGGGTGCCGTCGGCGAACGGCCGCGAGCTGCTGGCCGCGGTCGTGGCGGGGCCGGACGACGCGGCGACCATGCGCTGGCCTCCGCTGGACCCGGACGGGGTGAGCCCGTCGGCGCGGGCGTTCCGTACCGGCACGCCGCAGTCGGTGCCGGACCTGACCGACATGCTCACCGAGCAGGGACCGGACGACCCCATCACCGCGGTCACGGTACGGGTGCAGGGCGGACCGGCGTACAGCGTCCCGCTGCGGGTGCACGACCAGATGCTCGGCTCGATCACGCTGCTGCGTCGGCGCGGCGACAAGCCCTTCGACGCCGAGGACGAGGGCTTCGCCCGTCAGCTGGCCTCCCGTGCGGCCAGTGCGCTGCTGGTCACCCGGCGGCATCAGCAGGAGCGCGAGACGGCCGAGGTCCTGCAGCGCAGCATGCTCTCGACCCTGCCCGAGCTGCCCGAGCTGGAGCTGCACGGCTACTACCGGCCCGCCGGGGAGAGCTCCCAGATCGGCGGGGACTGGTACGACGCGGTGGATCTCGGCGCCGGCCGCACCGCGCTCGTGATCGGTGACGTCATGGGTCGGGGCATGCGCGCGGCGGCCGTGATGGGCCAGCTGCGGACCGCCGCGCGTACCCTCGCCCGGCTCGACCTGGCGCCGCAGCAGATCCTCGGGCTGCTGGACGAGCTGGTCAGCGAGCTCGCCGACGGGCAGATCGTCACCTGCTTCTACGGCGTGTACGACCCGGCCGCCGGAATGCTCAGCTGGTGCAGCGCCGGCCACCCTCCGCCGGTCGTCCGGCGGGGCTCGGGAACCGGCCGGCTGCGCGGCGAGCCCGGGGCACCGCTCGGGGCCGGTCATCCGCTCTACTCCGAGCACCGCCACCCGCTGCTGCCCGGCGACGTGCTGTGCCTGTTCACCGACGGGCTGATCGAGGACCGCCAGCGTGACCTCGACGTCGGCCTGGCCCAGGTCGAACAGATGCTGGCCGGGCCGTGGACCGTGCTGAGCGAGATCGCCACCCGACTCGTCGCGGAGATCGCCGGCGGCGAGGAGGACGACGTCGCCGTCCTGCTGGTCCGGGTGGGTGACCGGGCCGGCGCGGTTGTCGAGGGCGCGACCGCCCGGGTGCTGGAGCTGCAGCTGACGGGAGGCCCGGAGATGGTCGGGGCGGCCCGGCACTGGGCCCGCGCGGCCGTGCTCGCGTGGCACGGCGAGGCTTCGCACGCCGAGACCGTGACACTCATCACGAGCGAGCTGGTCACCAATGCCCTGACCCACGCACAGCCGCCGGTGCGGCTGCGGCTGCGTGGCGCTCCCGGCAGGGTCTATGTCGAGGTGTTCGACCACGGGCGGTACCGACCCCAGCTGCAGGCCGGCAGTCTCGACGACGAGCACGGCCGGGGCATGCTGCTGGTCGACGCGGTCGCACACCGGTGGGGGAGCCGGTCGAGCGCTGGGGGCAAGGTCGTGTGGGCCGAGGTGCTCGTCGAGTCCGCCGACAGCGCCGGCTGGGACCTCCCGCAGATGCGCGCGGCGGACTGACGGTCAGCCCTTGAAGACAGGGCGGTCCTTGTGCACGAGGCAGAGGACCTCTGGTGCGACGCGCACCGTGAGCTGCTGACCCCAGGACAGGACGAGCCGGTCGCTCT
>JAHWJP010000142.1:0-2688 GCA_019348355.1 Actinomycetota bacterium
GCGCGATGGCGTGGGTGCGGGCGAACTGCTGCCACGGGTCCTCCTGGGTCGCCTTGAGCGACAGGGAGACGCGCTCGCGGTCCAGGTCGACGTCGAGCACCTCGACGGTGACCTCCTGGCCGACCTCGACGACCTCGCTCGGGTGGTCGATGTGCTTCCACGACAGCTCCGAGACGTGCACGAGACCGTCGACGCCGCCGAGGTCCACGAACGCGCCGAAGTTGACGATGCTCGAGACCACACCACTGCGCACCTGGCTCTTCTGCAGGGTGGCGAGGAAGGTCGAGCGCACCTCGGACTGGGTCTGCTCGAGCCACTGCCGACGGGACAGGACCACGTTGTTGCGGTTCTTGTCCAGCTCGATGATCTTCGCCTCGAGCTCCTTGCCGACGTAGGGCTGCAGGTCACGCACGCGCCGCATCTCGACCAGGGAGGCGGGCAGGAAGCCGCGCAGGCCGATGTCGAGGATCAGGCCGCCCTTGACGACCTCGATCACCGTGCCGGTGACGAGGCCGTCCTCTTCCTTGATCTTCTCGATCGTGCCCCAGGCGCGCTCGTACTGCGCGCGCTTCTTGGACAGGATCAGGCGCCCCTCCTTGTCCTCCTTCTGGAGGACGAGGGCCTCGACGGAGTCGCCGACCTTGACGACCTCGTTGGGGTCGACGTCGTGCTTGATGCTCAGCTCGCGCGAGGGGATGACGCCCTCGGTCTTGTAGCCGATGTCGAGCAGGACCTCGTCCCGGTCGACCTTGACGATCGTGCCCTCGACGATGTCCCCGTCGTTGAAGTACTTGATCGTCTCGTCGATCGCAGCGAGGAAGTCCTCCATGCTCCCGATGTCGTTGACGGCGACCTGGGGCGTGACAGGCCCATCAGGTGTGGATAGCGGGGCTAGAGTGCTGGTCAAGGAATCGGCTCCGGCGTGGGTGGGGTCGTGACCTGCCCCTGGTGGGCGGGTCGGCGGGTCGTGCTCACGCAGCGGGCGGATCGTCGTGGCCAGGCGGACATCGGAACAGACATCTGACAGACATCGGCGAGCGCGGGCGTGCAGGTGCGCCGCGCCCGCAGCGCGTGCTGGGAGTCTAGGCGTACTCGCGGGCGACGGCAAAGAAGGCGGTGACGTTGTGGACGAGGCGGTTCCGGACGGGACCGTCGTGCACCGGCCGGCCGGGCCGGCCGAGAGCGCGCGCGCCAACCGGCACTGGTGGGACGCCCAGGCCCGCACCTATCAGGACGAGCACGGCGCCTTCCTGGGCGACGTCGACCTGCTCTGGTGTCCGGAGGGCGTACGGGAGGGGCAGGCGGACCTGCTGGGCGATGTGACCGGCCTGGACGTGCTCGAGGTGGGCTGCGGCGGGGCCCAGGGCGCTCGCTGGCTGATCACCGCCGGGGCGCGGGTCACGGCCTTCGACGTCTCCGCCGGCCAGCTGCGCGAGTCCCGCCAGCTCGACGAACGTAGTGGGGTAGCGGTGCCGCGACTGGTGCAGGCCGACGCCCAGCGACTGCCGTTCCGGTCCGAGGCGTTCGACCTCGTCGTGAGCGCCTTCGGCGGCATCCCCTTCGTCGCCGACTCGGCCCGCACCATGCGCGAGTGCGCCCGCGTCCTGCGCCCCGGCGGGCGGCTGGTCTTCTCGGTGACCCATCCGGTGCGCTGGGTCTTCCCCGACGACCCCGGAACGCCAGGGCTCACGGTGGGGCAGTCCTACTTCGACCGCACGCCCTACGTCGAGGTCGACGAGCGCGGCGAGGCGGTCTACGTCGAGCACCACCGCACGATCGGCGACCGGGTGCGCGAGTTGGTCGCGGCCGGCCTCGTGCTCGACGACCTGATCGAGCCGGAGTGGCCACCCGGCCACGACCGCGAGTGGGGCCAGTGGTCGCCGCTGCGCGGCGCCCTGCTGCCCGGCACCTCCATCTGGCTCGCTCATCGCCCCGGCGACGGTCAGGCGAGCAGACCGGACAGCTCCGCCCACAGGTCGCGGTAGGCCTGCGCCGCACGGCTCGACGGATCGCTGACCACGACCGGCTCCCGCGTCAGGCCCATCCGCTCGACCTCGCTCGCCGCCGGCACCCAAGCCGTCAGGGCCGACGTCGTACGCCGCATCAGCTCCGACCGCACCTCGGCGTGCAGGCGCTTGCGCCCGTCGACCATCGAGAAGAACGGGTGCACGCGGGGCCGGGCGCCGGCGAGCCCGGACAGGAAGGTCTCCAGCTGCTCGTACGTCCGCAGCGACAGCGGCGCGGGGACCAGCGGGACGAGCAGCACGTCGACGGCCGCGAAGACGTTCTCCGACAGCAGCGACAGGCCGGGCGGGCAGTCGAGCAGGGCCAAGTCGTAGTCGTCGCGGACGGTCTTGAGCAGCCGGCCGAGCTGCTTGTCGGGCTTCTTCGCGTCCTCGAGGGCCGAGTCGGCCGCCCGGATCGTCACGTCCGCGGGCAGCAGGTCGAGCCCGTCGACGCTGGTGGCCTTGACGGCGTCCTCGAGGTCGCGTCGACCGGTCAGCAGGCCGATGCTGCCGCCCTTGACCTTGGGCTTGACCCGCAGCAGGTAACCGGCCGCACCCTGCGGGTCGAGGTCCCACAGCAGCGTGCGGCGCCCGGACAGCGCCGCGAGAGCGGCCAGGTTGACCGCCGCCGACGTCTTGCCGACGCCACCTTTGATGCCGTACGTCGCGACGACCCGCACCG
>JAHWJP010000142.1:2788-4840 GCA_019348355.1 Actinomycetota bacterium
CTCGGCCCGGTCGGGAGCGACCTCCCTGCTGGACGCCTCGGCGCTGCGCCGGGTCGTGACGACGCACGTCAGCTGCCACGACCTGTCCGAGCTCGCGGTGCCGCTGACCGTGACGACCACCTGCCTGGACTGCGCCACGGCGGTGCACCACGCGAGCGGACCCGTCGCCGACACCCTCGTGGCCTCGTGCGCCCTGCCCGGGCTGCTGCCTCCGGTGCGGCTGCCCGACGGCCACCTGCACGTCGACGGTGGCGTCGTCTGCGGTGTGCCGCTCGACGCGGCGATGGCAGTGGCGGCGCCGGGCGACCGGGTCCTGGTCCTGGACTGCGGGCTGGCGCCGGTCACCTCCGGTCCGGACTGCGCCGCCGGCCCCGGTTCCGCGCCGGCCGGTTGCGCGCTCGGGTCCTTGGAGCCGCGCAGCTTCGTCGCGCCGGTCGATCGGGTGCATCGGGCGCTCGACCCGGTGCTGCGCTCGTTCACCGCGGCCCGCGCCGTGGCGTCGGCCGCGACGGTCCGGCCGTTCCTCGCCGACCAGCGGGTCGAGGTGCTGCCGCACGTCGCGGACGCCTACGCAGCCGGGCTGCTCGTCGACATCCCGCGCGGGACGCGCGACCCGTCCCAGGCCGCTGCCCTGGTGTCGGCCGGTCGGTCGGCGACGCTGCGCTGGCTAGCAGCGGGCGAGCGCGGCCAGGGCACCAGGAGCCAGGCGCCCGCCGTGCACCGCGAGATAGGGCAGGCCGTGCCGGGTCAGCCAGATCAGCTCGGCGAGCCGGCCTGACACCTGTTCCGCCCGCGCCGTGGACGGGGAGCCCACCAGACCCAGGGCGGCCGTCGCACCGGCGGCGATGACGGCGTGGCCGTGAGCGCTCGGGTGCAGCCGGTCGACGGCCCACGCATCGCGGCGGCGCAACTCCGGGAGCCCGGCGAGGTCGAGCAGCACCGCGCCGGTCGCCGCGACCGCCTCGTCGACGGCCGCATTGAACAGCCCGACCCTGCGCAGCACCGCCGCCCTCGCCGCCCGGGGCAGCGGCAGCAGCTCGGTCGGGTCGTGCAGCCGCGCAACCAGCGCGGTCGACCCGCGAAACGGGCGCAGCACCGCGGTGAGCTGTGCCCCGGTGGGACAGCTGGCGGACCGCAGGACGTCGTTGAGTCCGATCAGCAGGGTCACGACGTCCGGCCGCTGCGCGCACGCCGGTGCGAGCTGCTCGGACAGGACGTCACGGACCCGCGCGCCGGGCCGGGAGAAGCAGACATGTTCGGCACGCAGCGCCATGGCAAGAAGGGCGGGCCAGGTGGAGTCCAGCGCCACGCGTACGCCGACGCCCTCCCCGCAGCTGGTGCTGTCCCCGAGGGCGACGAGGCGCAGCGGTCGGTGGATGTCGACGGTCCGGGTCGAGGTCGCAGTCTCGAGGGCCACACGACAAGGGTCCGCACCGATACTCCGTACCGGGCGACGGCACGGTGCGGGTCGCGTGAAGACCGGATGAACAGCCGCAGTCAGGGCGTACGCCGGGCCGTGCGGTCCGCCCCGGCGACCGGGCCGACCGGCAGGCCGTGCGCACGCAGGCCGTGCGCATCCAAGAAGCCCTCGACCGTCGCCGACCATGGGAACTGCTCGGCCCGCCGGCGGGCCGTCCGGCGCCGGTCCGCGACGTCGACCGCGAGCAGCTGCTGTACCGCGTCAGCCACGCAACGAGGCGTCGAGGCGCTCGCCCGACCCGCGTCGCCGAGCACCTCGGGCAGCGCCGAGTGCACGCTCGCCACCACCGGCGTCCCGCAGGCCAGCGCCTCGAGCGCGGCGAGGCCGAAGGTCTCGACAGGTCCCGGCGCGAGCACGACGTCCGCCGCGCCGAGCAGACCGGCGAGCCGGCCGCGGTCTGGCACGAACCCGAGCAGCTCCACCGGTAAGCCGTACGCCAGCTCGGCCACCGAGGAACGCAACGGTCCGTCGCCGGCGACGAGCAGCCGGACCGGGACACCCCGCCGCATCAGCTCGCGCGCGCCGCCCACGGCGAGATCGGGCCGCTTCTCCTTCGACAGCCGGCTGGCCAT
>JAHWJP010000142.1:4940-6701 GCA_019348355.1 Actinomycetota bacterium
GCGCGCCGCCCACGGCGAGATCGGGCCGCTTCTCCTTCGACAGCCGGCTGGCCATCACGAGCAGCACCTCGCCCTCAGCGCACATCTGCCCACGCAACGAGACGTCGGGGCGAAACCGGTCCAGGTCGACCCCGAGCGCGACCCGCCGCAGCCGGCCCACCCCGATCCGGGCGAACTCCCGCTCCGCCCAGGCGGTCGTGCAGACGACGCTGTCGAAGCTCGCCGCGAGTGCGAGGTTCGACCGGTCGGCCCACGCGTCCAGCGGCAATCGCGCGGGCAGCCACTGCCGCAGCAACTTGTCGAGCCGTTCGTGGCTGACGACCAGGGACGGGACCCCGCGGGAAGATGCCCAGCGGCCGACGCAGCGCAGCGTCGTACGGTCATGGACCTCGACCCGGTCCGGGCCCAGCTCGTCGAGCAGCCGCAGGACCGCAGCGCGGTCGACCAGCAGCCGGTATCCGGTGCCCGGCATCTCGGGTGCCGGGACGGTGATCCGGCAGCCCCACGGGGTGCGTTCGCGGCCGGCCCGAGGCCCCGGGATGATCTGCACGACGTCGTGCCCGGCCCGGGCGTAGCCCCCGGCCAGATGGCTGAGCGCCGTCCGCAGCCCGCCGGAGGACGGGTGAACGAAGTTGGCGAGCTGGACGATGCGGCTGCTCATGCGACGACCTCCTCGTAGTGGCCGACGAGCTGGTCACCGATGACCTCCCACGTACGGCCCAGCACCGACCGGCGCGCGCCCAGCCCCATCGCGATCCGGGCGCTCTCGTCGTCGACGAGGCGCCCGACCTGCCGCCGCAGGTCGACCGATGAACCGGGGCGGAAGTGCAAGCCGTTGTCGCCGGGCTGGACGAGGTCGAGCAGCCCGCCGGCCGCAGGAGCCACGACCGGCACGCCCGAGGCGAGCGCCTCCTGCGCAGCCTGGCAGAACGTCTCGTGTGAGCCGGTGTGCACGAAGACGTCGAGCGAGGCGTACGCCGTCGACAGCTGTGCACCACCCTGGAAGCCGAGAAAGGCCGCGCTGGGCAGCTTGCGCTGCAGCGATGCACGCTGCGGGCCGTCACCGACGACGACGAGCCGGACCTTGGGCACGCCGGCAAGACCGGCCAGCAACTCGACCTCCTTCTCCGCGGCGAGCCGACCCACATAGCCGACGACGACCTCGCCCGCAGGTGCGCGCTGTTGGCGCCACTGCTCGCAGCGGGCTGTCGGCGTGAAGCGCTGCATGTCGACCCCGCGAGCCCAGCGCACGACATGCTCGACGCCCTGGGCGGTCAGGACGTCGACGGCGTGCCGGCTGGGGGCGAGGGTGCGCGCGGCGACGCTGTGCACCGTGCGTAGCCAGCTCCACACCGCCCGGTCCGCGCCGCCGAGCCGGTAACGGGAGGCGAACCCCGCGAGGTCGGTCTGGTAGACCGCGACGACCGGCAGGCCCATCCGCTTGGCGAGAAAGCCCGCCTGCGCCCCGAGGACAGTGGGGCTCGCCAGATGGACGACGTCCGGCCGGAAATCCTCAAGCGTGCCGGCCATCCCGGCCCACGGCCGGCCGATGCGGAAGTCGCGGTAGCAGGGCAGCGGGATGGACGGCGTACGGATGACGCGCGCGCCGGCGTAGTGCTGCGGTCCGGGACCGGGGGCGACCACGAGGACCTCGTGGCCGCGGCGCTCCATCTGCTCGCAGACCCGGAGCACGGAGTTGGTGACGCCGTTGACCTGGGGAAGGAAGGACTCGGTGACGATGGCCACGCGCATGTGATCATG
>JAHWJP010000033.1:0-2263 GCA_019348355.1 Actinomycetota bacterium
ACCAGGCCGTCGTTCGCGCCGAAGACCGCGGCCCGGAAGGTGCCGGACACCTGCTCGCGCCCTCGCTCAGCCAGACCACGCACCACCTCGGCGTGGATCCGCTCGTCAGCAGCCATGGCCTGGGTCGCGTCAACGTCTTCGGAATACGGGCTGCGCGTCTCCGCCTGCTGCACCAGGGCGAGGACGAACACCGACCCGAACCGGCGGGCGAGCTGGGCCAGGACGATGCTGCGCACACCGGCGCGGGCTCGTCCGGCGCCGCGGTCGCCGAGCATCTGCTCCCAGTGGTCGGCGTGCCGGTGCTCCGCAGCGGCCAGCGCCAGCAGGATCTGACGCTCCTCCCCGTCCCGCCGCGCCGCAAGCTGACGATAGGTGGCCGCTTCCAGCTGTTCGTCGGCCAGGCGCCGACGCCAGCGCCGCACCGTCCGGCCGGACGGGATGGCGGTGGACGCGGTCGCGCTGTCGCCTGTCGGTGAGTGCTCTGTCATGCGACGCCCTCGGCTCGGGTGCGCGCGAGTCGAGTCGGGGCACATGCCTTCGACCCGGCGCGACCGCACCAGTGGTCGAAGGTCTCGCTCGCCGGGTGCCACCTGCGCGTCCCAGCCCGCTCACCGGGCCCAGCGGGTGGGCCAGCATGTCGATGAGGCGGCGGTCGGAGCTACTCCCCTTCGCGTTGCATGCTAGCCGATGCAAGCCGGATCAGTCTGCGGCCAGTGATGTCGAGGCGCGACGGACATTGAGCGTTCGTCGGCCAGCCCGAGTCTGGGCCGCCGGGGGGCGCGGCATCCACGGCGTCATTCGCCGGGGCGCCCTGAGCCCTTCCACACGGCGGGGTGATGACCTAGCGTCTCGGCATCGACGGATGAGGGTGAGGCGCCATACGCGCTCGCGCAATGTCACTGCTGGGCCGTGTCGCGGACGTTCTGCTGTTGGCCATGCGGTTGGGCCTGGGGACGATCTACCTCGCCCACTCCTGGGAGAAGCTGTCGGGCGGGCGGGCGGGCTTCGAGACCATGCTGGCTGGTGTGGGGGTCCCCCTGCCTGAGGTGGTTGCCTGGTTCACCATGGTTGCCGAAGGGGTCGGCGGCACCCTGCTCATCACGGGTCTACTGACCCGGCTGACCTGCCTTGGCCTTCTCGGTCTGGCCATCGGCGCGGTGGCCACCCTGAAGATCGACTTCGGCTTGATCGCAGGGCCGGAGGCACCGCTGCCCGGCGCCGGGCTGGAGCTGGCGATAGCGGTCGGTCTGGCCGGGTTGCTGTTGGCCGGGCCGGGACGGATCGCTCTGGACCACGTCCTGGGCATCGAGCGGGTCGCGGCGCCCGCTGACCTGAGCCAGCCGGTGTCGGGGCGGGCGTGACGCGCGGTCAGCCCGTCCGCACCACCGGGTCCGAGGCGCCCAGCGAACGGAGCGCGGACCGGGCGGCGTTGTAGCCGCCCATCCCGTGCACGCCCGGTCCGGGCGGCGTGGCAGACGAACACAGGTAGACGCCGGGGACGCCGGTAGCGTAGGGGTCCAGACCCAGCCGTGGTCGCATGGCGAGCTGCCATCCGCTGTTGGCCCCCACATTGATGTCCCCGCCGACGTAGTTGGGGTTGTGCCGCTCCATGCCCGCCACGTCGCGGACCCGCGTGTTCACGACCCGCTCGCCGAAGCCGGGGGCGAACCGCTCGATCTGTCGGGCGATGGCCACGGTCGCATCGCCCGGATAGCCGTGCGGCACGTGGGCGTAGGCCCAGACCGGGTTGATCCCGTGCGCCGAGCGGGTCGGGTCGGCGAGGTACTGCTGCCCGACCAGCACGGACGGCCGCGGCGGCATCCGGCCCCGCAGGACGTCGAGCTCCGCGGCGGCGATCTCCTCGAAGGTGCCGCCGAGGTGTACGACCCCGCCCCGCGGCACGCCTCGCTGGTCCAGGGCACGTCCCCCCGGACGTCGAAGTCCAGCTTGTACGCCGTCGGACCGTAGCGGTAGCGGCGGTAGGCCCGCGCCGTACGCGGCGGCAGCCGGTCGCCCAGGATCTGCGCTGCGGCCCGCGGCGACACGTCGAGCATCACCACGTCCGGCTGGTCGAGCGCGTCCAGCGCCTCGACGTGGACTCCGGTCTCAGTGGTGCCGCCGAGCTCATCCAGCACGGCGGCGAGCGCGGCGGTGACGGCGCGCGAGCCGCCCTCGGCCACTGGCCAGCCGTACGCGTGCGCTGCGGCGGTCAGCATCAGACCGACCGAGCTGCTGAGCGGGGTGTGCAGCGAGCCGAAGATGT
>JAHWJP010000033.1:2363-21947 GCA_019348355.1 Actinomycetota bacterium
GTCAGCATCAGACCGACCGAGCTGCTGAGCGGGGTGTGCAGCGAGCCGAAGATGTCCCGTCATCCAGAGGGTGCGCGAGGTCGATCTGTGCCCACCGCCACCTCAGGCCATGGTCCTCGAGGCGCAGCGACCGGAAGAACGGTGAGGCCAAGGCAGTGGGTGGAACGCCGAGCACTCGTCATGGACGACGCCGGGCCGCGTGTGCTCTGCCGAGCGCGCGCCGCCGCCGATGGTGTCCTTCATCTCGACAACCCTCACCCTGCACGCCCGCTTGGGCCAGCCGGATGGCGGCAGCGAGCCCGTTCGGGCCGCTGCCGACCACCACGGCCCTGGCGGACTGCAGGCGCCTCATCGGCTAGTCCCTCGGCCTGTGGAACGGCGGCGTAGCCGCGGCGAGAGCCAAGCCAGCCACGGTCAGCAGCAGCAGACCTTCTCCGGGGACAAGGGCGTTGGTGGCCAGCGCACCTACCAGTGCGCTGGCACCGCCGAAGGCTTCGGCTACGGGCAACGCCGGGCGGCCACAGCCCAGAACCATCGCGGCCGGGGCCCCGACCGCCCACCGCCCGCTTCGGTTCTCGACCCGGCGGTCGGCTGCGGTGCGGGCGGTCAGGCACGGCAGGAGGTCGGCATCTGGTTGCGGAACGGGTCCGGCGGCGATGCGCAGCCTTTCGGCCATCGTCAGGCAGGGCGCCCAGATGTCGGCCAGCAGGTCCGCGGTGCAGCCGGCCTTGATGGCGTAGCTCGCGGTCAGCATCATCTTCCCGGCTCCTTCCGCGAGGCCGTGCACGCCGACCACCCTGCCGGCGTCTGCGTCTGCGTCTGCGTCTGCGTCTGCGACGACCTTGACCGCGCTCGAGCTGACCACATCGGCTGGACACCAGCTTCCTCAGGGTCATGCTGCCAGACCGTCGGCCTGCCGGTGGCGGGTCCCGAGGCTGAACGCCGGCACCCACGATGCAGGTGCGCCGCTGGCGGATCGACAGACCTCAAGATGGTCGAACAGCGCCAGCCGGGCCTGCCGGCGCAGACTAACGACGCCGCGATTCCATGATCGTCCCCGCGAGATCCGACCGCGGGACAGCCACACTGCCCCCGAACCAGCCGGACAGCGACGACGTGCTTCCACTGACCTAGGGAGACGCACGTATCGGGCATTTGTGGTTACGTCACGTCGTCCGAGGCCAGTCCCGATCCCACCGGCCTGCCGCAGGGAGTGTACGTCCAGGCGTGACCGACGAGGGAGTTCAGCGTGCCGAAGGCTGTTGAGGGTTCCCATCCGGTGGAGCACGGGGCTGACAACGACAGCGCTGGCCAAGCCGGTCTGGCCCGGGTCGCTTGCCTTGTGCTGGGCGTTGCGGTCGTCGTGGACGGACTCGTCCTGGTGGTCCTGGCCTTTGCCGGTGATCCCGGCGTGGCCGTCCGGGTGGTGGAGGTCGCGTTCGGGCTGGTGATCGCTGTCCCCGGTCTCCTCATTGCCAGAGCGGGAATGCCCGGTCGGCCGGTGCGGCTCGGAGTCCTGCTCCCGGAGCTCGTGCTGGCTGGCGCCCTGCTCACCCTGGGTGTGACGATGCCGGTCTTCCATGACGGGGCGGTCGGCTACCAGGTGGCCGTGAGCCAGTTCGGTCTGGTCTTGGCCGCACTCGGCTTGGGGTCGGCGGGCCTGGTGCTGTCGGGGATCACCGCACCTACGGCAGAGCGAGACGGCCGTCTGTCCTTCCCGGGCGCGGTACGCGACGGGGTCCTGCTCATCGTCGGGACGATCCTGCTCGCCATCGCCCTCGGACAGCTCGGCGCTCCCAAGATCATGCCACCGATGTGGAACTGGACCAGCTTTCTGGGCATCACCGTCCCCGGCATGCTGATCCTGGTCGCCCGGGAGGTGGTCAAGCAGGCAGCCCGGCGACGCGAGCACCCCGCGGTCGGCGCCGGCGGCCGCGCACTGGTCATCGAGGCGATGCTCGTCGGTGGCCTGTTCGTCATGATCTTCGGCAGTGTCGCGAACCTGACCCTGGGCAAGAACGGGTACACCACCGGCTTGCAAGGCAACCGAGCCGGGCTGACCTTGGTCGTGGCGGCGGCCGTCTTCCTCATCGTCGTGCGCGGGGCGCTCAAGAGCGTCATGGGCGACCAGCGTGCGACGGCAACGTCCGCTGTTGCGCTGAGCAAGTCGGTCTACGTCGTCGGTGTCGTCGCGCTCATCTACGGGGTGCGGTCCGTCGTGACGGGGAAGGCGCCCATGTTCATGATCGGGGGCGCAGCTGGCTACGCCGCGGTGATCCTCGTGGCTGCCCTGCTCATCCTCGTGACGGGCAGGGCCGCCGCCCAGGCCCGTGCACGCCGCATGCCCGATGACCGGCGCCACGCGCCCCGAGCATCCGCCTGACCGTCGCACTCCGCCCGAGGCAACCGTCCTCGTGCTCAGGTTCGCGACGTCATGAGTTCCAGGGGCACGCGAGCCGCCCTCACGAGTGCTGCTCGACTCGTAAAGCCCCTTGAAGACTGGGCCGCTCACACTGGTTATTGACCCGGCGTCGGAGTGTGCGCGGCTTCGCCGCCGACCAGGCCCATCCGGACGCCGCCTCGCGCGGACGCCTGCCTGGGCCGGTCGAGAAGGGCCCTGCGCAACATCGCGAGGTCGTCCCGAGTTCGGTGGAACTTCGGTGGCGGGCCGACGGTGTCAGGCGACGTTCACGACGTCACCTTGTACGAGGGGTCCGACAGTTTGATTGACCTCGCGTTCGAGCGCGGCGCGTAACGACGGCAGGTGCAGGTGGCCGTTGACGCGGCGAACTGCTTGCCGGTCTCGACCATCCCGGCTGCGCACCAGCGCAGCGCCATCTGCCCGTCGCGCCAGCGCTTGACGTTGCTCGCCTTGGCCCGGCAGGTCGAGATCGTGCTCTCGACGGCGTTGGGCGAGCGCAGTGTGCGGGCGAGCGTCGGCGGGACCTCCAGCCGCAGCACCGTCAGTGTCTCGCTCATGCCCTCTCGCAGGCTTGCCGCGGCAAATGGGTGGGTCTTGTCCAGCTCGCGGGCCAGCGCGGTCAGCAGCGCCTCGGCCGCCAGCGCCGAGTCGGCGTGGTAGGCCGCGCGCATCCGGCGTTCCACGCCTGGGCACGGCCGGTGCGGCAGCTTGTCCCTGACGTTGCGGACACGCCCGGCAGGTCCGTGCGGCGATCTGCAGCCCTGTTCGGTCCCGGACCCGGCAGATCGACTCGACCGCATGACCGGCCTGTCGGCACTCGTCGATCAACGCGTACGGGGGGGCGAGCTCCCCCGCGAAGAAACGAGGCCGGGCGAAGGATGTCGTTGTCCTCCTCCAGGCGCCGCCTTGGCCGTCAGGTCGCGGACCTCGGTCGAGGCACCGCGGCGCTGGCCGCCGTTGATCGGGGCTTGCAGATGCCAGCGGCGGACCGACTCGGTCCCCACGCCGTCGCGCCTGGCGACCGCCTCGGCAGCCGCGCTCGGGTTCGGATACTCCGTGACGTGCTGCAGCATCTGCTGGATGCAGCGCCCCTTGACCTTTGGATCGATCTTCTTCAGCAAGAGGCCATCCTCCTGGACTCAGAAGGAGACGGCATCAAACCTGGGCGCTTCACAGACGCCAACGGCGGCGCCGAACGGACACGACAGCAGCACCCACAGTCGGCAGGCAGTCCGTAAGAAGTCGAGCAGTCCGCAGAAAGTCCGCAATAACGAGCCTCCAGGACTGGCCTTAGCACTCCTCCACCCTCCCAGCCAGCCACGCATCGTTGCAGGTCAGCGGCGCTTTTTGCCGCAGGACGGCTGGTGGACTCAGCCCAGGTAGAGGAAGCCGTACGCCTCGTCGCGGAACGGCACGCCAGCCGCGGTCAGCGCCGAGTCCCAGTCGCCGGTGCAGCCCGGCTCGGCGCCCTGCATCCCGTGGTCGGCGGTCAGCAGGATAACCGTGTCACCGGTCAGGCCGCGCGCTTCGACGAGGTCGAGCCATACCCCGAGGCGCCGGTCGGCGTCCGTCAGTGAGGCCCGCGAGATCGCCGAGCCCGGTCCGCCCGCGTGGTGACCGGAGTCGGTGAGAGTGGTGTTCCACCAAGTGAACCCAGGTGGTTCGGGCTCGCGCCACAGCTCGAGCACCTGTTCCAGACCGCTGGCGTCGACCTGCGTCGACCAGGCGTAGTCGGTGCTCGCCGACACGTGCTGCTGGGTGGCGACCGCGTCGTCGACGGCGGCCGGGAGCATCGCGGACAGACCGCCGGTGCTGCCCAGACCGGCCTCACGGATCAGCGCGAAGGTGCTGTACGTCGCTCCCCGATCGACCGGCTCGTTCACGCAGGCGCTGCGCACCCCCTCGGGGAGCCGCTCGAACACCGTGCGCACCCCGGGCCGCAGCCAGTCCATCGCGCGGTGCCAGGAGGTGGAGGCGTTGGGCACCACCTGCTCGCCGGAGACGCGGTCGTAGAACGCGTTGTGCACGATCCCGTGCACACCGGGCCCGACCCCGGTCAGGGCACAGGTGTGGTTCACCAGCGTGACACTGGGGAACTCGGCGATCGCCCCGCCACGCAGCGCACATCCGCGCTCCAGCAGCCGGGCGACGCTCGGCAGGGCGCCGGTCGCCGCGAACTTCAGCAGCTCGCCGGACGGAGCGCCGTCCCACAGCAGCCCGACGACGTGCTTCGCCGCGGGTCGGACGAGATCGAGCGGCCGGCCCTCCATCTCGTCGAGCGCTCCACCGGACAGATGGGTGAGCGTCGCGCCGACGTCAATCATGCGGGCGACCCGCTCGACGAGTCCCCGCTCGGTCACGCCGGCGCCGGACAGGAGCAGGGGCGCCCGGGACTGCAGCGCGTTGAGCGAACCGTGCTCACCGAGGTGTCCGCCGCGCTCCGGCCAGTGGTGCGCGCCGGTGTGCACCACCGCCAGGTCGGGGGCTCGGGGGTCGGCGAACAGCGAGTGCAGCCGGGCCGAGGCGAAGGGGTAGCCCTCGTCGCTGAACGGATCCTGGTCGGCGACCGGGTCCCGGCCGGCGAGGACCGTCGTGGTGCCGTCCGGGCCGAGCGCAACCTGGCCCCGGCTGTCGGCGACGTGCACCTGGCCCTTCTCGGGCCAGCAGACGAGATCGACCACGGCCGCGAGGGCCGGGTCGAGCAGCACGTCGAGAGCGCGGTCGCGAAGGCCGGCGGTGGCAAGGCCGGATCCCACGATGACGCTCGCGGTCAGGTCACGGGAGGGAAGCGGCACGACCACGAGCGTAGGCGCGCACAGGCGCCCCGCACAGCGCACGGTGCGGAGGCCCTCCAGGCCGTCAGCTGCTCAGCCGGGCCGCACGCCCCAGCGCGTCGTCACCGTATCCCCCGGCTCGAGTCGCAGCAGGTCCTCGCCGGTCCGGAACGCGTCCGGCGGGCACGTCATCGGCTCGACCCCGAGCCCCTGACGGCGACGGTCCGCCGCCGGCAGTGTGTCGCCCGTGAAAATCATGACGTACGGGTAGTGATCGTCCAGCCACACCGTCACCCGTCTGCCGTCGGGGCCGGCCAGAACAACCTCTGCGCAACCGTTCTCGCCGCGCAGCAGGTCCGTGAACGCGTGGTCGGTGCGAGTGTCGCCGAGCCGCCGCCCGGGGCGGAAGTCGTAGGGCGTCCCCTCGACCGGGACGCGTCCGGTCGGGATCTGGTTCTCATCGGTGGGCAGCCAGGTCCCGGCGGGCAGGTACAGCAGGGCGTCGTCGATTCGCGCGGTCCCGGCGGTGACGTACGGGTGCGCCCCGTGTCCGTACGGCGCGGCGTTGTCCCCGATGTTCGTCGCCGTCGTCGCGACCGTGAGGCCGTTGTCATCGAGGTCGTAGCGGACCTGCAGGTCAAGGGCGAACGGGTAGGCCGGCTGCGGCAGGAGCCGCAACGCCATGGTCGCGCTGTTGTCGGCGGTCTGCAGGACCGACCAGCTCCGCCAGCGCGTCAGGCCGTGCAGCGCATTGCCCTTCGCCGGCTCGTCGAGCGGGACGACGAGATCCCGGCCGTCCCAGATGTAACGACCGTCGTGCAGCCGGTTCGGCCACGGGATGAGCGGCTGGCCGCGGGCACCACTGACCATCTCGCCCAGGCCGTACCCGTCGAGCACCGGCTGCCCGCCGGCGTCGTACGCACGCACGCCGCCGCCGACCTCGACGACGACCGCCCGCTGGTCGCCGTGCCGGATCTCCACCTGCTGTCCCGACGGATGCATGACCAGGCGGGTTCCCCGTGCAGCCCTGGGTATGCCGAACTCGTGCGTGCCCTGACTGTCGTCCCCGGGCGGCCCGGCTCCGGCACCGTCTGCGACCTGCCGGAGCCCGACCCGGCCGACGGCGGCGTGCTGGTCGCCACCCGCGCGGTCGGCGTGTGTGGGACCGATCGCGAGATCCTGGCCGGGCACTACGGCCAGGCGCCGCCGGGCGCAGACGCCCTGGTCCTGGGCCACGAGTCGGTGGGCAAGGTGCTGGAGGCGCCGGCCGGCTGCGGCCTTGCCGCCGGGGACCTCGTCGTCGGGATCGTCCGCCGACCCGACCCGGTTCCGTGCGTCAACTGCGCGGCCGGCGAGTTCGACATGTGCCGCAACGGCCGGTACGTCGAGCACGGCATCTCGGCGCTGCACGGCTTCGCCCGCGACCGGTGGAGGGCCGGGCCCGACGCCATTGTCCCGGTCGACCCCGCCCTCGGCGAGCTCGCCGTCCTGCTCGAACCGGCGTCGGTCGTCGCCAAGGCGTGGGAGCACATCGAGCGGATCGGCCGGCGTGCGGTGTGGGAGCCGCGATCGGTGCTCGTCACCGGGGCCGGGCCGATCGGCCTGCTCGCGGCGCTGCTCGGCGTGCAACGCGGGCTCGAGGTGCACGTGGTCGACCTGGTCGAGGACGGGCCGAAGCCTCGACTGGTCACCGAGCTCGGCGCGACGTACCACAGCACCGACCTCGCGACGCTGGACCTCACGCCGGACGTCGTCGTCGAGTGCACGGGCGTCGGGTCCGTCATCGCCGCGGTCGTGGGCGGCACCGGCCGCAACGGGATCGTCTGCCTGGCCGGCGTCAGCGCCCCCGGTGGCAGGATTGCGCTGGACGTCGGCGCGCTCAACCGGGAGTGGGTGCTGGAGAACGATGTGGTGTTCGGGTCGGTCAACGCCAACCGGCGGCACTACGAGCTGGCCGCAAAGGCGCTCGCCGAGGCCGACCTCGACTGGCTCGGTCGGATGGTGACGCGTCGGGTCCCCGTCGAGCAGCACGAGCAGGCGTTCCAGCGCCGTGACGGCGACGTCAAGACGGTGCTGACGTTCGGGAAGCGCTGAGGTGGCCGGTCGCATCGAGGACTACGCCGTTCTCGGCGACCTGCAGACCGCGGCGCTGGTCGGACACGACGGGTCGATGGACTGGCTGTGCCTGCCGCGGTTCGACTCCCCGGCCTGCTTCGCCGCGCTGCTCGACACCCCCGAAGCCGGTCGGTGGTTGCTGGCTCCCGTGTCCGGCGGTTCCGCGACGCGCCGGCGGTATCGCGATGACACGCTGGTGCTCGAGTCCGAGTGGGACACCCCCGAGGGTGCTGTCCGGGTCGTCGACCTGATGCCCGTGCGCACCGGCGCGGCGGACGTGGTGCGCATCGTGGAGGGCGTCTCCGGCCGGGTGCGGATGCGCACTGAGCTGCGGCTGCGGTTCGACTACGGCTCGGTGGTGCCGTGGGTCGAGCACCAGGCCGGCACGCTGGCCGCGATCGCCGGACCCGATGCCGCGTGGCTGCGTACGCCTGTCGATGTGCACGGCGAGAACCGCGCGACCGTCGCCGAGTTCGAGGTGTCGGCCGGCGATCGGGTGCCTTTCGTGCTGACGTGGGCGCCGTCGCACGAGCCGGAACCGCAGCCCATCGACCCGTTTGGCGCACTCGAGGACACCGAGCGCTTCTGGAGCGCGTGGGCGGACCGGTGCACCTATGACGGTCAGTGGCCGGACGCGGTCCGCCGCTCGCTGGTCACCCTGAAGGCGCTCACCTACGCACCGACCGGCGGCATCGTCGCCGCCGTCACAACCTCACTCCCGGAGCAGATCGGCGGCTCGCGCAACTGGGACTACCGCTACTGCTGGCTGCGCGATGCGACCTTCACGCTCCAGGCGCTTCTCGGCAGCGGCTACGTCGAGGAGGCCGCGGCCTGGCGCGAGTGGCTGCTGCGGGCAGTGGCTGGGGAGCCGGCGGATCTGCAGATCATGTACGGGGTCGACGGCACGCGCCGGCTACCCGAGTTCGAGCTGCCGTGGCTGCGCGGCTACGAGGACTCCCGGCCGGTGCGGATCGGCAACGGCGCGGCCTCGCAGTTCCAGCTGGACGTGTGGGGCGAGGTGCTCGACGGGCTGCACGTCGCGCGCGAGGCCGGACTGTCGGCGTCGGTGGATGCGTGGGACCTGCAGCAGGCGCTGATGGACTTCCTCGAGGGGCACTGGGACCACCCTGACAACGGGCTGTGGGAGGTACGCGGCCCGCGCCGGCACTTCGTGCACTCGAAAGTGATGGCGTGGGCAGGCGCGGACCGCATGGTGCACGCGGTGGAGCGCTTCGGTCTCGACGGTCCCGTCGACCGATGGCGCGCACTGCGTGACATGATTCACGCCGACGTCTGCGAACACGGGTACGACAGCGAGCGCGGGACGTTCACGCAGTACTACGGCGGGACCGACGTCGACGCCGCCCTGCTGCTCCTACCGCGCGTCGGCTTCCTGCGCTGGGACGACGAGCGCGTCGCGGGCACGGTTGCGGCGGTCGAGCGCGAACTGCTCCAGGACGGGTTTGTGCTCCGTTACCGCACCGACACCGGAGTCGACGGGCTGCCCGCCGGCGAGGGTGCCTTCCTCGCCTGCAGCTTCTGGCTGGTCGACGCGCTGCACGGCCTGGGTCGCGGCGACGAGGCCCGGGCGCTGTTCGAGCGGCTGCTGGACCTGCGCAACGACGTCGGTCTGCTTGCCGAGGAGTGGGACCCGCGGTTGAAGCGCCAGGTCGGCAACGTGCCGCAGGCTTTCAGTCACGAGCCGCTCGTCAACAGCGCGCGCCTGCTCAGCGGAGCGCACGTCACGACCCGGTCACAGCGGCGGGAGATGCGCGCGGACGGGGGAGGCGACGGACGGCGGTCCGCGCCGGCACCTCGTTCCCGGGGGGGTGCAGGGTGAGCGTCCCAGAGCTTGCAGGCACCTCAGCCCACGGTCAGCCCAGGGCGAGCCGGGCGAGCCGGGCGCGGGTGGCCGCCTTGTGCGCCCGGCGGTCGAGCCGGCGTAGACGCACCAACCGGATCGCGTAGACGTCCGCGGCGGCCTGCCGTTCCCGCTCGCGCTGCTCACCGGCGGCGAGCAGCAGATGGGTGCTGCTGTCGTACATGGTTCTGCTCGATTCTGTCTGGAGGAAGTAGGGGCTCAGGCGGCGACATCGACCTTGCGGGGACGGCCGCGGGGGCGCTTGCGTGGAACTACGACACCCTGGACGACCAGCTGGCCGCCCCAGACGCCCCAGGGCTCACGCCGGTCGAGGGCGCCGGCCAGGCACACCTCGCGGAGCGGGCAGGGCAGGCAGAGGGCCTTGGCGTCCTCGACGGACTGCGGCGACTCGGCGAACCACAGGTCGGGGTCATGTGTCCAGCAGGGCAGGACGGGGTCGGGTGTCGGGCTGGCTGTGAGGGCAGGCGGGGCGAGCACCGTCGGTCACCTTCTCGGTCGTGCGGCCTGTTGGCCGGGTGAACAGGAGGAGCTGGAAAAACAAAGAGGCCGCGGATCCCTGGTTCGGGTTCCGCGGCCTCGAGGCGCTGGTCGGTCTGAGGTGTCAGACCGGCTCATCTCGGGGCGGCGAACCCGGAACATCGATGAAGTTGGCGGCAGCGGCTGGACGCCCGGCGCTGGACAGACCGGTGGCGTGCGCGGCGGACATCGGCGCGACAGCGAGGCCACATCCATGAACGGACGGCGTCGACGTCAGGCGGGTGACCGGCGTGCACGTGAAGTCGTCCACGTCGTTCACCTCCTCGTTCGTCCGGACCGGAGAGCACCGGCTGAGGGGAACGTAGAGCGGCCGCCGCGAGTCGGCAAGTGAATTAATCCGGGGAGTTCTGCACCGTGTCGCCGGCCCCGACCAGAGCGAGGACCTCGTCACCGAACCGCTCCAGCTTCGCCGTCCCGATCCCCGGTATCGCGACCAGCTCCGCGACACTGCCGGGCCGCTGCTCGGCGATGGCGATCAGCGTGGCGTCGGTGAAGACGCAGAAGGCCGGCTGGCGCAGGGCTTTCGCTCGTTCGGCCCGCCAGGCGCGCAACGCCTCGAACAGCGCCTCGTCACGGTCCACCGGGCAGCCGGCGCAGCGACCGAGCTTGCGGTCGACGGCGGCGGTGAGCACCGTGCCGCAGATCCGGCAGGGCACCGGGCCGGAGCGCGACCGGCGGCCGGCACCCGGGCTCCGTGCCGACCCGGCCGCCGGCTGGCCGGCCGCCGCGTGCAGCCCGTCGAGGAAGCGCGAGGGGCGACGGCTGCCCCGCCCGCCGGGGGACCTGGAGGTGGCCCAGGACAGCGACAGGTAAGTGCGCGCCCGGGTCACACCGACATAGAGCAGCCGGCGCTCCTCCTCGACGGCGGCCGGCGTGTCGGCGTGCACCAGCGGCAGGGTGCCGTCGACGAGGCCGACGAGGAAGACCGCGTCCCACTCGAGGCCCTTGGCGGCGTGCAGTGAGGCAAGCGTCACCCCGTCGACGCTCGGTGCGTGCTGGGCGGCCGAGCGCTCCTCCAGCTCGACGACCAGCTCCCGCAGCCCGGCTTCCGGCGCGGCCGAGGCCAGGTCACCCGCCAGCCGGTGCAGGGCGGCCAGCGACTCCCACCGTTCGCGGACCGCGCCGGCCCCGGCCGGTGGCGCCTGCGACCAGGACAGCCCGGACCGCAGGACGTCGGCCACGAGTTCGGGCAGCGCCGCCGGTGCGTCACCGTCGACGGCTCGGGCGGCGCCGCGCAGGAGCAGGATCGCCTCGCGTACCTCCGTCCGGTCGAAAAAGCGCGTCCCGCCGCGGACGAGGTACGGGACGCCGGCGTTGGTCAGGGCCTGCTCGTACGCCGTTGACTGCGCATTGATGCGGTACAGCACGGCGATCTCGCTCGCCGGGGTGCCGGCGTCGATCAGCTCGCCGCAGCGCAGCGCGACGGCGTCGGCCTCGGCCGGCTCGTCCAGGTGCTCGCGGAACGCCGGTTCGGGACCGGGCGGCTGCTGCGCGAGCAGCTGCAGCCGGGCGTGCGGGCTGGACGCCTTGGTGATGACGTTGTTCGCCAGCGTGACGACCTGGGGCGTCGAGCGGTAGTCGCGGACCAGGCGTACGTGCGTCGCATCCGGGAAGCGACGGGCGAACCCGAGCAGGTAGGACGGTGTCGCCCCGGTGAAGGAGTAGATGGTCTGGTGGGGGTCGCCGACCACGCAGAGATCGGCCCGGCCCCCGAGCCAGGCGTCGAGCAGCCGCTGCTGCAGCGGCGTCACGTCCTGGTACTCGTCGACGACGAAGGAACGGTAGCGGGCGCGGAACTCCTCGGCGACCCCGGCATGGTCCTCCAGTGCTCCCGCGGTCAGCAGCAGCAGGTCGCTCCAGTCCGCGAGGTCCTGGGACCGCTTCAGGTCGACGTAGGCGCCGTAGACCTGCGCCACGACCGCCGCGTCGTACGGCCCGAGGCGCCCGGCCGAAGCGGCCGCCTGCGGGTAGTCCTCCGGACCGACGAGTGTGCTCGCGGCCCACTCCAGCTCCGACAGCAGGTCGCGGATCTCGCTTGTCCCGGGACGCAGGCGGGCCCGGGAGGCGGCGTTCGCGACCAGGCCGAAGGTGTTGTCGACGAGCCGGGGCGGCGCGCCGCCGATGACCCGCGGCCAGAAGTAGGTGAGCTGCTTCAGGGCCGCCGCGTGGAACGTGCGCGCCTGCACGCCGCTGACCCCGAGGGCCCGCAGCCTCGTGCGCATCTCGCCGGCGGCGCGGGCGGTGAAGGTGACGGCGAGCAGGGCGCCGGGCGCCACCGCGCCGGTGGCGACGGCGTAGGCCGCCCGCGCCGTGATCGTGCGCGTCTTGCCGGTGCCCGCCCCGGCGAGGATGCAGACCGGGCCGGAAACCGCCTGCGCGGCCTGCCGCTGCTCAGGGTCGAGCGCCGCGAGGATGTCCGCGGGGGTTCGGGCCGTCATCACCATGTCAGTGTTCCAGCCTGGCGGCCCGGGAAGGCGTGGCAGCCGCCGCCTGTTGACCGACACGAGCCGTCCCCTATGCAAGGAGCCGCATGACCGCGCCCATGACCATCTACAGCACGCAGTGGTGTGGTTACTGTCACCGGCTGATGAGCCAGCTCGACCGGGAGGGCGTGGGCTACGAGGTCGTGGACATCGAGCACGATCCCACTGCGGCGGACTACGTGATGAGCGTCAACGGGGGCAATCAGACGGTCCCGACGGTCGTGTTCGAGGACGGCACGGCCCTGACCAACCCCAGCTTGGCGCAGGTCAAAGCGCGTCTTGCCGGGTAGGGAGGGCGGGAACGGGCGCATGACAGCTGGCCCAGTCGGGTAGACACTGTGCTTCACACTGAGTTGCGCACAGTGACCGGCTGGTCCCTTCGCCAGCCCCGCCCCGACTGGAAGGGAAGAGCCGCCACGTGACCGCCGTGACCACCCCGTTCCCCCCGCACCCGGCGATCGACGCGGTGATGTCGACCGCATCATCGCTGCTGGGCATGGAGGTGGTCTTCCTCGGCGGACTGACCGCGGACACCTTCACCTTCGAGCAGGTCAAGGCCACGACCGCGTGGCCAGGCGTCGGGCCGGGCGTCACCTCCGATCGCACCGACTCGTTGTGCCATCGGCTGCTCGCCGGTGCGCCGCCGCGCACCTCGGACGCGGCGAACGACCCGGCCTACCGGGACGCACCCAAGCGCAGCGAGCTGGGCATCACCTCCTACGTCGGTGTGCCGATCTGCAACCCGAGCGGCGAGGTCGTGGCCACGCTGTGCGGGATCGACCGGGGGGCGGTCGAGGTCGACGACGGCACCCTCGAGGTGCTCGGCCGGCTGGCGGCGGTGATCGCCGCCCATCTGGTACCGCTGATCACCGAAGGGCTGGTCATCCGGCGTGCGGCCGAGGGCGGCTGGGCGGTCGGTGACTACCAGGCGGGTGATCTCACCAGCGCCATGGTGCTCGCGGACCTGCTGGCTGGCGACCTGTCGCCCGGGGCCCGCCCGGTCAAGGCGGAGGTGCTCGACGAGATCGGGCAGCTGCGGATGTCGATCCAGCAGCTCGAGCACGCGCTCGCAGCGCGGGTCGTCGTCGAACAGGCCATCGGGGTGATCACCGAACGTCAGCACAGCTCCCCCCGCCAGGCCTTCGAGCGGCTACGCAAGGTGGCCCGGTCCCGGGGCCGCAAGGTGCACGACCTGGCCCGCGAGATCGTGCTGTCGGCGACCGACCCGGCCGTCCCGCTGCCGCCGGAGCTGGCCGGACGACGCTGAGCGGTATGGCCGCCGAACTCACAGCTCCCGGTAGGCCGCCTCGACGAACGACCAGAGCGCATAGGCGATCATCCCGGCGACGGTGATCAGCAGCATCGCCTGGCCGTAGGTCTGCTCGGCCAGCGCCTGCAGCGCCGCGTCGAGTCCCTTCGCCTGTGCGGGATCCTGACGGTAGGCGGCCAGGGCGAGGAAGCTCCCGATCAGGGCGAGGACGAACCCGCGCCCGATCAGGCCGGCGACCCCGACGGCGACCGTTGGCCGCTGCAGGCGGGCCGGCACCCGCTCGCGCTCGAGGTTGCTCCGGTGGTCACAGCGCACGGCCCGAACGGTGAGCACCACTCCCACCGCGACGAGGACCAGTCCGAGCAAACCGACAGCGGTGCGCCCACCGGTGATCGCCATCACCTGAGCCGTGCGGGAGGCGGTCTGCTCCTCACCGGCGCCCCGGGCCAGGAAGTGCAGGGTGCTGGCCGCCAGCGCGAGGTGGATCAGACCGTCGACGCACGAGATGACCCGGTGGGCCGACCGATGGGCGCCGTCCTCGTCCTGGTGTCCGACGGCGGCGGACAGCACCCGCCAGGCGGCATAGCCGAGGAAGCCGACCACCAACAAGACGAGGAGCACCTCGCCGAACGGCTTGTCGACGATCGCCCGCAGCGCACCGCCGGGGTCGGTCTGCTGATCGCCGCCCAGCAGCACCGACAGCGCCAGCAACCCGACGACGAGCCAGAGCAGCCCGCGAGAGGCAAAACCGAACCGGGCGAAGCCGTGCACGGCGTCACTGCGGTGGACCTGCTCCGCCGTTTCCTCGATCGTCGCCGCCATGACCACGTCCTGCCCCGAGGTACCACCCTCAGTCCTGTTCCAACCAGCCCGAAATGAGGTGCCAGGCAATCGATACGGGGGACGGCGTCCGTACGAGGTGGCTTTGTACGGGTTCGTCGGCAAACCAGGTGCCGGCCGCCCGCAGCTGCGCGCGGGAGAACCAGCGGGCCTCCGCGAGCTCACCGTCGGCCGGTCGGGGGACGGCGTCGGGGGCGCACCGCGCCGTGAAGCCGAGCATCAGGCTGGACGGGAACGGCCAGGGTTGGCTGGCGACGTACCGGACGTCCTCGACCGCCACCCCGACCTCCTCGGCGACCTCCCGGACGACGGCCTGCTCGGCGCTCTCGCCCGGCTCGACGAACCCGGCCAACGTGGAGAACCGTCCGTCCGGCCAGGCGGCCTGCCGCCCGAGCACGCACCGGTCGCCGCCGTCGTGGACCAGCATGATCACCGCCGGATCGGTACGGGGGAAGTGCTCGCTGCCGTCCACCGGGCACCGGCGCACCGACCCGCCACGGACCGGCTCGGTCGGCGCACCGCACCGGGAGCAGCACCGGTGGGCGGCATGCCAGTTGGTCAGGGCGACGGCGTGCACGAGCAGTCCGGCGTCGTGGTCGTCGAGCAGCGCCCCCACCTCGCGCAGGCCGACCGCCGCTGCGCCCGCACGCTCCGGCAGGTCGGCCTCGACGGCGAACACCGCTCCGACGGTGTTCCTCCCGAGATAGAGCCGCTCGCCGTCCGGAGCCTCGGCACTGGGCAGCAGCACCAGCCGGGGTCGATCGCCCGGCTGCACCGGCTCCTCGACCAGCGCGGTGCCGGCCGACACGACGAGCACCCGCGCCGTCCGCCAGGCCTCCGTCAGTGCGGCCGGGTCGTCCCGGGTCGCCGCGTCACGGTCGACCGTCCCCCGTGACAGCGCCGGCGTCGTGGGGAGGCGGGAGATCACTCCAGCTCGAGCTCGACCAGCCCCCGCAGCGAGGCCTCGACCTGCGCGACGTCCCCGACGAGCACCGTCGTGAGCCGCCCGGGCGCGAGATAGCGGGCACCGGCCGCCAGTGCGTCCTCGACCGTGACCGCGGCGAGCTGCTTCGGGTAGTCGCGCAACCACTCGACACCGAGCCCGGCGCCGGCCAGCTGCGACAGCGTCGAGGCGAGCCCCGCCTGGGTCGACGTCCCGATGGCGAGCGCGCCGATCGCGTAGCGGCGCGCCTGGTCCAGCTCGCCCTGCTTGACCGGCGTCGTCGCGACCCGACCCAGCTCCCACAGGGTCTCGACCAGCGCCGGTGCCGTCGTCGGTGTCGAGACATCTGCGGACAGGGTGATGCGGGAGCCGGCCGGCGGGTGTTCGATCTGGGCATGCGGGCTGTAGGTGTAGCCCTTGTCCTCGCGGATGTTGGCGACCCAGCGCGAGGAGAAGTAGCCGCCGAACACCAGGTTGACCAGGCTGAACGCGGCGTAGTCGGCGTCGGTCCGGCTCGGGGCCGAGCCCGCCATGCGCAGCGTCGTCTGCACCGCCCCGGGCCGGTCGACCAGCAGGGTGGGCCGCCGATCGACGGTCGGCAGCGGGGGCGTGCTCGCGGCCTTGGTCGTCGCGGTCCAGTCGGTCAGCGCCTTCTCGACCAGGCCGATCGCCCGGGAGGGGGTGAGGTCGCCGACAATCGTCAGGACGCTGCCGGCGGGCGCGATGCGCTTGTCGTGCAGCGAGCGCAGCTGCGTCGGCTTCACGCCCTTCACCTCATCGGCAGAGGGGATCTCGCGGCCGTACGGGTGGTCGCCGTAGAGCCGGCTCATCAGCGCCTCGCGCGCGACCACCGCCGCCTGGCTGCGGTAGATCGCGAGCTCCTGGACGAGGCGGTCCCGCTCCCCGTCGACCTCGCGCTTGGGATAGCTCGCGCAGGTGAGCACCTCGGCGAGCAGGGCGAGCAGCCCGGGCAGTCCCGAGACGAGCACCGAGCCACCGAAGGCGAGCCGGTCGGCATCGGTGCTGGCCGACAGCTGCCCGCCGAGGGCCTGCACGTCGGCGGCGAGCTGCGCGGCGGTGCGCTGCGTGGTGCCGGACAGCAGTGTGTCGCCGAGCAGCTGGGCCTGCGCTGTGTGGGCTCGCCCACCCCGGCCGGTCGGCCCGGCGAACGGGATGCGCAGCCGGAACTCGGCCAGCGGCACCCCGGGACGCCGCACGGCCATCACCCGCAGGCCGTTGGCGAGGGTGCGCTCCCCGACGCTGGGCAGCTTGACCGGCCGCGGCTTCGCCAGCGGCGGGACGGGACGGACCAGGTCGGCGGTCACGCCTCGCTCCCCGGGCGCAGCTCGAGCAGGGTGCGAGTGGTCGGAGTTAGCGTCGCGGCAGCGGCCTGCACCGCCTCGGCCGTGACCTGGCGGAGCAGGTCGGGCAGCTCGTTCACCAGCTCGGCACGGCCGCGCTGCTGCTCGAACACCGACATCGCCGTGGCCCGGCCGAGCACGGAGTCGACCTCGCGCAGGTAACGCGAGTTCATCCGGGCGACGGTGCGGTCGAGCTCGCCCGGCAGCAGGCCGCCGGTCGCGAGCCGCTCAAGCTCCTCGTCGACGGTCGTCACGACCGTCTCGAGGCTGGTCTCCTGCGGGTGGTGCACCTCGAGCAGTAACGGCGTGGGGTCACGGGCGTCCAGCGGGTCTCCGAGCAGCCCGAGATAACCGCTGATGCTCGTCGCCGAGCGGTCCTCCAGCAGCATCCGCTCCTGCAGCCGGGAGGCGTCGCCGTCGGTGAGCACCTCGGCGAGCACGACGTAGGGCAGGTAGGTGTCGAGGTCGGCCGGGTCCGGCACCCGCCAGGCCATCGCCACCGCCGGGGTGGGGACCAGCTGGTCGTACGCGACGGCGCGCCGCTCCTGCTGCGGGAGCGGCTCGGCGAACGACGGACGGTCGGGGACGCTGCGGGCCTCGATGTCGCCGAAGTGCTGCGTCACCCAGCCGAGCACCTGGGCGGTGTCGATGTCACCGACAACGGTGAGCACCGCGTTGCCCGGCGCGTAGTAGCGGTCGAAGAACTGCTTGGCGTCCTCGACCGTCGAGCTCTCCAGGTCGACGAAGTCGCCGTAACCGTTGTGGCTGTTGGCGAAGTCGTCGAACAGCACCGGCGGGATGTTCAGCCACGGGAAGGCGCCGTACGGCCGGTTGAGCACGTTGACCCGGATCTCGTTCTGCACGACGGCGATCTGGTTGTCGAGGTTGTCCTGGGTGACCGCGACGCTGCGCATGCGGTCGGCCTCGAGGAAGAGCGCGAGCTCGGTCGCCGCGCTCGGCATGACCTCGTAGTAGTTGGTGTAGTCGACGTGCGTCGAGCCGTTGAGGGTGCCGCCGTTGCCCTGGACGTAGGTGAAGTGCTCGGTCTTGCCCAGGCTCGCCGACCCCTGGAACATCAGGTGCTCGAACAGGTGGGCAAACCCGGTGCGGCCCTCCGGCTCGCTGCGCATCCCGACGTCGTAGTAGACGGCCACGGCGACCACCGGGCTGCTCGGGTCGGGGCTGAGCACGACCCGCAGCCCGTTGTCGAGCGTGCCCCGCTCGACGCCGTAGGAAAGCCCGGTGGCAGCGGCGGGGCGGGCGGCAGGGGCGGACCTCGTCCGGGAGCGTGGCGGCACCGGGCTCACGCTAGTACGCGCCGCCGCGCCCGCTTGGTGTCGCCGGCGGGTCGTCGTACGGCACAGTGGCTCCCTCACCCGAGCACTGACCGAGCCCATGTCCGCTTCGACCTGTGGAGTGCCCCGTGCCTGTCTCCGTCGACCTCGGCAAGTACCTCGATGCGTCCTACGCCGACGCCTCCCTGACCGAGATCCTGGCCGCTCCTGTCAGCGCGCTCGCCGGGGTCACCGAGCAGGACGCGGAGGCGTTGCGCACCGCGTTCCGCATCCGGACGGTCAGCGACCTCGGCAAGAACAAGTACTTCCTGGCGGCTCAAGCGATGCTCCAGCTGACCAGGTAGGACCGCGCTCAGCCGGCCGGGAGGCGCTTGACGAGCACGGTCGTCAGGGCTCACTGTGGACGCCGCAGCCCTTCGATCGGCCGCCATCAGGAGACGCCAGATGCTCACACTGACCGATGAGGCTGCGGCGATGATCGCTCGACTGAGCGCGGCCGCCCCGTCGGGCGATGTGACGCTCCGGATCGCGAAGCCCGCTGACTCGCCCGGGCTCACCATGAGTCTTGCGGACAGGCCCGGGCCGGACGACCTCGTGATCTCCGACGATCGGGCCACCGTCTACCTGGACCCGGCAGCCGCCGCGCGCCTCGACTCCGAGGTCCTGGACGCCCGATGCAACGAGACGGGATCCGCCTTCTTCCTCTCCTGAGGTGGTGTCTCAGACCGTAGACGTGCGGCTCAGGTCGTAGAACGGCGTGTCAACTTCCTCCAGCCGACGGCCAGTGCCGGCACGCCCTCGGCCAGGCGAGTTCGAACCTGACGGGTGCAGATGTGGCAGGTTGCGAGGATGCCGGGCCGGTGGGGCGCGGTGTCGTACGGGGGACGGTCTGTGGCGGTCATCGAGGTGGCGGGAGCGCACAAGCGCTACCGACGCAGGCGCAAACCGGCCGAGCGTGCGCTGGACGGTCTCGACCTCGTGGTGGACGCCGGCGGCGTACACGGATTTCTCGGGCCGAACGGCTCAGGCAAGACCACGACGATCCGGGTCCTGCTCGGCCTGGTGAGCGCGGACTCCGGCGAGCTCCGCCTGCTGGGAAAGCCTGTGCCGCAATCGCTTCCGGACGTGATCGGACAGGTCGGCGCCCTGGTCGAGACCCCTCTGTTCTACCCAAACTTCGGCGGCCGGCTCAATCTGCGGCTGCTCGCCGAGACGGCCGGCATCTCCCGCGTACCCGTCGAGGAGTGCCTGGAGCTCGTCGGTCTGTGGGAGCGGGGCGATGACCGGTTCAAGGGCTACTCGCTCGGGATGAAGCAGCGCCTCGGCATCGCCGCGGCGCTGCTCAAGAAGCCGCAGCTGCTCATCCTGGACGAGCCGAGCAACGGCCTCGACCCGGCCGGCATCCGGGAGGTGCGTGAGCTGATCCAGCGACTCGGTCGCGACGGGCGAACGACCGTCTTCCTGTCCAGCCACCTGCTCGCCGAGATCGAGCAGGTCTGCGACCACGTGTCGATCATGGCTCGCGGCAGGTGCGCGCCACCGGACCGTCAAGCAGGTGCTGGCGAGCCGGTCGACCGGGGACCTTCGCGTACGCGTTCCGGACCAGGCCCGAGCCCGGGCGGTCCTCGCCGAAGGGGGCTTCACCCTCAGCGAGGACGACGG
>JAHWJP010000034.1 GCA_019348355.1 Actinomycetota bacterium
ACCGAACACGATGCCGACCAGGCGACGGACCGCTGCGGTCTCGGTGACCACGTCATGACCCAGCACCCGCGCGGTGCCCGCCGTCGGCAGCAGCACCGTCGAAAGGATCTTGCACAACGTCGTCTTGCCCGCACCGTTGGGCCCCAACAACCCATGCACCTCGCCGGCCTCCACGGCAAGCGACACGTCCCCCAGCGGACCGCGCTTGCGTCACCTGTTCGCAGTGGAGAAGCTGCGTCCAAGGCCCACCGTCTCGACACCCAGCATCGCCGCACCCCCTCCCGGCAGCGGCTGTGCGCCCCATACGAGCACCGCCCGAAGGAGTGAACCGGGTCGACGCCTGGATGCTATCCATGGCCGCGATGGGTGGCCAGGGCATTCCCGAGCCCAGCAGCCCGGCTGAGGAGCCCCTGACGTCAGTCCTCGGGGGTGAGGGTGACCTCTGTGGTGGTCAGCTGCTGCTGCTCCGGCCCCACGAAGACCTCGAGCGAGTAGTTGCCCGCCTGGAAGCCGTCCCCGGCGCCGAGGCCGACATCGACCTCGGACAGCTCGGTGGCCAGGCAGCCCTGCTCGTCGGCGTCCCAGACACTGCTGACGGTACGAAGCGGTTCGCCGTCCCGGCGCAGCACCCGCACGACGTCCTCGCCGCGCGCCATGCCGCGCAGGAAGACGTGCGCCACCACCTTCGCCGAGGAACCGTCCAGGAACGCCCGCCCGTCCTGCGGACACGGGGGCCCGGCCAGCGTCCAGCCGAGGTCCTCGGCCTGCTCACTCCCGGTCCCGCGCGTGAGGTACGGCGAGACGTACGCCGTGCTGTTCGTCGCCGCCCGGACCAGCGGGAGCGCGAGGTCGGCGGCTCGCACGACGCGTGCCCCCGCCGGACCGCCGGCAGCCGGTCGGGTGCTCGCGACGCCCACCAGCCGGCCAGCGTTGTCAAGGGCCATGCCACCGGAGCTCTGGGTCGAGAAGTCCGCCGTCGTCTCGAGAAGGAAACGCGGATCCGGGGCCCGCCCACGCGGATCGGGCAGGAAGGCCCGCACCGAGCCGGGCGCCACCGCCACGACCTCCCCTCCTGCTCCGCTTGGGAAGCCGAACACCGTGAGGTCGTCGTTCACGTCCACGTCGGCGACGCTGCCCAGCGGGACGAAGGGGAACCTGGCGCCGTTCGGCAGTGGACGGCCCTGCGCGTCAGCAACGATGCGCAGCACAGCGAGGTCGAGGTAGCCGTCGACGGCCAACACCTCGGCCGTGAAGGTCGGCGTCGCCGGACCGACGCCGCCCGGACTGACCGACACCACCAGCTCGTCCGGCGGAGCCCCGGCGAGAGTCTGTACGCCGCCGTACAGCAGCGCGAGGCCGGGCGCCGTGGGAGCCGCGATGTGAGCGCTGGTGAGAATCAGACCGTCCGCGGAGATGATGCTGCCCGAGCCGGCAGGACCATTCGCGGGCGCCGGCAGGCGCACCGCTGCACTCCTGGCGAGCACCCGGGACTCATCGGACAGCACGGCCGGCGTGCTCGGCACGGGCTGCGGATCCGCTGACGGGGTCGACGATGCCCCTTCAGCCACGCGCGACTGCTGGAACTCCCGACCACCGGCGTAGCTCGCGACGCCGACGACCGTCGCGAGCACGACCGTGAAGGCGAGCAGAACCGCCGTACGACCGAGCCACGCATCAGCGCCGAGCGTCACAATCCTCCCAACTTTCGCTTCGGCATGCACTATTACATTCCAAGGCTGGCGGACGAGGCAGGAGCACAGCACGGTGCAGGTCGGAGACCTTCTCGCTGAGCGCTACCTGCTGCGGCAGGAGCTCGGCCAGAGCGGGACGGGCATCGTCTACTGGGCGGAGGATCAGGACCTCGGTCACTCCGTGGCGCTCACGGCCACGAGCCCATCGATCCTGCACGACCCGCTTGCGCGCAGCAGCTTCCTGCGCGAGGCCCAGGCGCTTGCCACCGTGCGCCATCCCAACATCGTCACCGTCTTCGATGTCGATGAGCAGGCCGA
This sequence comes from Actinomycetota bacterium, assembly GCA_019348355.1. Taxonomy (GTDB): domain Bacteria; phylum Actinomycetota; class Actinomycetes; order Mycobacteriales; family SCTD01; genus SCTD01. The sequence goes on from JAHWJP010000034.1 coordinate 2,010, forward strand.
GTTCATGACGATGGAAATCATCGAAGGCAGCGACCTAGCCCAGCTGCTGAAAGGTCCTCGGCGCCTTGCGACCACCTGGGTCGCGCACCTGGCCGACCAGGTTGCCGCCGGCCTGGATGCCGCACACGCCTCGGGACTGGTGCACGGCGACGTCAGCCCGGCCAACATTGTGCTGGAGGGGGAGAACGACGTTCCCGTCCTGTGCAACTTCATGTTGTCCGAGTCCGAGGACTGGGCCGGCAAGCGGCTGTACGCGAGCCCCGAGCAGGTGCGTGACGAGCCTGCGACTCGGGCCTCCGACATCTATGCCCTCGGCTGCGTGCTCTTTCACTGCCTGGCCGGTCAACCCCCGTTCACCGGTGCGAAGGCGAGCCCGGAAGGTGACGTGCGGCGCTTTGCGCCGGCGCTCCCGGAAGCCGTCCAGGACGTCCTCGCGCGATGCCTGGCCAAGCAGCCGCGCGACCGCTTCCCGACAGCCGGGGCCGCCGCCGCCGCGCTGCGGTCAGCGCTGACGCCGAGACAGCAGCCAGTCGTCCGGGAACGCCCATTGCCGCCGCCGCCCCCGCCGACCGGCCGTACCTCCCGGGCGCTGCTGGCGGGCTGCGTGGCGGTGGTGCTCGCGGCCGGGATCACCGGCGGCGTGGCCGGGGTCCGGTCGGTCGACCCGGCGGTGGACAGCGACCCCTCGGTGGCGACAACCCTGCCGGCCCCCGAAGCCGAGCTTCTCGCCATGCTGCCCCCTACGGTCTACGGGACGGCCTGCACCCCGCTCGAGCGCAGGACTGGCGATGTGGCCGCCGTCACCTGCACGTCCGTGCCCGGCATGGGCGCCGAGAAGCTTGCCGTTTACCGGTGGCGCGACGCTGCTGCCATGCAGGCGGACTTCCAGGCGTCCTACGTGAACAATCCCGACTACCTGCCCGGCCAATGCGCAACCGGAAACGGCCGACACAGCCGCTGGCAGCGGGACGGCCAGATCGTCGGCGGCCTGGCTTGTGGCACGAACACCTCGGGCTTCGCCACCCTGACCTGGGAATACGACGACCGCGCCGTTCAGGTGGTGGCAATGCGCTCCGACAGTGACAACGCCGCGCTCTATTCGTGGTGGAACGAGGCCCGCCGCACCCCGCTGAACTGAGTTGTCCTCACGCGCAGCCGACCGCCGCGCAGGTGTCGGCGGTGCGCAGGACGACCCAGCCGTCACCGCGTCGCATCAGCTGGAGCTCGGTGGTGTCGACGTCGTCGCGCCGCGTGACCCGCATCTGGGCTGTCGCCTGGCGCCCTGCCATCTCGACGGCAAGCAGCTCGATCCGAATCGTGGTCGGCTCGCGCCGGGCCTGCTCGGTGCTGCGGATCAGGTCGGAGCAGAGCTCGCCGTCGGTGCGCTCCTCACCTGCACCGGTGTCAGGAACGGACAGCACCCGGTAGGCGGTGCAGTCACCGAACACCGCCGCGCCAGTCCAGGCCAGCGCCGTTCCGCGCGGGGTCATCAGGCGGCGCAGGTCGACCGCAGCGACCACGCCGACAGCGAGGCAGAGCACCACCAGGACGGCCACGAGCGTCTCCGGGCCTCGCCGGACACGCCGTTCGTTGACGGCGACCAGCGACTGCTCGGCCTGCGCGTAGACCCGCTCGGCGCGCTGCTCGCGGGTCTCCGTCACGAGGCAGCTCAGCCGTAGATCAGGCGGGTGACCCACTCGGCGACCAGCGCCGGCTTGCCCTCACCCTCGATCTCGACGGTGTAGGTCTTGGTGACCTGCAAGGTGTTCGCGTCCCTGGCGTCCACCGCGGTCAGCACGGCGCCGGCGCGGATCCGCGAGTCGACCTTGACCGGGGAGATGAAGCGGACCTTGTCGAAGCCGTAGTTGACGCCCATGACGATGCCCTCGAGCCGCTCCGGCGGCTGCGGCACCGACTCGGCCAGCTTGGTCAGCAGCGACAGCGTGAGAAACCCGTGCGCGATCGGCACTCCCCACGGCGAGAGCGTCTTGCACGCCTCCGGGTCGACGTGGAGAAACTGCTGGTCCTCGGTGACGTCGGCGAAGGCGTTGATGCGCTCCTGCGTGACCGCCAGCCACTCGCCGGGTCCCTCGGACTGCCCGAGACCTGCCTGGTGCACCTGGTAGGCACGCTCGCCGTTGCTGGCCATGCTGACAAAACCTCCTGCTGTGTACGTGGGGGTGTCCCGTCAGGATCGCAGAGCCGACGTGTCGTCAGCGCACGAGGTCGGAGTGCTCCTGCGCGCGAGCCCGCAGCCGGGCGTGCACCTCGTCCGGCGTGTAGGCGCGGCGGCGCCGCTCGTTGCGGGCGAGCACCGCACCCGAGGCCGCGACACCGGCCACTCCCGCCAGGCCAAGGGCCTTCCACCACCGCATACCGGCATTGTGCCCCTCCCTAGGCTGCGGCCATGAAATCGCCCCCTTCGCTGCCGCTCGACGCCGCCTTGGACCTGACGCGCACCGGCGACATCTGGCTGTTCCGTGGCAGCTCCGCCGCCGACCGGCTCATCCGGGTCACGACCAACAGCCCGGTCAACCACGTCGGCATGTCGGTGGTGCTGGAGGACCTGCCACCGCTGATGTGGCACGCCGAACTCGGCCGGTCGTTGCCGGACGTGTGGTCCGGTGACCACCACCGGGGGGTGCAACTGCACGATCTGCGCGACGCCGTGACGACCTGGGTGCACCGGTACGGCCAGCGGGCCTGGCTGCGTCAACTGGACGGGGACGTGACAGCCGAGATGGAGGACGCCGTCCTTCAAACCATCGCGCGCTTGGACGGCACACCGTTTCCGTCTACTGCGGGGCTGGCCCTCGGTTGGCTACGAGGACGACGCCCGCTCGGCCGGCGATCCCTCGGGCCGGAGGGGAACCACGCTCGCATCGAGACAGCCTACTGCGCTGAAGTTCTCGCCCGGACCTACACGGCCATGTCGTTGCTCCCGGACGACCGCCCACCGCAGTGGTATGACCCGGGCCGATTCTGGAGCGGGGACGACCTGCCGCTGCGGGGCGGCTTCCGGCTCGGCGACGAAGTGGCCGTGGACGTGCCCGCAGCGCAGGTATGACCAGGCACACGCGCCTTGCCCCTGGTCGTCAACCGCTCACCCGTGACACTCTTCGCGTCGGCCGCGCGAAGGTGCCGACAACATCGATCGACCTGCCAGCTGCTCTGGCAGGCCCGTGAAGACGAGGGATTCGCCCGCCGCTGGGCCCACGTCCTCGACGGCGTAGAGATCCTCGCGGGGCTCTCGCCCGGCCCGTAGATGAACTGGTACAAGCGGCCCGGCGAAGCCAAACGGTGCGTCGAGGTCGGTCACCACCACCAGGACGCGCACAGCCGACGGGGCGGCCCTCCGCGTGGAGGACCGCCCCGACGTGAGAGCAGGTGTTGCGGACGAACTCAGAAGTCCATGTCTCCCATGCCGCCGCCACCACCGGGCATGCCGGCGCCGGCCGCAGCCTTCTCGGGCTTGTCGGCGATGACGCACTCGGTGGTGAGGAACAGCGCCGCGATGGACGCGGCGTTCTGCAGCGCCGAACGGGTGACCTTGGCGGGGTCGATGATGCCGACCTTGATCATGTCGACGTACTCGCCGGTCGCGGCATCCAGACCCTCACCGATCTTGAGGTTACGGACCTTCTCGACCACCACGCCGCCTTCGAGGCCGGCGTTGATGGCGATCTGCTTGATCGGGGCCTCGAGCGCCAGCCGGACGATGTTCGCGCCGGTGGCCTCGTCGCCGACCAGGTCCAGCTTCTCGAAGGCGGTGACCGAAGCCTGCAGCAGCGCGACGCCACCACCGGCGACGATGCCCTCCTCGATGGCGGCCTTCGCGTTGCGAACGGCGTCCTCGATGCGGTGCTTGCGCTCCTTGAGCTCGACCTCGGTGGCCGCGCCGACCTTGATGACCGCGACGCCGCCGGCCAGCTTGGCCAGCCGCTCCTGCAGCTTCTCGCGGTCGTAGTCGGAGTCGCTCTTCTCGATCTCGGCGCGGATCTGGTTGACGCGGCCGGCGATCTGGTCGGCGTCGCCCGAGCCCTCGACGATGGTCGTCTCGTCCTTGGTGATGACGACCTTGCGGGCGCGGCCCAGCAGCTCGAGGCCGGCGGTGTCGAGCTTGAGGCCGACCTCCTCGGAGATGACCTGGCCGCCGGTCAGGATCGCGATGTCCTGCAGCATGGCCTTGCGGCGGTCGCCGAAGCCCGGCGCCTTGACGGCGGCGGACTTGAAGGTGCCGCGGATCTTGTTGACGACCAGGGTGGCGAGAGCCTCGCCCTCGACGTCCTCGGCGATGATTGCGAGCGGCTTGTTGGATTGCATGACCTTCTCCAGCAACGGGAGCAGGTCCTTGACCGAGCCGATCTTGGAGTTGACGACGAGCAGGTAGGGATCGTCGAGGACGGTCTCCATCCGCTCGGGGTCGGTCACGAAGTAGGGGCTGATGTAGCCCTTGTCGAAGCGCATGCCCTCGGTGAGCTCGAGCTCGAGGCCGAAGGTGTTGCTCTCCTCGACGGTGATGACGCCTTCCTTGCCGACCTTGTCCATCGCCTCGGCGATGATGCCGCCGACGGTGGGGTCAGCCGCCGAGATGCTGGCGGTGGAGGCGATCTGCTCCTTGGTCTCGACGTCCTTGGCGGCGTTGCCGATGGCCTCGACGACGCGCTCGACGGCGGCCTCGATGCCCTTCTTCAGGCCCATCGGGTTGGCGCCGGCGGCGACGTTGCGCAGGCCCTCGCGCACGAGCGCCTGGGCCAGGACGGTGGCGGTGGTGGTGCCGTCACCGGCGACGTCGTCGGTCTTCTTGGCGACCTCCTTGACGAGCTCGGCGCCGATCTTCTCGTAGGGGTCCTCGAGCTCGATCTCCTTGGCGATCGAGACGCCGTCGTTGGTGATCGTGGGGGCGCCCCACTTCTTCTCCAACACGACGTTGCGGCCCTTCGGGCCGAGGGTGACCTTCACGGCGTCGGCGAGCTGGTTCATGCCGCGCTCGAGGCCGCGGCGGGCCTCTTCGTCAAAGGCGATGATCTTAGACATGTATGGGGTCCTCCCAGTCGGACGTGTGATCCTTCGGTGCCCGCGACGGACGACCGGACTGCCGGTCTCACCAGCCAGATCTGGCACTCAACACCTTCGAGTGCTACATCCTTGTTAGCACTCGAAGGTGGCGAGTGCAAGCTGCGGGGTTCATTCGGCCCGGTCGGCGTCGAGCGCTTCGTCGTGCTCGTACGAAGAAGCGGTCAGCTCGACGACCTCGGTGTCCGGCGCGTAGTCGGGGTCGAGCCGCACGAGGTCCCAGGCGTTGATCCAGGCCCGCACGTACTGGCGCATCCGCGTGTTGCCGAGCCGCTCCAACCTCGACACGTCCGGCGGGGACCACTCGTAGGCGTCACCGTGCAATGCCTTGAGCGTGGCGTAGGCCCGGTCGAGCTCGCCCCTGTCGGGCGCCTCGAGCCGCATCAGATCGCGCTCGATCGACCGAATGCCCTTCTTCGCCAGCCCGGCCGTCTCGGCCCACTCGGCGGTCTGCTTGTCGCGCAGCTTGGCCGGAACCTTGGTGCGGTCCTCCTTGCCGGTCAGGACGAAGGCCTCGAAGGTCGTCTGTCATCGCGAGCACAGCGGCCACCGGCAGCGTCGGGTCGTCGGGGTCGCCACCCACCCAGCGGGAGAGCTCGGCGCAGGACCGGCCGCGTTGCAGCAGCGAGTAGCGGCCGATCAGCTCCACCTCGTCGAACAGGATCACCCAACCGGGATGCCCGGCGGCGCGCAGCAGGCGGGCGGCGAAGCGCAGCCGCTGGCGGGCCAGCTCCTTGGCCGAGATAGCGGCGAAGGAGTAGTGCCCCCCGGCACCGACCGCCTTGAGCGCCCGGCGCAGGTCGGGCACCCGGATCGGGTCGCCGGACCAGAAGCGCACCACTGCGTCGACGATCTCGTCGCCGTCGGACACCTCACCGCCGCGCAGCTTGTCGTGCAGCAGCAGCGTCGCGGCGAAGCGCTCGTCGACCGGTCTCGACGGGGCGTGCAGCCATCGGGTGAGCTCGCTGTAGCGCGGCGAGTCGGGGTCGAGCGAGGCGGCGGCATCAGCGAGGAGCCCGGACACCCGAGCCGGCCCGAGCAGGGACTCGACGGCGGCCCGGTAGACCTTCGCCGGGTCGTACAGCGGGGTCTCCTTGCTCACGACGACAGTGCTGACGGCGCAGCCGCGTTCGAGCGCCAGGTGAGCAAGGTGCAGAAGCAGATGGCTTCTTGCCCGCACCGAAGCCCGCCCCGAGCAGCAGCCCACCGCTCTTGCCGCCTTCCACCGCATCGAGCAGCGAGGCATAGCGGTCTTCGGCCTCGGGCTGTCCCGACCCCAGTGCGGCGACCGCGTCCCAGCTCGGCACTCCCGAGCGCAATGCCTCGACCGCCCGGCGGCGAGCGACCTGCTCCTGAGTCATCGCCGTCATCCCACGGCCTCCAGCCGCACCTCGAGCCGCACCAGCGCGACGAACGGGTTGGCCCGGCGACGGTCGCGCACCTCGTCGGCGACCCGCAGCTGCAACGCAGTGTAGGCGGGCCGCCCACGGGACTCGTCGGTGACCAGCTCGGGTGGCACCACCGCGACGGCCAGCACGCCGCGCAACTCGTCGGTGGCGTCGATCAGCTGGCGCAACACCTCGAAAGCGTCGAGCACGGCAGCCTTGGAGTAGTAGACGCCGGTGCGCTGCTCGACCGGCGGCCGGCGGCTCTCCGCCAGCCGGGTGCAGTCCAGGTGGAGGATGAGCCCGCGGTAGCCGGCCGTCAGCAGCAGGCAGGCGAGCGAGGTGAGCAACGAGCGGGCGTTGTGCCGGCCGATGCGGGCGTAGATCAGGGCCGGTCGCAACGCCGACAGCGCGATCTTGTCCCCCCGCAACCAGCCCAGCACGGCCTCGTGCTCGGTGCGGTCGACGTCGCGCCCACCGAGCTGCACCTGCGCCAGTCGCAGCATGGCCCGCCGCAGCTCCGGGGGCAGCGCATGGTTGCCCAGCAGCGTCTGCTCCAGCTGGCGTCGCAGGTTGCGATAGAGCTCGCGGGCATCGACCTCGTGCTCACGGGCGACGTCGGCGACGGTGAGCCCGCCGGACGCCGGGAAGGCTGCCTCGTCGTACGCAGTGCGGACAACGGACGCGGCCAGCGCGTCCCACTCAACCTGCCGGGACACGGCGAACAGCAGCTGCTCGACCTGATGCACCTTCACCTCGGCGGCCGGGACCGAGACGAACCGGCAGCCGGCCGCGTCGGCGGCGGCGCCCAGGGCGCGCTCGAGCCGTCCGGCCGTCTCCGGGCTGCCGGCGACCGCCAGCTTGACCGCCGCGCCGCCTGCGGGCAGGTAGTCGGCCAGGTAGTGCTCGGCCAAGAAAGCCGCGTAGTCGGGCACGGTCAGGCTGCCACCCCCGACCTCCGCCACCTGCTCTGCGAACCTCGCCACCTCTGTCCGCGTTGTCGCCGAACCTAACGCCCTCCCCTGCCAGCTCACTCGTCGGTCACGAGCCGTTCGACAACCTGCCCCGTGACGCCGGCGATGACGTCGAAGTCCTTGTCCACGTGCAGCACGCTCAGGCCGGCCAGCTCCGCGGTCGCCGCGAGCAGCAGATCCGGTACGGAGGGCGCGCGGAGCAGTCCGCGGTCGGCCAGCAGCAGCTGGACCTCCACGGCACGGTCCTCGACAGCCGGCCGGAGGTATTCCACCGGCATCGCCGCAAGGGGCGAGCGTCCCAGGCTCCGACGCAGGTCCGCTCCCGAGCGTGCCGAATAACCGAACTCCAGCAGCGTGAGCGAGCTGATGCGGACGAGCCCGCGCTCGACCCGAACTGCCCACTCGTCGGCGTCCGGGCTGAGACGCAGGCGAGCCAGTGCCGACATGTCGGCGATCCAGCCGATCACTTCCAGGCGCCGCGCATGATCTGCTCATCGAGCGCATCGGGGAAGTCCTCGGCGAGCCTGCGGAAATCGTCCACCGTCACCGGGGTGACACCAACGGCCGCCTCCTGCGCCAGCCGGCGGCGCAGGAACTCACTGCGTGACAGCCCGAGCTTCGCGGCTCGTGCGTCCAACGCGGCGATGACCTCGTCCGGTACGTCCCGGATCAGCAACTGCGCCATGCCAACCTCCTTGGTGATAGCCCATGATAGCACTAAGCCGAGGTGAAGGACGCGCCCCAGTACCGCTGCTGCTGAACGGTTTTCGCCCACAGTCGTCAGAACCCCGGTGCCGCGGGTGCCGCCGCTGGCGTGCCAGCGCAGGGCCCCGCCGGCCTTCGTACGGGCGACGTCGCTCTGATCGAGCAGGTAAAGGTCGCGGGCGAACTCCGGCCGGCTGTACTCGCGGGCCTGGCCGGGCAGCAGCGTCAACACCGACCACACCGCGTCCAGCCTCAGCACCGGGTCGGGCTTGTCCTCGGGCTCGGCGAGCAGGGCGTACGCGCCGGCCAGGCTCTCCAGGAACGGCTCGGCCTTGAAGCGGGGCGGGCGGCTCTGGGCGGCCGCGAGCGCCGCCACCACGACCGACGGCGCAGCCGCCGCTCCCGCCTCCGGTCGATCTCGATCGCGGCGTCACCGGGCAGCACCCGCAGTAGCGAGGGATAGCAGAGCAGCCGGTCGTCCTCGGCGAACATCGCCACGCCTTGCGCCTCGGCCTCGGCCAGCAGCTCCGCGGTGAACTCGCCTGAGGACAGGTAAGCGCTTTCGTCCAGTTCATATGACACTCGAGCTTCGTACGCCACGCCGGAGAGCTCCTCGCTGGCGACGACAGCGGCATCGAGCGACTTGCGCAGATCACGGACCTGCCCGCCGACGCTCGTGCGGGCCTTCTTCAGCTCGCGGGAGACGACTGCGGCCGAGCGCAGGGCAGCGTCGACCCGCTCCTGGGTGGTGGCCAGCGCCGCCTCGAGGACGCCGACGGCCTGTCGCCGCCCGAGGTGATCGCCCGCGAGATCGTCGACGATCTCGAGGCGGCGCTAGCGGACTTCACCTCCGTGGCAGAGACTTTGGAGAAGGCCGCTGCCGAGCGCGGCGCGATGGCGGCGGGCGGGCCCGCGAGCGAGCAATCGCCCCCGTGACATCCGGAAGGTCCCTCGCACGGTCTGCCTGCTGCGTGCGGGTGCCGCCAGCACCACTTTGAGCTCGACCGGGCAGGCCGCGCGCAGGATTAGGTAGAGGTTCCCGACCATGTCCTGATGGGGCAGCTCCGGACCCGGGCTGACGATCAGCGCCCCGTCGATGAGCTCGTAGCGGTGCCCGTCATCGGGTGTGTCCTCCAGGTCGGCCCGAGTGAGCGGACGGGAGTACGGCAGGGTGGTCACAGTCGTCATGGTGCTCCTTCAGCTCCGCAGGCGGTGGGCCGCCGCGGTGTCGAGCACCAGCAGGAACGCTCCCTGCACCAGGACGGCGAGGCCGTCACCGCGAAAGCGACTGCCCTGCAACAGTCTCACGCCGACTGCGACGTAGCCGACGTCGAGGCCGGCGTTGACCAGCAGCACCCTGCGCAGGCGGGCCGGGTCGGTCGGGCCCTTTCGTCGGCGCGCACGCACCCCGGCGGACGCGATGGCGCCGTCGATCAGGCCCCACGCCACGGTCTGGCGCCCGAAGCCGCGGGTGCGCGGCGACAGCGAGCAGAAGGCGCCGACGGCGACCGACCCAGCCGCCCACGCACCCAGCACCCGCGTCAGCTGCTCCTCGGTCGTCATGCGCTCAGCACAGCACGCCCTGTGTGACATCTCGACCGGAGGGTGACGAGGTGCGTACCGTCGTCGGCATGCGGCACTGTCGTCCCCGGTCCGCCTCCGGCCGAGCTCAAGGCTTTTCTGGCGCGTCGCCGCGAGCTGGGTCTGGACGCCTATGACGAAGTGTGGGAGGGGGTGGTGCACGTGCCGCCGATGGCGCACGCCTGGCACGGGATGGTCCAGGCCTCCCTGCTCATCGCCGTGGGCGGCTTGGCCGTCCGAGCCGGCCTTCAGCCGAGTGGGCCGTTCGACTTGGGTCAGAAAGACGACTTCCGCATCCCCGATGCGGGGGTCTTCGACGCGGTGCCGCAGACGGCCTTCGTCGCCACCGCCGTCCTGGTCGTCGAGGTGATCAGCCCCGACGACGAGACCTTCGAGAAGTTCGACTTCTACACCCGCGCCGGCGTCCGGGAGGTCCTGACCGCGGACCCGCAGGAGCGCAAGGTACGCGTCTGGCGGCTCGCGTCGAAGGAGCCGGTCGAGGTCGTAAAGTGCGAGGTGCTGGGGACGACGGCGGCCGAGTTGACCGCCGCCGTCCCCTGGCCGCGCCTCACACCCCCTTGTAGTTGAACACCTGACGCAGCGTGTGCTGCACCGCGACCAGGTCGGTCTGGTCAGCCATGACCTGATCGATGTCCTTGTACGACGCCGGGTGCTCGTCGAGCAGCCGGTCCGCGGACTCGGCGTTCCAGGCGCGGCCGGCCATCGCCGCGCGCAGGCTGTCGACGGTCAGCTGCTTGCGCGCCGCCGTACGCGACATCCGTCGTCCCGCCCCGTGCGAGCACGAGGTGTACGACGCCGTCGACCCGAGACCGCGTACGACGTACGAGCGGGTGCCCATCGAGCCGGGGATCACCCCCTCGTCACCCTGACCGGCCTTGATCGCGCCCTTGCGGGTGATCCACAGGTCCTTGCCCATGTGGTGCTCGAGCTGGGTGAAGTTGTGGTGGCAGTTGATGGTACGCACGTGCCGGCCCGACCCCACGACCTCGAACAGGCTGGCCAGCAGCCGATCCGCCATCACAGCCCGGGAGCCCATCGCGTAACGCTGGGCCCACAGCATGTCGCCGATGTAGGTCTCGAAGGACGGCTCGCCCTGCACGAGGTAGGCGAGGTCGGGGTCCTCGAGCCGGATGAAGCGCTCCTTCATCAGCCCCTTGGCCTCCGAGATCGCCTTCTGGGCAAGCTGGTTGCCGATGCCACGCGAGCCCGAGTGCAGGACCGTCCACACGACATCCCGCTCGTCCAGGCAGACCTCGACGAAGTGGTTTCCGCTGCCGAGGGTGCCGAACTGCTCGGCGGTCGTGCGCTCCTGCTTGCCGGTCAGCTCGGTGCGCGGCCGGCCGAGCGCCGCCAGCCGACCCTCGGCCACCGGGTGCTCGTGGCCCTTGCCGACGCCGGACGGGATCCGCCGCATGACCAGCGGCATGAGCACGTCGAGGCTGTCCGGCAGGTCGGACGCCGTCAGCGTCGTCTCCGACGCGACCATGCCGCAGCCGATGTCGACGCCGACGCAGGACGGGATCACCGCCCCGCGGGTCGGCACGACCGAGCCCACCGTCGACCCCAGACCGCGATGCGCGTCGGGCATGAGGGCGACGTGCCCCTCCACGAACGGCAGGCGGGCCGTGAGAGCCGCCTGGTGGACGGTGTCCTGCTCGATGTCGCTGGCCCAGCTGAGCAGCTTCGGTGCAACCTGCGTCGCCGTCATGGCGACCTCCTTCAGTCGAGATGGACAGATCCTGACTCAGAACGGCCAGGGCGCGTCCCGTCCCCGCTCCAGGAGCGGGATCGCGGCGAACGCCCCATCGGTGAGACCACCGAAGGTGTGCCGGTTGCCGGCTCCGGACGGACCGTGCCCGTAGCGGTAGCCCGCCACGTTCCAGGTGTAGACCGGGACCCGCGCCGGGACGGCCGAGGTCGGGTCCTCGCCCTGCCAGCCACCCCACGCCTGCTCATCGGTGACGATGACGACGCGGTCGTGCGCGCGGTAGTGGCTCCGCACCGCCGCGGCGGGGTCGGTCCCGCCGAGGTCGCCGAACCGGTCGAGCACCAGCGTGCGGCCCGGCAGCGCCGGGACATTGCGCAGTGCAGCCTGGAGCGCTGCCTCGAGCGCCGGCGCCCAGCGAAGGCTCGGCGCGGCCGTAGGCCGACAGGAACCGCAGCGGCAGCTGACGGGACCGCCCCACCTCGTCGGGGTCGGCGAGCCGGGCAGCGACCCGTGCAGCCACCGCGTCGGACACACCGGCCTCATCGAGGTTGCGCAGGTTTCGCAGCAGCGCCATGTAGCCCATGACGCCGACGAGCCGCTCCCACACCGGCGCGTCGAGCGGTCCGCCGAGCCAGCCGGCGACCGACTCCCACGTCATCCGGCCGCAGCCGTGTCGTACTTGGCGAGCGCCCGCTCGGTGTAGAGCGAGCGGACAGCGTCGGCGACGCCGCGCTTGACCGGCTGAGGCAGCGCGCGGCCGTGCCGGGCAAGCCAGTACGCAACCAGCTCACCCGGCTCGTCCGGACGCCGCAGCGCGGCAGTCACCAGCGCGCGGTTGCCGCCGTGCTCGCCGGCGGCCAGCCGAGCGGCGGCGCCCTCGGCGGCGATCATCAGCGCGGCGCTGCGCAGCTGCGCCTCGCCACGAACCCAACCGACCAGGCGAAGCAGCCAGGCGACGTCGTCGAGGGCCACCTGGCCGGCCAGCGCCGTCAGCCGGGCATCACGGTCGGCAGCCTTCTCGTAGAAGGTGTCCTCACCGGCGAGCGCCGTCACCGCCAGCAGGAACAGCTCGCTCTTGGCGTCACGCCCCCAGCCCGGCGCACCTTCGTACGTAGAACCCTGCTGGGCACCGGTGCTGCTCACCGGCGAGCGGCGCCCGAGAAGGGCAGCGGCCGTGCGGTTGTGCTTGCTCATGGCGTGCCCTCCTGGAAGAGAGTCGTACTGCCCGAGATCGGGGAGGCGGCGGTTGCCCTGCCGAGTGGCGGGGCCGGAGTCGAACCGTTGGGTGCCAGAAGTAACCGCTGCCGGCGCATCAGGCAGGACAAGGACGGGATGCCGAGATCGAGGTCGACTCGGGCACAAAGGTGCTCTGCCACTGAGCTACACCCCGCCTTGCGTGGCGAGACGGCCGGATTCGAACCGACGACAACCCCATTTCGAGTGGAAGTAGCCCGTGCCTTCGCACCGGCATCCCTGCCTCCACGGGAGGATTCGAACCTCCGGCCCCCTGGTTCGTAGCCAGGTGCGCTGTCCGGCTGCGCCACGTGGAGAAGGACCGCCCCGCGTACGACCGCAGTTGTACGCGGGGACGGTCAGGCCGCGACAGCGACCTTGCGAGGACGGCCCGGACGCCGCTTCACAGCGACGAGGGCTCCCCGCTCGAGCAGGACGCCACCCCAGACACCGTCGGTGGTTCCGACAGCGAGGGCCTCGGCCAGGCACTGCTCGGTGAACGGGCAGCCGGCGCAAGCCGCCTGGGCGGTGGCCAGCTGCTCCGGCGTCTCCGGGAAGAAGACCGCCGGGTCGACGGTGGGGTTCGTGCAGGACTTGACGTTCATCGCGGTCACCTCCTGGACAATCGCTGTGTGGGAAAGGGGGGAAACGTGCAAGAGCCGCCTCACTGCACCTGGTGGGCGCTGCGGGCGGCTCTCGGGGGAGACCTCTTCGGAGAGGACTACCCGGGCACTCGCTTGCGACCGCCGAGGCGGAGCAGGTGGGCGTTACTGCGCTCATACCGGAGGCCGGCTTCCGGCTTCGAGCAGGCGTCAGCGAACAGGCGCTGGTTGCGCCATGTCGCGGTGCCTGCTTGGCCGGTCACGGTCGGTCTCCTTCGGTGCGACGGGCGGACGCCCGTCGGGTGCACAGACAGGATGGGCGCCTTTCCGCCGGATGGCAACGACGTTTTCGAGAAAGTCTCATCAGGCGGCTTGTCGGCTCATGTCCCTCATAGCAGCTACTCGACTGTGAGAACGTCCCCCGGTGCGACGTCCGGCAGCGTCTCGGGCGCCGTCTCGACCACGGTGTCGAACGGACCGTCCGCCCCGTAGGTGGGGCAGGCCTGGGGGTCAGCCAGGGGGCACGGAGGCATGACGACCGACGACACGACGCGTCCGTCGCGGATAAAGACAGCGCGCAGCGGGACGCTCACCTGGAACATGTAGAACCGCGCGTCGACGGCCTGGTCGTAGCGGAAGATCATGCCGGTCCCGGGCGGGACCGCATCGCGGTTCATGAGCCCGATCGCCCGCTCGGCCGCGTCGTCCGCAACTTCGACGTCGAGCTCGATGCCGTCCAGCGTCACCTGGATGCGGTCGTCAGGGGCAGTCGGCGCCGTCCCGTCGGCCCGGCAGCCGGCCAGGAGCAGCGCGGCGGCACCGATCGCAGATCCGAACGCCACCGCGCGTCTCATGCCGGACTCAGCACCAGGATGGGCACCTCGGGAGCCACCGTGCGCAGCGGCACGACCGAGGTGCCGATGCCGGCGCTGATGAACAGGCGCTCCTGCGGATACCAGCCGCGTGCCCAGCGGTTGCCGCTGCGCTCGCTGACCCGGTGCACGCCCCGGCCGAGCACGCGCACCTGGCCGCCGTGGGTGTGGCCGGCCAGCACGAGCGAGACCGAGTCCGGCACATCAGCGATCACGTCGGGGTTGTGGGTCAGCAGCAGGACCGGCGCGCCCGCCGGGATCCCGGTGAGGGCCGCGGGCACCGATGGCGAGCGTTCCCACAGGTCACCTACTCCCGCGATCCACAGCCGGCTTCTGAGCACCGAGATCGCCGACTCCTCCAGCACCGGGAGGCCGGCCGCCTCGAAGGCCTGCCGGACCCGGCGCCCACCGGCGTACCAGTCGTGGTTGCCAAGGACCGCCACGGCAGGCGCGCCCGCAGCAGTCAGGCCGGCCAGCACCCGCGCGAGCGGTTCCGGCTCGAGATGCGAGCTGAAGGCCACATCGGCAAGATAGTCACCGAGCAGCAGCACCAGGTCGGGCCGGGCAGCGACGACTCGGTCGACCACGGTCCGCACCCGCGGCAGACCTACCCACGGGCTGCCGGCGTGCAGGTCACTGAGAACGGCCACCCGCATGCCGTCGAGCGCCGCCGGCCAGCCGGCCAGGGCCAGCGGCACGTCCCGGATCTGCAGTCGGCGCGGCGTGACCACCGCCGCCTCGAAAACAGCTGACGCCAGAGCGAACCCGCCCACTGCGGCGACTCTCCGCACACCTGCCATGCCGCAAGGCTACGCGCGCGTTAGTCTCCGATCACTGTCCGGCCAGCTGGCCGACCCGACGAGGGGATCCCGATGTGACCTCTCTCTGAGTCTGCGTCGCGGCCGTCTCCTTCGAGTCCGGCCGTTGCGCCCTGGTCCAGGGTGCACCCCCTTCCGCTTCGCGCGGGCCTCCGCGCGCGCCATGACCCGGCATCGCACCGGGCCGACCCGAGGATCTCCGTGCCCATTCGCCTTCTCGCCCTGCTCCTCCTGACCCTGCTCACCGGCTGCGGGAGCACCTCCGTCGCCGACGACCCGAACCCCGACGCGCTGCCCGAGACCCTGCGCGTCGGTCTCATCCCCAACATCGCCCCCGACAAGCAGCGGGCTACCTACGCGCCGTTCGGGGAGGAGCTGAGCCGCCGGCTCGGCGTCGAGGTCGAGCTGTTCGTCGCCCCCAGTTATGCCGGCGTCGTCACGGCACTGGCCGCCGGTCAGCTCGACATCGCCTACCTCGGGGGTCTGACCTACGCCCAGGCCGAGAAGCAGGTGGAGCTGACGCCGCTGGTGACAGAGGTCGATCGCGACACCGGCACGTCCCGCTACCTGTCGGCGATCGTGGTCCCGGCCGGCTCCGCCGCCCAGACACCCGAGGACGTCGTCGCCGCCGGAGGATCCGTGGCCTTCGGCGACCCGAGCTCGACATCGGGCTCGCTCTACCCTCGGCTGATGATCGAGGCGGCCGGGGCGAGATGTTCGGCCACGTCGCTGGAGTCCTGTCCGCCGCTGTCGTCGGTGAGCTTCACCGGCGGTCACGACGCGACAGCCCTCGCGGTTGCCGGTGGCCGTGCTGACGCCGGTGGCCTGGAGCTTCGCGTGCTGAAGCGGATCGAGTCACAGAACGTGGTCCCGCCGGGTGCGCTGCGCGTGGTGCAGACCCGCGAGGTCATGGGCTACCCGTGGGTGGGGCGTACGGCGCTCGGCGCCGAGCCGCTCGATCAGGTGCGGCAGGCCTTCCTCGGGCTCACCGACCCGGGGCTGCTCGACCTGCTTCGGGCGAAGTCCTACGTCGCCGTGACGCCAGGCGACTACGACGAGGTACGCCGGGAAGCCGCCCGCCTGGGGCTGCTCAGGTGACCGAGCTGCGCGTCCGTGGCCTGGTGGTCCAGCACCGGGACAGCGTCGCCGTGGACGGTGTGGACGTGTCGCTCGCCTCGGGTGAGCAGCTCGTCGTGCTCGGCAGCAGCGGCGCCGGCAAGACGACGCTGCTGCATGCCCTGCTGGGCGCGGGACCACGAGTGCAGGGCGACGTATCGGTCGGGGACCTCGACCCGTACGACCCGACGCACCGACGAAACGTGCGGCGAAACACCGGAATCATCCTGCAGGGGGGCGATCTCGTCCCCCGAATGCGCGCGCGCACTGCCGCCGTCTCGGGGTGCAGCCACCTGTTCGGCCGGTCCGGCTGGTGGGCGCTCGCCCGGGGGCACACACCTCCGCCGTTGCGTGATCGGCTGACCGAGCTGGCGAGCCGGCAGGGTGTCACCCATTTGCTGGACCGCCGTGTCAGCGAGCTCTCCGGCGGTGAGCGACAACGGATCGCCCTGGTGCGGGCGCTGCTGGGCCGCCCTGGCCTGCTGCTCGCCGACGAGCCGACCGCCGGGCTCGACCCGGCCAGGGCAGCGGCGGCCGTCGAGGCGCTGCTCTCGCATGCTCGAGGTGCGGCCAGCACGACCCTCGTCGTCACCACCCACGACCCGGCGGTCGCGGCCCGGTTCGACCGGGTGCTTGCGCTTCGCGAGGGCCGGGTGGTGCACGACGGGCCGGCCCTGTCGGCCGGCCAGGTCGACGAGCTCTACGCCCGGCCGGTTCCGTGAACGTGACCACCGGATCCCGGTGGGGTGGCACGGCCGGACTGGTGCTGGTCGGCCTCTGGGCGCTGCACGGGGTGGGGGTGCAGGAGCTGGGCGGGCTCGACGCCCGCGGCGCCGCGGCGCTGCGTGGGGTGCTGCGTCCCGATCTCGATCCGCAGGTCTTACGTGAGGTGGGCACGGCCGCCGTCGAGACGCTGCAGATCGCCGTGGCAGGGCTGCTGTTGGCGGTGCTGGCCGCGGCGCCGCTGGCGTTGTTGCTCGCCGGCAGCAGCCGGGCTCCCCGGCTGGTCCGCTCCGGCGCCCGGCTCTTGGCGGCGCTGCTGCGCGGGGTGCCCGAGCTCGTCTACGCGCTGGTCTTCGTCGCCGTCGTCGGGCTCGGGCCGCTCGCCGGCACCCTCGCCGTCGCCGTGCACGGCGCCGGGCTGCTCGCCAAGCTCTGGGCCGAGCAGCTCGAATCAGTCGATCACCGCCCCGTCGAGGCGGCACGCCTGTCGGGCGCCGGCCGTGCCCCGGTCCTGCTGCTCGCGGTCCTGCCATTGGCTCGGCCCAACCTGCTGTCGCTGCTGCTCTACCAGCTGGAGTGCAACGTGCGCACCGCCACCGTCCTCGGTGTGGTCGGTGCCGGCGGGCTGGGCCAGGCGATCGACCTGTCCCTGCGGCTGTTCGACTACGGCAAGCTCGGGACGCTGATCCTCACCGTGCTCGCGCTCGTCCTGGGGGTGGACGCGCTGTCGCGTCGGGTCCGGGCGGCGGTGGGCGCCGACACCCGTACCGTCGCCCCCTGAATCGTACCTCATGGCCTCTTGACATCCTAAGAGCATTAGGACAACCTCCATCCATGTCCCTTCCGCTGACTTCTCAGGACCGCCGCCACCGACGGCGTGCCGAGACGATCGAGCAGATCATCGACATCGCCATCGACGTCATGGGTGAGGTGGGTGTAGCCGGCCTGTCGCTCGGCGAGGTCGCCCGCCGCATGGGGATGCGGACACCGTCGCTGTACGGCTACTTCGCGTCCAAGAACGACGTGTACGACGCGGTCTTCGCCCGCGGCTGGCAGGAGCTGTCGGCCACGATGGAGACAGTGGCGGAGCCCGACGGCGCGGTGAACCTCTCGGCGTACCTGCTCGATCTCGCCGAGACGTTCGTGCGCTGGACGGTGGCGCACCCGGTCTACGCGGAGCTGATGAACTGGCGTCCCGTGCCGGGCTACAACCCATCGGCACAGGCCTATGCGTACGCCGTCGAAGCGTTGGAGCGCGGCCGCGCCGTCCTCGCCGAGCTGCAGAGACTCGGGTTGTTCCGACCCGACGTGGCCGTGGACGAGCTGTTGCGGACATGGACCGTGCTGCTCAGCGGCGTCATGACCCAGCAGTTGGCCAACGCCCCCGAAGAACCATATGAGAGTGGAACTTTCACCACGATGCTCCCGCAGCTCGTGGCTATGTACCTCGCGCACTACCAGCCGACACCCAGGAGGGGACGCCGTGCAGACAACCGTTGACCAGATAGACGAGCGCATCTACCGCCTGTCGACCTGCATCCCGGAGGTGGCGCCGGGCGGCTTCACCTTCAACCAGTTCCTCGTCGACGCCGAGGAGCCGCTGCTCTACCACACGGGTATGCGATCGCTGTTTCCCCTCGTGCGCGAGGCCGTCGAGCGGGTGATGCCCGTGGAGCGGCTGCGTTGGATCGGCTTCGCCCACGTCGAAGCCGACGAATGCGGCGCGGTGAACGACTTTCTCGCCGTCGCCCCGCGCGCTCAGGTCGCGCACGGAGCCCTGGGTTGCCAGCTCTCGCTCGACGATCTCTGCGAGCGCCCTCCACGGGCGCTCGCAGACGGGGAGGTGCTCGACCTCGGGGGAGCTGGACTTCGGCGGCGGATCCTCGAGGTGCCCACGCCGCACGTCCCGCACAACTGGGAGTCCCACGTGTTCTTCGAGCAGCAGAGCGCAACGCTGTTCTGCGGCGACCTCGTCAGTCAACTCGGGAACGGGGCGGCCGTCACGGACGACGACCTCGTCGATGCAGCCATCGCTGCCGAGGAGCTGTTCAAGCAGACCTCACTCGGCCCGGCCGTGCCGGCGACCTACCGCCGGCTGGCCGACCTCGAACCCCGCACGCTTGCCGTCATGCACGGCTCGTCCTACAACGGGGATTGCGGACTCTTGCTCCGGACGCTCGCCGACGTGTACGAGCAGCGCTTCGGCTGCTCCGGCGGGGCGGTCCCCGCGCAGTCCCTGCCCGCCCACACCGCTCCGGTCGGCTGAAATGTCCACGTCCGCAGCCACCAGCAGCAGCACCGCACGTCAGCCCGCCCTCGATCGTCGGGTCGCGATGACGCTGGCGTCCGAGGAGTACGACCGGGTCCTCGTCCAGCTCCGGTCCCTGTCCGCCGAGGACTGGTCTCGACCGACGGACTGCCCGGCCTGGGACATCCGTGCGCTCGCCTCGCACCTGCTCGGCATGGCCGAGATGTCCGCGTCGCTGCGCGAGCAGATTCGGCAGATGCGCAAGGCCGGCCGGGCCGGCGGAGTCTTCATCGACGCCCTCACCGGCCTGCAGGTCGACGAGCGCCGGGACACGAGCCCGGCTCAGATCGTCTCGCGGTTCGCCGAGGTCACCCCCCGCGCCGCCCGTGGACGTCGGCGCACACCCGGCCTCCTCTGCCGCCGCACCATGCCCGACGCCCAGCCGGTCGGCGGCAAGCCGGACAGTCCCTCGGAGAAGTGGACGTTCGGGTTCCTGATCGACGTGATCCTCACCCGCGACCCGTGGCTGCACCGCACCAACATCGCCGCAGCCACCGGTCGGCCGATGCACCTGACCGCCGACCACGACGGGCTCCTGGTTGCGGACGTCGTCGCCGAGTGGGCCGAGCGACACGGCCGGCCCTGCTCGCTGACCCTGACCGGCCCGGCCGGTGGCTCATGGTCGTTCGGGTCAGGCGGGCCGGTCCTGCAGCTCGACGCGGTGGAGTTCTGCCGCGCGCTCTCCGGTCGCGGGGCCGCCGACGGGTTGCTCGCCGTCGAGGTGCCCTTCTAGCTCGGCACTTTCGGCTCCCGGTTTTGTCGGTGGCTCG
>JAHWJP010000258.1 GCA_019348355.1 Actinomycetota bacterium
TGTTCGAGGTGAAGTCCGGCTTCTCCGGCCAGGCGGTGCTGGCCGAGCTCTACCGACTGACCCCGCTCGAGGAGAGCTTCGGCATCAACAACGTCGCGCTGGTCGATGGCCAGCCACGCACGCTCGGGCTCCAGTCACTGCTCGAGGTGTTCCTCCTGCATCGGGTCGACGTCGTCACCCGGCGCTCGCGCTTCCGGTTGCGCAAGGCACAGGAGCGGGCCCACCTGGTGGAGGGGCTGCTGCTCGCGCTGAGCAACATCGACGAGGTGGTCCGGATCATCCGCGCCTCACAGGACGTCGGCGAGGCGCGCGCCTCGCTCGTCGCGCTGATCGGGCTGACCGACCTGCAGGCGGGCCACGTGCTCGACATGCAGCTGCGCCGGCTGGTCGCCCTCGAAGTCGCCAAGCTCGAGGCAGAGCTGGCGTCGCTGCGCGAGACGATCGGCTACCTCGAGTCGCTGCTCGCCGATCAGCTGCTGCTGCGCACGGTGATCGGCGACGAGCTCGCCGAGGTGGCGGCCGAGCACGGAACGCCCCGTCGTACCGTCCTGGTCGGCGGTGACCTCAAGGCGCTGGTTCACCAGCGGTCGGCGTCGCTGGAGGTCGCCGACGAACCGTGCGACGTGGTGCTGTCGTCCGCAGGGCTGCTGGCGCGGACCCCGCTGCACGCCGACCCGTCGGACACCGGCGGACGCAGGCGCACCGGTCGCAGCCGGCACGACGTCGTCGTCTCGGTCGCCCGGTCGACCACCCGCGGCGCCGTCGGCCTGCTCACCTCCGCCGGCCGTGCCCTACGCGTCGAGGTGATCGACCTGCCGTCGGTGCCGGCCGTCACCACCGGCGCGCTGTCACTGCGTGGCGGCGCGGCCGCGACCGAGTTCACCTCGCTCGGAAAAGGCGAGCGGATCCTGGCGCTCGCCACCCTGCGCGACGACGGGCCGGGGCTGGCGCTCGCCACCCGGCAGGGCGTCGTCAAGCGGGTGGCACCGGACTGGCCGGCGAAGTACGAGACGGTCGACGTCATCGCGCTGCGACCTGGTGACGAGGTCATCGGGGCGACCGAGTTGACGACGGGTGAGGAGGAGCTGGTGCTGTTCGCCTCGACCGGCGACCTGCTGCGCTTTCCCGCGTCGGCTGTCCGTCCGCAGGGTCGCAGCGCGGGTGGAATGGCCGGGATGAAGCTGATGGCCGGGGCGACGGTCGTCGGCTTCAGTGCCGTCGAGCTCATGTCGCCGGTCGGTGTGCTCGACGGGATCGACGAGCCGGTCGTCGTCACGGCCGGCGGGCTGCCTGCCGAGGGCCGGGCTCGAGGGCAGGGGGTGGTGTCCACCGTGAAAGTGACTCCCCTCTCGGAGTATCCGCGCAAGGGTCGCGCGACCGGCGGGGTGCGCTGCCAGCGGCTGCTCACCGGCGAGGCGATGCTGGTGCTCGGGTGGGCCGGTCGCGGACCGGCATGGGCGGCGTCGACGAGCGGTGACCCGGTGGAGCTGCCGGCGGCGTACGGGCGGCGTGACGGCTCCGGCACTCCCGTCGTGGACAAGCCGCCGGCCGCGGTGGGACGCCCGCACCGCTGAGACAGCGGTGGGGTCGTGGAACACGTGCCCCCTCAGCCTGCGCCTGCCCCGGCGGACCCGGACGAGGTCCGGCGCCGGGCCCCGCTCGAACCGATACGCACCAGGCTCCAGGCACTCGGCGTGCCCGCGACCTTCGGGTGCCTCGACCTCGCGTACGACTACGACGACCGCATGCCGTACGGAACGACCGGACTGCGCTTGGGAAGCCACCCCGTGGCTCTGGCGCCGGACGCACGCCGATGCGCCGCCGGCGGTGCGCTGGCAGGTGGCCGGCGCGCTCACCGCAGCCGGGGTGGCCGTGGACAGCGAGCTGGCGCTGCTGCTGGAGGGCTACCCTACGCGCTACCTGCGCGCCTGCCACACCGAGACGTGGGTCGCCTCGCTCTACCAGCAGCTCACCGCGTCGGCACCGTGGCGCTTCCTGGCGGCGCACGCCATCTGGCAGCAGGAGTTCAGCCGGACCAAGGGCATGGCCCGTGGCC
>JAHWJP010000143.1 GCA_019348355.1 Actinomycetota bacterium
CAGCGGTGGTCGTCGAGCCGCGCGGCGACCTGGCCGCGGCGCTCACGGCCGCGCTCGGCGCCAGCGGCCCCTGAGACCTCTATGCAAACTGCCCCTGCCCGCGGGGGCAGTTTGCATAGGCCCCGGGTGGGTCAGTCGTCCCAGGGGCCGAAGTCATCGGTCATCGTCCCAGCGGAGCCGACCCAGGCGAACGGAGCGCGACGTGCACGGGGCGGACACATGTCAGGCGGTCGAACCCCCGACGATCTTCGCCATCCGGCGGCCGGTTGCGGCGTGTCGGCCGCCAGATGACGAAGATCAGCGGCGGGCGGGGCGCGCGGAAAACTCTTTGGCGGACCGCTTCGCGCGTGACAGGGTCGGCTTGTGCTGATCGAACTGGTCGACGCCCGCGACGAAGCCGTTTTTGCTGAGTGGTTCGGCGTGATGCGGGCGGCCGAGCTGGCCACCCGGCCGGGGGAGCCGGGCATCCTGCTCCACGAGGAGCTGGCGCTCGCCCGCGAAGGACAGGCGGCCGATCCGGACAACCGCTGGCTGCTGCTGCTCTTGCGGGACGGCAACGCCCGCCCGATCGGTGCGGCGAAGCTCTCCCTGCCGATGCGCGACAACCTGCACCTGGCCGAGCTCGAGCTGGCCGTACATCCTGATGCCCGCCGCCGCGGCGTCGGCCGGTCGATGGCGGTCGAGGTCGAGCAGCGGCTGCGCGAGCAAGGCCGCACCACGGTGATGGCCTACGTCGACGAGCCGCCGGCCGAGCAGGGCCGCTCCGCGGGCCGAGCCTTCGCTGCCGCCACCGGCTACGCCCTCGCGCAGACGGAGGTGTGCCGCGACCTCGACCTGCCGATCAATCCGCGGCGGGCGGCCGAGCTGGAGCAGGCCTGCGCGCCGTACGCCCGGGACTTCGAGATCCGCACCTGGTGCGACGGCTGCCCCGACGACCTGATCGGGGACCGCGCGCTGCTCGAGCAGCGGATGTCCACCGACGTGCCGCTCGGCGAGATCGACCTGCAGGAGGAGAAGTGGGACGGCGACCGGTACCGGCGGGTCGAGCGCCGTAACGCCCGGATGGGCCGGATGTTCTTCTCGGCCGGCGCCGTGCACGGCCCCAGCGGGCGCCTCGTCGCGGTCACCGACATGAGCGTGCCGAACTCAGAGCCGGAACGCGGTTACCAGTGGGTGACCATCGTGCTGGAGGAGCACCGGGGGCACCGGCTCGGCACGCTGGTCAAGCTGGCTGCCCTGCAGGCGCTCGCATCCGGTTCACCTCGTACAAAGGACATCCGGACCTGGAACGCCGAGGAGAACACGCCGATGATCGCCGTCAACGAGGCGCTCGGCGCGCGGACGAACGGCTTGGCGCCGTGCTTCCAGAAGGTGCTCGAGGGATAGCTCAGACCGGCGGCGCCGGGTCGTACTGGATGCCGCGCCGGACCTGCCGGGCACGGTCTGCACCGACGAGCCGCACGATCAGGTGCAGGGCCATGTCGATGCCGGCGGAGACACCGGCGGCGGTGATCAGGTCGCCGTCGTCGACGAACCGTGCGTCGCGGCGCACGTCGATTGAAGGGTCGAGCCCGGCCAGCACGTCCAGCGACGCCCAGTGGCTGGTCGCCGGCCGACCGGCGAGCAGGCCGGCCGCCGCGTACAGCAGTGAGCCGGTGCAGACACTGGTCATGAGCGGTACGACGGCGCGTTGCGTCCGCACCCAGTCCAGCTCGCGCTCGTCCTGCAGCAGCGGCGCGATGCCCTGCCCGCCCGGGTAGAGCAGCACGTCCAGCGGTGGCGCGTCGGCGAAGCTGTGGTGGGCCTGCACGGTCAGGCCCTTCGCGAGCGGCACCGGCCCGCCGGCTCGAGACAGGCACGTCACCGCGTAGCCGTCGTCCGGGTAGCTGCGGGTCCAGAACGCCAGCACCTCCCAGGGGCCGATCGCATCGAGCTCCTCGGCGTCCGGGAACAGCACGATCCCGAGGCGCTTCACGCCGTCATCCCGTCCGCCCTCGGAGCGGGCCGCCGCAGCGTCGCCGGCAGGTAGCGCGCCCCGGCGCCGTCGAACCGGGCGGCGTCGTCGGGGTTCGACAGCGCGCAGCGGCGCAGCGACAGGCAGCCGCAGCCGATGCACGAGCTGAGCCCGTCGCGTAGCGCGGTGAGCCCCAGGATCTGCTCGTCGAGCCGAGCCCGCCACGTCCGCGAGAGCCGTTCCCAGTCGGCCTTGGTCGGGGCGCGCTCGGCGGGCAGTGAGGACAGCGCGGCGCGGATCTCCTCGAGCGACAGCCCGACGCTCTGCGCCGCTCGCAGGAAGGCCAGTCGACGAAGAACGCTGCGCGGATAGCGCCGCTGTCCACCGGCGGTGCGGGTGCTGGTCAGCAGGCCGGCGCTTTCGTAGTAACGCAACGCCGAGGTGGCGAAGCCCGCGCGCCGGGCAACCTCACCGACACTCAGCAGCTCGGATCCGTTCATGGGCCCTCCCTGACGTCGTGGCGTTGACTTCATGTTTACTTCAACTTGCAGTCTTGCAGACATGAACCCTACTGAGCAAGCTCCCGTTGCCCTCGTGACCGGCGCCTCCCGCGGCCTCGGTCTCGTCCTGACCGCCACCCTCGTCGATCGGGGGTGGCATGTCGTCGTCGACGCCCGAGACGGCGCGCGACTGTCGGCGGCCGTTGCGGGGCTGTCGACGCCGAGTGCGGTGACCGCCGTCTGTGGTGACGTGTCGGACCCGCTGCACCGGCTTGCGCTCGCCGACTCGGTGACCGGACTCGGCGGGCTCGACCTGCTGGTGAGCAACGCCAGCGTGCTGGGGCCGAGCCCTCAGCCGCGCCTCGCCGACTACCCCCTCGACGCGCTCGCATCCGTCTACGCGGTGAACGCTCTTGCACCGGTCGCCTTGCTGCAGCTGCTGCTGCCGTCGCTGCGCGCAACCGGCGGTCGGGTCGTCCACCTGTCTTCTGACGCCGCCGTCGAGGCGTACGCGGGGTGGGGTGGTTACGGATCGGCGAAAGCCGCGCTCGACCAGCTCACAGCGGTCCTCGCTGCGGAGGAGCCGGGTCTGAAGGTCTATGCCTTCGACCCCGGCGACATGGCTACCGACCTGCAGCAGCAGGCGTTCCCGGGCGAGGACGTCAGCGACCGGCCGGACCCCGCGAGCGTCGTCCCCTCGCTGCTCCGGCTCCTGGAAGGGGACCTGCCCAGCGGTCGTTACCGGTCGAGCGAGCTGGCAGCCCAGAGCGAGGCGGCACTGGGCGTGACCGGATGACCGCTCCGGCGTTGCCGCTCCCGGCGACCCGCTTCGTCCTGCCGCCCGGGGTGGAGGCCGCCGAGCCGCCGGAGCACCGCGGGCTGCTCCGGGACGGGGTGCGGCTGCTTGCTGTGGCTCCAGACCGCGCGCGCACCCACCACTTCCGAGACCTCCCCGACCTTCTCGAGCCCGGGGATCTGGTGGTGGTGAACACCTCGGCCACCCTCGCCGCAGCCCTCGAGGGCACCCGGGCCGACGGGCGAGCGGTTCCCGTGCATGTCGCCACCCCGCTGGCTGCCGATGCGTGGGTGGTGGAGCTACGAGCTGCTGACGGCTCCGGGCCCGACCTGACCGGGGTGGCGGGGGAGCGGGTGCTGCTCCCCGACGGGCTGGTGGCCGAGCTGGTCGCACCTCACCCGGCCCGGCACCGGGCACCGAGCCGGCTGTGGCGGGTCGCGCTGTCGAGGCCCGTCGACGCCGCCGAATACCTCGCTCGGCACGGCAGTCCCATCGGTTACGGCTACCTCGCCGGGCGCTTCCCCCTCGCGTACTCCCAGACGATCTTCGCGATGGAGCCCGGGAGCGCCGAGATGCCCAGCGCAGGAAGGCCTTTCACGGCCGATCTGGTGGTGCGGCTGGTCACCCGCGGCGTCGCCGTCGCGCCGCTCGTCCTGCACTGCGGGGTCTCGAGCCCGGAGCTGCACGAGCCACCCCAGGCCGAGCGGTTCGAGGTGCCGACGGCGACGGCGCGGTTGGTGAACAGCACCCGGGTGGCCGGTGGCCGGGTCGTTGCCGTGGGCACCACCGTGGTCCGCGCGCTCGAATCAGCCAGCCGGCCGGACGGGGTCGTGCAGGCCGCGGGTGGCTGGACCGACCTCGTGCTCGGGCCGCAGCGCGCTGCCCGCGTCGTCTCCGGCCTGGTCACCGGGCTGCACGCCCCCGAGGCCAGCCACCTGCTGCTGCTGGAGGCGGTTGCCGGCGCGGCGCTCGTCGAGAAGGCCTATGCCGTAGCGGTCGCCGAGCGCTACCTGTGGCACGAGTTCGGCGACGCGATGCTGTTCCTGCCGGACCGACGATGATGGTGCAGCGCGCCCCGGGTCACTGGCCCGCCCGGGGCTCGGCGGGCGGCGGGGTGCCGGCAGCGAGCGCGCTCGTGTGCAGGGCCCGCAGCTGCGTCCAGCGGCTGGCCCGTTCATCTTCGGCCTCGCGGTTGTCATCGAGGGCAAAGACGAGATAGCGGTCCCCGAGCGCGGGTTCGGCCATGACCGGCTGGAAGCGCTTGCCCCGGCCTGATCCGAGCAGCCCGATGGCTCGTCCGGCCGGGTCGGTGATGGTGACGATCCAGTCGTGCCGGTACGGCTTGGTGAGGACCTCGCTCATCCAGATGTCGAGTGTCCAGCCTTCGTGCGGAAGTTCGCGGTTGTGTTGCCAGCCGGGATGCGCGGTCGCGGGCACGGGAGGGTGGCTGCGCCCGTCGAGCATGGCACGAGTTCGGGCACGCGATGCTGTCCCGGCCGGGCAGAGGTCGCCGCCGCGACCCGTCCGGTCACCACGCTGACCGCCGTCGAGCCGAGCACCACGGGCACGACCCACCACAGCCCGCCGGCGGTCTGGACGACCAGCCCCGTCACGAACGAGACATAGGACGACAGCACCAGGCGTACGTGCCGAGGCTGCCAGCCGGGCCGCCGCCTGCGCCGGACAATCACCGCGCCCACCGCGGCTGCCTCGGTCAGCACGGCGATCACCGCGAACCCCCACAGCGCAGGCTGCATGACGACCAGTGCCAGCGCGCTGGTGCACAGGACGGCGCAGCTGATCTGGTACGTCCAGCCGGCGACGGTGTGCAGCCCCTGCTGCTTGCGGGCGAGGCCAGCGACGGGACCGGCGGCGAGCCCCACCGTTCCGGCGACGATGTGGGCGAGGATCAGCAGGTCGTGCATGAGAGCCTCCACAGTGGACGGTGCATCGAAGTGCCACCATGGACCGTCCATCGTGGACTGTCAAGGAGGTGCGAGGTGGAGGTCAACGCCACGGCCGCCGCCCTGCTCGGACTGCTGCGCGACGGGCCGCACACCGGCTACGCGCTGGCGCAGCGGGCGCAGCAGGAGCTCGGCGACTTCTGGACGGTGACGCGCAGCCAGGTCTATCGCGAACTCGCGGCGATGGCCGCAGGCGGGCTGGTGCGCGCCGACGAGACCGGGGCCCGCAACGCCCGGGCCTACCACCTCACGGCTGCCGGCCGGTCGGCGTTCTCGGCCTGGCTGCACGCCGAGCCCGGACCCGATGTCGTCCGTATCCCGTTGCTCCTGCGCCTTGCCTTCGTGGAGGAGTTCGAGCCGGCTCGGCTGCGTGAGGTGGTGGTCGCCCAGCGCGACGAGCACGCCGCCCGGCTGGCGGGTTACGAGCAGATCGAGGCGGCGGCACGGGCGGCGGGGGCTCCCGAGCGCCAGTTGCTCACCTTGCGTTTCGGTCTGGCGTACGAACGTGCCGTGCTCGGGTGGTTCGACGGCCTGCCGGAGCTGTGAGGCCGACCGCTCAGTACACCTGCGGCGGGTGCCTGCGGATTGCCTCGGTGCGCAGCCGCAGAGTCTCGTGGGAGACGGCGACGACGTCGGGGATGAGGTCGAAGCGGGACAGCGGCGCGTCGCGTTGCGCCACCGAGTCCAGCCGCAGCGTGCCGGCGGTCCACCACTGCCCGAGAGGGAGGACCGCGGTGTCCAGGTAGGCGATGGCGGTGAGTGCGATCGACGGCGAGTGCCGGATCAGCACGCCGTGCCGGCGGTAGATGCGCTTGTCGGACACGACGAGGCGGTCGGAATACCAGTCGGCGAGGTCCTCGCCGAACCACACCAGCACGAAGACGGCGGCCAGCAGTGGGTTGGCCAGCGCGGCGAGCACCGCCAGCGCCAGCGTCGTGCTGCCGGCGACGATTCCAGTACGCCGCACGTCGGCTTGCAACCGGAGCTGCGCCCACACCGCGGTGAATGCCATGAAGGCGAGCAACCAGAGCAGGCTCAGGCCGGTCGCCAGGACGAGCAGGCCGGCCATGGTGCGCAGACCTGGCACGAGGAGCAGCAGCGGGTGGCGCCGGACGTCGATCATGACCTTCTCGGCGGAGGGGACGAAGTGGTTGGAGCGGTACTGGGTGTCCCACTGCCCGGCGCGCTCCCGCAGGCTCATCCGCGGCCGGCGGGACACCGTCGGTCGGCGCAGCTCGGCGGTGTCCGGTGCCTCGTCCTGCGGCTGGTCCTCGGCCTCGTCCTGCGGCTGGTCCTCGGCCTCGTCCTGCGGTTGGTCCTCGGCCTCGTCCTGCGGCTGCTCCTCGGCCTCGTCCTGCGCCTGGTCCGGCGGCTCGTCCCTCGCGTTCATGTCTCGCCTCCTTCCGCTGTCGTCCGGTCGACGGCTCGGACGCTAGCTCTGCACGCA
>JAHWJP010000035.1 GCA_019348355.1 Actinomycetota bacterium
GCGCAACCGAGCCAGGTCGATGCCGAGCACGACAAGCAGGGCGCGCTCGACCCTGCGCATCGCAGCAGACGTGACCGCACCAGCGTCCTTGATGACCTGGTCCCTCCAGATGGGTCCTAGATCACCGCAAGCGACGGCTACCCATGGTTTGTCCTCAGGGCCGAGGGCCACCCATGTGGCCACGTGGCTTCCGGGTGCTTGTCATCCGGACAGTCGTTGAGGCAGTTGGCGCCGAAAGCGGTCGCGACACCGGCGGTACGGGACGGACGGGGAAGCCCTGCACGTCTTCTACGGTCTACGAGGGGTATACTCTCGTCATGGCTCAGACCACGACGGTGAAGGTCCAGATCACCACGCGGACCCGCTTGAAGGAGATCGGGGCGGCAACCCGACGTACGGCCGACGAGGTGATCCTCGCCGGACTTGCCGCATTGGAGCGAGAGAGATGGCAGCAGTTGCGCCTCCGCGCCACCGAGCAAGCTGCCGCCCTGGTCGATGACGAAGCGGACCTGGCGGAGGCCCGGGCAATAGAGGCCGATCTGGCGGAGTTCCGTGCGTGGTGACGTGCACCGGCTCTCGCCCCGACGTTCCTCCGGCCACGAGCAACAGGGCCCCCGGTATGCGGTGGTGGTGATGGCGGACTGGCTGTCGCTGTCGACGGTTCTCGTGGCACCGA
The DNA here is from genome assembly GCA_019348355.1 of Actinomycetota bacterium. Lineage (GTDB taxonomy): Bacteria > Actinomycetota > Actinomycetes > Mycobacteriales > SCTD01 > SCTD01. Next base: position 677 of record JAHWJP010000035.1, read on the forward strand.
CCAGCACAAGCGCTGCGGGCACCGTCTACCGGCCCGAGATCGAACTCCAGGGCCGTACGACGAAGGTGATGTGCGAGCAGGTGACCGCGGTCGACCTGCAGCGGCTGGGACCGCCGGTCAGCCACCTCACCTACCACGAGCTCACGCAGGTCAACGACGCGCTGCGTCTGGTCTTGGACCTAGCGCCAACACCGTAGACAGCCGCGTTCAACGCTCCGCCTCACGCCTTCCGCGCCCCCCACTCCGCATCCACCGCCCGCAGCACGAGCCCACCGCGCAACGCGGCGAACGCCGCCAGCAACCCCGCCACCGTGATGCCGTTCTCGATCTCCCCGGCCAGCACCCGCCGCACCGCCTCGTCCAGCGGCACCCGGGTCAGCTGCATGTCGGCCTCCTCGTGGAAGGCGACGTGCCGCTCCCCCGTGGGCACGTCGACGAGGTCGCGGGCCAGCAGCAGCCGGATCGTCTCGTCGGTCATCCCCGGCGAGGTGAGGATGTCGCACAGGCAGTCCCACCGCCCGGCGGTCACCCCCGCCTCCTCCGCCAGCTCGCGCTGACCCGCCTCCAGCGCCGACTCGATCGTCGAGTCCAGCAGCCCGGCCGGGATCTCCCACAGATGCCGGCCGACCGGGTGGCGGTACTGCCGGACCAGCAGCACCTGCTCCTGGGCGTCCAGCGCCACGATCCCCACCGCGCCGGGCAACTCGACCACGTCACGCTGCGACACCGCCTCACCCGGCATCGCCACCTGGTCCGAGCGCACCGCCAGCACCCGGCCGTCGAACACCCGCCGGGAGACCAGCACCTGATAGGAGTGGTCGGCCACGGTCAGGCGATGCCGGCCATCGAGCCCGCCGGGTCGGCGACGTACTCGCGTACGCAGGAGATGACGTAGTCCAGCATCTCGTCGGTCAGGCCCGGGTAGACCCCGAGCCAGAAGGTCTGCTCGGTGACGATGTCGGCGTTGGTCAGGTCGCCGACCACGCGGTGCTCGATCCCGGCGTAGGCCGGCTGGCGCAGCAGGTTGCCGCCGAACAGCTGACGGGTGGCGATCTTCCGCGAGTCGAGGAACTGCACCAGCTCGTGCCGCTTCGCGACCGAGCCCGGCACAATCGTCACGCAGAAGCCGAACCAGCTCGGCTCGCTGTACTCGGTCGCCCGCGGCATGATCAGGCAATCGAGGTCGGCCAGGCCGTCGTGCAGCGTCTGCCAGTTGCGGTTGCGGGCCTTGATGAACCCGTCCAGCTTCGACATCTGCGCGGCGCCGACCGCGGCCTGCATGTCGGTCGCCTTGAGGTTGTAGCCGATGTGGCTGTAGGTGTACTTGTGGTCGTAGCCGTGCGGCAAGGTGCCGAGCTGCCAGTCGAAGCGCTTGCCGCAGGTGTTGTCCTTGCCCGGCTCGCACCAGCAGTCGCGCCCCCAGTCCCGGAACGACTCGACGAGCGGCTTCAGCTTCGCCCGCTTGATCATCACGGCGCCGCCCTCCCCCATCGTGATGTGGTGGGCCGGATAGAAGCTCACCGTCGAGATGTCACCGAAGCTGCCGGTCATCTTCCCCTTGTACTTCGCGCCGAGCGCGTCGCAGTTGTCCTCGAGCACCCACAGCCCGTGCTGCTTCGCGAGCTGCATGACCGCGCCGAGGTCGAACGGGTTGCCCAGCGTGTGGGCCATCGAGATGGCCCGTGTCTTCGGGCTGATCGCGTCGGCGAGCCGGTCGACCTTCACGTCGTAGGTGCCGAGCTCGATGTCGAGGAACACCGGCACCAGCCGGTTCTGGATGATCGGGTTGACGGTGGTCGGGAACCCGGCGCCGACGGTGATGACCTCGTCGCCGGGGTTCAGCGCCCACTCGCCGAGCTTCGGCGAGGTCAGCGCGGACAGCGCCAGCAGGTTGGCCGACGATCCCGAATTACAGAGAAAGGCGTGGCGTACGCCCAGGAACTCCTCGAGTTGGCGCTCGAAGCTGGCGGCATAGCGGCCGGTGGTGAGCCAGAAGTCGAGCCCGGAGTCGACCAGCGAGGACATCTCGTCGCCGTCGAAGACCTTGCCCGACACCGGGACCGGCGTCTGTCCCGGGACGAAGTCGCGCACCGGAAACGCCTCGGTGTGGTAGTCGCGGACCAGGTCGAGGATCTGCGCGCGCAGGTCGGTGGCCCGGCTCACGAGGATCCCCCGCCCGCCCGCATCCCGGCGGCGGTCTGCTCGACGAGCTCGGCGAGCGGCGCGAAGTCCAGCCCGCAGTGCTCGGCCAGCTGGGCCATCTGGCCGGGCTCCCCGATGTAGCGGTCCTCCGGCGCGTCCGGGTCGAGGGTCCGCTCGACCGCGTCGGGCGGCAGCCCGTGCAGCTGCGCGACCAGCGCCGCCAGCTCGCCCATCTCGACGACGTGGCCACCGCTGTCGAATACCAATGGGATCTGCGACAGCAGCGACCACAGCCCGACGGCGAGGACCTCCGCGACGCCCACGTAGGAACGGACCACCGAGCCCTGCGCCCGCACGTGCACCGGCCCGCCGGCCTGCGCCATGGTGATGAACGCGCCGAGGGCGTAGAGCTCCGGTGAGGTGATGCCCCGCCCCGCCACGCTGAAGACCCGGGCGACCACCGAGGTGCCCCCGATGTCGGCCATCGCCTGGCGCAGGGCGAGCTCGTCGATGTGCTTCAGCGTGCCGTACGGATTGCCCGTCAGGTCGCACGACATGTGCCTCGCCTTGTCATAGACCGCACCCGAGGACGTCGTGAGCAGACCACGCGGATGCAGCCGGGAGATCGCCCCCAGCACCGTCGCGGTGATCTGCAGGTTCTGCTCGAGATAGTCGGGGATCCCGAGCTCGGCTGCCCGGTCGCGGGTGAGGAACGCGAAGTGCAGCACATGCGTCGTGCTGCCGATGCTGCTCCCGAGCTCGGACAGGGCGTGCACCTCGACAGTGCGCCCGGCGGCGGTCGTCATCGTGCGGGGCCGGCTCGCATAGGCCGTGACCCGCTCGGCAGCCTGCTCGCCCAACAAATCGTCGAGAAGGTCGAGCGCGGTGGTCCCGAACCAGCCAGTCGCTCCGGTGACGGCAAAGTGCTCGTCGCCCCGCAACAACGGGCGCAGCACCTCGATGGGCGTCATGAGGCGCCGTTCAGCACTTTCCAGCGGCTCTCCAGCATGTCGATCCGTCTGGCGTCCTCCTGGAAGATCCGGCCGTAGTACTCCCGCTTGTTGAGCAGCCAGAGCAGCTCGAAGTGGACCGCGTTGAGCAACCCCTGCTTGACGTCGTCGCGGTCGAGCGCCTCGGCGAGGAAGACCACCTTGCGGGTCTCGAACCGGGTGAGGTGCACGGCGCGGATCTGCTGCAGGACGTCGATGCTGTCCATCGACACGCCACCGCCCACGACGAGATCCAGGCCGCTCGCCTTGCACACCTCGGCGGTGCGCAACACGTACTCCGTGATCTTCTCGTCGTTGATCGAGTCGCGGTTGCGCCCGAGCGAGCCCGAGAAGTCGACCCGGCCGAACACCATGCCGTCCACCCCCGGGTCGCCGCTGGCCACCCGGGCCATCTGTTCGAGGTGCTCGAAGCCGGTGATCGTCTCGATGTTGAACAGGAAATCGGTGTCCTCGGCATCGTCGGTGCTGTAGACGAGGTCCTTGGCCGCGACGTACTTCGACAGGGCGTACGGCGTCTCGATCATCGGCGCGACGATGTAGCGGACGCCCACCTGCTTGGACTCCAGCAGGTCCCGGATCGCCTCACAGCCACCGATCTTCACAGTCAGGGGCAGGCCGGCGGCGTGGGCGATGTCGACCAGGCGGAGCAGCTCGTCCATGCGGGTGCCCTCGGCCTCGAACTCGGCCTTGACGGCGCCGTAGCCGTACAGCTCGCGGCCCTGATGCAGGATGTCTGTCATCTGGCGCTCGATCTTGTTCATGACGTTGCACCATGCCCTTCTGGTACGAGGTGGATGAGGACGCGCCGCGCGACCTCGTCGGTCAGATCCGGACTCATCAGGTGCAGTGGCGCGGACTCCATGCCGCCGGAGGCGGTCACCCGACTGGTGATCTTAGGGAAGTAGGTCTGCTCCGGGTCGACCGGGACGACGAAGCCGGCCGGTCCGGCGCCGTCGAACAGCTCCGAGAAGCCGTCGGTGTCCAGGCCCTTGCTCCCGAGCTCGAGCAAGGGGATGCCGTAGGCCCGGAACAGCAGGGGCCAGTCCGGGAAGCCCAGGCCGCTGCGCACGTCGCAGCCGAGGTAGGAGCCGCCGAAGTAGTTGCGCTGCGTCATGCGGATCGAGGCGTAACCCTCGTTGCTGAAGACGAACATCTTCACCGGCAGGCCGTTGACCGCGGCCGTCGCGAGCTCCTGCAGGTTCTGCGTGAAGCCTCCGTCGCCCTCCATCAGCACGGTGCGGGTGCCGGGGCTCGCGAACGAGGCGCCGATCGCACCGGACAGCCCGTAGCCCATGCTGGCCAGGCCCTTGTCCGTCACGACCGTCTGCCCACCCTGCTGGGCGAAGACCTGCATGGCCACGGTGAAGGCGCCGCCACTGCTGCACGGAATCACCAGGTCAGCCGGACCGCACCGCTCGGAGAGCTCGGCCACCAACGCGTAGGGATCGAGGTAGTCCGCCCCCGTCTCGTTGGCCTCGAGGACCGGCAGGGTGGTGCGGACCTCGCGGCAGAACGCCAGCCACTCGGTCCAGCCGGGCAATTCGGCGGCCGCCAGGGCGGACAACACCGTGTCGGCGTCGCCGCAGACCGGGAGGTCGATGTGGGGGTGACCCTTGGTCAGCTCCGCCTCGTCGAGCTCGACCTGCACGACCTGGCCGACGGGGGCGAAGGCCTGCCAGTTGAAGCCGGTCTGCTGCAGACCCAGCCGGGTGCCGAGCGCGAGCACCAGATCGGCCTGCTGCAGCAGCACGTTCGCCGCCCGCTGCCCCCAGGTGTTGGGCCGGCCGACGAAGACCGGGTCACCGGCGTCGATCCGGTCCGTGCCGTTCCATGTCGTCATGACCGGGAGCTCGGCGGCGCGAAGCGCCGGCAGCGCGTCGCGCGCCGCCGATCGGGACACCCCGGCGCCGAGCAACAGGACCGGACGGCTCGCCTGCCGCAGCAGCTCGAGCACCCGCGCCGTTGCCTGACTCGCCGCGGCCCGGGCGGCGGGCATCGGATCGGCGTCGACGACGGGGCGCTGCTCCAGAGCGGCCCGGTCGACCGGCGCACCCTGCGCATCCAGGCAGAACTCGAGGAAGACCGGGCCTTTCCTGCCCTGCGCGCCGCGCCGGACCAGGCCGACGAGCTCGGCCCGGTCGACCGGCGCCTCGATCCGCGCCACCGCCGACGACACCGGCGCCGACATCGCCACGCCGTCCACCTCCTGGATGCCACGCTGACGCAGGGTCGGTCCGGCGAGATCGCTTGACTTGACCTGACCGCCGAGCACGAGCAGCTCCCGGCTCTCCAGGTAGGCGCCGGCCATGGCGGTGAGGATGTTGGTCAGGCCTGGACCGGCGGTGACCAGGGCGAAGGCCCGCTGCTGGGTGCCGCGGGCCTCGGCCACCTCGTTGAAGTACTCCACCGCGATGCCGGCCGCGACCTCGTGCACGACCGGCACGCAGGTCATTGTCTGCCGCGCCCCGTCGAGCAGGTGCATCGAGTTGCCCCCGGCCACGAAGAAGCAATGTGAGTAGCCGAGCTCCTGCAGCCAGGCCATGACGACATCGGTGTACTTCACGCGGCCGCCCGGCGCAGGGAGCCCAGCGACTCGCGGGTGGCGGTCAACACCGCCGCCCAGCCCGCGTCGTCCGACGGCGTCTCGACTTGACGCACCCCCTCGCCGGCAACCGGCAGGATGAGCCGGAAGGCTGACGGTGAGTGCTTCTTGTCACCGCGGAAGGCCTGCTCGTAGCGCGGCTCGTCCACGCTGTCGAGGACTTCATCCAGGTCGGGCGCGGCACTCAGCAGCAGCCGGCAGTGCTGCTCGAGGGCGGCCGTCCCGGGGTTCTGCTCGGCGGCCGGGTGCCGCAGCGCGCACAGGATGCCGACCGCCACACCGAGACCGTGGCTGAGCCGGTGACCGGTCGCCGCCTCCAGCGCGTGACCGAAGGTGTGGCCGAAGTTCAGCAGCAGGCGCTCGGCCCGGTCGTGCTCGTCGATCTCGATGAACCACTTCTTGGCGTCGAGCACGTGGAAGAGCAGGCGCTCCGGCTCCTGCTCGAACGACGCGTAGTGCTCGAGATAGGTCTCGAAGCTGTCCTGACCGCGGCAGAAGCAGATCTTGACCGCCTCGGCGAGTCCGGCCGCCACCGCTGCCGGCGGCAGCGTGGGCAGGAAGGCGGGGTCAACGATGACACGGCTCGGCGGGTGGAAGCCGCCCACCAGGTTCTTGACCCCGCCGACGTTGATCGAGCTCTTGCCGCCGATGCACGAGTCGGCCATGGCCATCAGGGTCGTCGGCACGTAGGTCCAGGCGAGGCCGCGCATGTAGATGTCAGTGACGAAGGTGGCGATGTCCTGGACGACGCCACCACCGACGGCGACCACGTGGTGGCCGCGCCGGATCCCGACCGCGCGCATCTCCAGCACGACGCTCTCGCAGCCGGCAAGGGTCTTGGCCTGCTCCGAGGCGTCGACCAGGATGGTCGGACCGGTCACCGGCAACCGCCCGGCCAGGGACCGGTCGACGATCAGCAGGTCGGCGCCACCGGACAGGGCGGTGTCGAGCGCTCCGTCGCCCACGACCACCTCGTAGTCGCCGGCGCTCGAGCGGATGGACAAGTCACAGCGATCGGGCAAGGGAAAATCCAAGGTCGACGGCGATGGACTGCCCGGTGACGGCGGTGTTCGACGCCGAGCAGAGGAAGGCGACGGTACCCGTCACGGCGGAGAGGTCGACCAGCCGGCCGAACCCGGTGGCGGCTTCGGCCGCCGCGATCTGCTCGGCGGACAGCATGTCGCGCGTCATCGGCGTGTCGACGACGCCCGGCAGCACGGCGTTGATCAGCACGCCGGCTGCGGCCAGGTCCAGCGCCGCCGCGCGCACCAGCCCACCGAGGCCGGCCTTCGAGACGGTGTAGGAGAACTTGCCCGGCCGGGCAACCACCTGCCAGACGCTGCTCACGACAACGAGCCGCGCCCCGCGCCGCAGGCGGCTCGCCGCCACGAGCGCGTCCAACGTCTCGGCGACGAACAGCAGGTTGCCCTCGATCACCTCCCGGCTGCGGGTCAGGTCGAGCGCCCCCACCGCGTCGTTGGTGTTCGCCCCCTGCGCCCACACGACGACGTCGAGCTCGGGCAGCTCCGCGATCACCGCCCGCCGCTGCACCTCCGGCTCCCGGACGTCCAGGCTGACGACACCTTCCCCCGGCGAGCGGGACGTAGGCAGGACCGCGAAACCGTCGGTGGTGAGCCGGTCGCTCATCGCTGATCCGATCGAGCCGAGACCGCCGACGACCAGCGCCGTGCCGGTCATGGCGCCGCCTGGCTGGGGATCCCGCTCGCTGAGACCGCTCGGCGGGCCAGCACACCCAGCACCGACAGCCCGAGCGGGCCGGTGCTGTGGTTGTACTGCTTCTGCACGATGGTCTGCCACCCCGCGCGCTCCAGCGCACAGGACAACGACTGCGGGCAGAAGAAGTTGAGGTGCTCGTGCTGGCGCGGGAAGGTGAACGGGATCCAGCGGCCGCCCGCAAGCACCCGCACGGGGGTGCTCACGGCATCGACGGCAACGGTGACGCGGGGGTTGCGGGTGACCACATCGACCCAGGAGGTCTGCAGCCGCCCCGCCCAGGGCGGGGGCATCTTCGGCCGGTCGAGCGGCACCTCGACGTAGAGGTAGCCCCGATCGCCGACCGCCGCGGTCAGCTCGGCCAGCAGCGCGATCGGATCGCTGACGTGCTCGAGGACATGCGCGAGCATCACCAGGTCGACCGGGTCCCGCAGGTCCTCGAGGCGGCTCACCGACGTCACCCCCGGCGCGGGTTGAACGTCGGAGACCTCCAGCACGTAACGCGCGGCACCCTCGAAATCGGGTATGAACTGACCTTTGTCGCCGCCGAAGTCGAGCACGGAGGTGATCGCATCGTCGCCGAGCTCCGCGCAGATCAGCGCCTTGACCGTGCGCTTGCGCGTGTCGACGGCAGCCGGCTGCCGGCCCATGATGTCGTTGTACTTGCGGGTGTAGAGCGGCTCGAAGCGATGCCTCAGCTCGAAGTAGCGTTCACCCCGGTAACCCGTGTACAGCGCCGCGATCTCGTCGTCGTCGTAACGCAGGTCGTAGAAGACCATGTCGCAGGACGTGCAGGTCAGCAGCAGCGCCTGCGTCGGCGGGTCCGGTCGCCCAGCGCCGCCCAGCGCGTATTCCCGGATGAAGGGCGCCACGATGGCGGGGGTCCCGACCAGTGCGTCGCCGGAGCAGACCAGGCACGAGGTGATGCGTCTCACGGGCGTTCCCTTGTGTGCGGGTCGGGCTCGGCCTCGAGCGTATTGTCTTCGGCAACGACCGCCGACGGTTTCGGGGAGTGGAACGTGAAGGAACGGTGCACCAGATAGCTTCCCACCGCGAAGATCAGGATCGTGCAGCCCTGCGCCACGACCACCGGCAAGCGGACGAACTCCACGAACAGGAGCAGGAGCGGGATGTTGAGGGCGAGGACGCCGAGATAGACCGAGAAGAAGCGGAACAGCTCGGGCAGCCACGCGTCACGCGACCGCCAGACGTAGCGCCGCTGCACGGCATACGACTCGAGCACCGCCACGACATGGGCGAGGCACAGGACCAGGATGTAGTGCAGGATCCGGCCCAAGGCGAGCTGGAAGGCCGCGAAGACGGCGAAGCCGAAGATCGAGTTGAGGACCCCCAGGACGACGAAGCGCTGGACGCGGGTGCTGCTCATGAGCACGGGGCCGGGGTCATCGACTGGCGCCACAGCGTCACCGGGCCGCCCGCGACGAGCCAGTCGCTCGCGGGCGCCGATGGGGGGCGCTCGAGCACGGGCTCGTAACCAGCGGCACCCAGCGCGGCGCTCAGTGCAGTTGCTTGCACTGGGCTGGCGAGGGGTCCGACGAAGACACGGGTGACGTCGTGTTCGCCCAGGGCGGCTGCAACCTCGGCCACCTGCTGCTGGGTGACGACCGCGCTGGGATTGTTGTAGGGAAAGTAGTTCGCGACCCCGGCGTCAGCTGAGATCCAGTTGCCGAGTGGGTGCAGCAGCATCACCCGTTCTCCAGGGACCGCACAGTCACGCAGGAACGCCCTCATGTCCAGCGCAGCGAAGATCCTCGGGTCGCCGGAGGCAGTGAGCCGGCCTGGCTGGTCCGCCAGCACGTCGGCCCCTGACAGGGTCGTCGCGATCAGGGCGAACTGCGCGACAACTGCCCCCGCAGGAATGGCCCGCAGCAGGCGCACCGGAAGGTCGCCGGCCAGCCCGCGGAGCCGACCGAGGACCTCGACAGTGAGCATGGCGCTGCAGAGCGCCCAGGCGCAGAACACCGCGATCAGCACGAGTGGATGTGACCGCCCGACGTAGTAGCTGCCGGCACCGAGACCGAAGACGCTGCTGTAACCCAGCAGTGCCAGTCCGCCGGCCCCCCCTGCGCCGGGACGCACGCTGCGTCGCACGGCGCACACGAGCGCCATCACGAGCGCTAGGGCACCCGTGAGGTACATCACGAGATGAAGACCCAGCGGCCCCGGAAGCGGCAACATGTAGAAACCGCTGGCGGCGAACTGCCTCGAGAAATACAGCGACTGCGAGAAGTCAGGCAGCGACCCGGACCGGACGAGGGTGCCGAGCACGAAGAGCAGCACCGCCAGCAGCACACCGACGAGCAACCGCAGCTCGGCAACGAACGCTGCCTGCCACCTGCGCGTCGTCGGGCCGGTCGACAGCGCACCCACGAAGACGGCGACGACGACAGCCCCCAGCGCGGCGATGCCGAACTCGATGTTGTTGACCAGGCCGGCGCCTGCCGTGCCCCCGAGCAGCACAGCGGCGCGCCACTCCTTCGCTCGGGGAGCGAGGAAAGCGACCAGGGCGGTCAACAGCAGCGGAAAGAAATAGCGCAGCGGCAGCACTGCGTAATACGTGCCGAGGGAATGCAGCTCCACGCCCTCACGAATTGCCGGGTAGAAGGTGATGGACAGCAACGGCAGGTACAGGACCGCTGCCAGGACCGCGCTTCCGGTCACCCGCCAGAAGGCCGCGAAGACGCTGAGCAGGCCGATTCCTGTCAGGACGGCGAAAAACAGGGTGAGCGTGGCAACGCTCACCCCGGCCACCTGCAGAAACGGCCAGGCGAGGTAGGGAAGCAGGCTGACGTACTGCGGCACGAAATCGACGAGCGGCGTGCGACCGCTGAAGACCGTAGTGATCTCGTCGGCAGTGAAGGCCAGGTGGTACCAGGTCTCGAACGGCGAACGAGCGATGTTGTCGTCCTTGTAGACCGTCGTGCTGGTGTAGGCAACGGTGATCAGCACCACGACGGTCGCGACGACGGCGGCCGGCAGCCGTGTCTTCGCCGCTGGGAGCCTGCACCCACGCAGAGCCCGGCGCACGGGACGCAGCGGGGCGGCAACCACGACGAGCAGGGCCAGCACACCGAGACCCACACTGAGGCCGATCTGCCAGGAAGCAAAGTAGGAGTAGATCTCACGCTGACGCCACAGCGACACCAGGACGAGCCCGATCAGCAGGGCCTGGCCACACAAGGCCACAACGGCCGCGCCGCCGTAGACCCGACCACGTCGCGGTTTGTCGCTCCCGCGGGCGAACAGCAGCACTGCGGCCGCGAGCCCCAGTGGGGCCAGCAACAGCAGCAGGTAGGCCCGCTGCTCACCCGGTTCGGGGCGCAGATCCGCGTCGGACAGGAAGTCCAGCTCTGCTGAGCCACTCTGGGCCGGCACGTCCGCGACCGCATCCACGCCCAGCGCGAACAGGACAGCGAACGGCAGGACCAGGGCGCTGGCCACCCACAGCACCTCGACCCGATTTCCAGCAGGCCTGACCGGGGCACCCTCGGCCTGCGGCGTCGGGAGTCGGGACGGGGCCGCAATCTCCCGCGCGACGCTCACAGGCCCACCCGCTCCCGGACGACGAAGTTCGGCCGCTGCTTGACTTCTTCGTAGATGAGTCCGACGTATTCGCTCACCACCCTGGTCATGAGCACGGACCCTGCGCCGACGGTCGACGCCACAGCTCCAACTCCCCGCCCGCCAGCAACTCGGCCACGGGCGCGGCTGCGGGGCGCTCGAGCACGACTTCGTAGCCGTCGGCAATCAGGGCGGACGTGATCGCGAGTGTTGTATTGGTCGACGCAAGCGATCCGACGAAGACACTGGTCACCTTGTGCTCGCGAAGGCTCGCGACGAACTCGGCGACCTGCTGCTCAGTGATGATGGAGTCGGCCAGGTTGTACGGGAAGAAGTTCTCCACACCCGCATCGGCCGCGATCCAGTGCCCGAGCGGATACAGCAGCATCACACTCTCGCCAGGGGCGGCGCAGTCGCGGACGAACGCCCGCATCTCGAGCGCTGCCAACGTGGTCGGACCGTCCGCGGCCCTCAGGCGTCCCGTTTGGCCGGCCAAGACGTCAGCTCCTGACAAGGTGCTGGCGATCAAGGCGCACAGCGCGGCAACAGCAGCCACAGGCATCGCCTGCAGTAGACGGGCCGGGAGACGAAGGTCCGCACGTGAAAGGCGACCGACTACCTCAACGGTGAGGGTGGCGCTGCAGAGCGCCCATGCGCAGAAGACAGCGATGAGCACGTACGGGTGCGAGCGTCCGACGTAGTAACTGCCGGCGCCGAGTCCGAAGACGCTGGTGTAGCCGAGCAGAGCAAGGCCGGCGGGGCCCGTCCCGCCGGGACGAACACTGCCTCGCACGGCGCACACGAGCGCCATCACGAGCGCTAGGGCACCCGTGAGGTACATCACGAGATGAAGACCCAGCGGCCCCGGAAGCGGCAACATGTAGAAACCGCTGGCGGCGAACTGCCTCGAGAAATACAGCGACTGCGAGAAGTCAGGCAGCGACCCGGACCGGACGAGGGTGCCGAGCACGAAGAGCAGCACCGCCAGCAGCACACCGACGAGCAACCGCAGCTCGGCAACGAACGCTGCCTGCCACCTGCGCGTCGTCGGGCCGGTCGACAGCGCACCCACGAAGACGGCGACGACGACAGCCCCCAGCGCGGCGATGCCGAACTCGATGTTGTTGACCAGGCCGGCGCCTGCCGTGCCCCCGAGCAGCACAGCGGCGCGCCACTCCTTCGCTCGGGGAGCGAGGAAAGCGACCAGGGCGGTCAACAGCAGCGGGAAGAAGTAGCGCAGCGGCATGGCCGCGTAGTAGGTCGCCACGGAGGCCGTCTCGGCGCCGTCGCGAAGGGCCGGGTAGAACGTGATCGACAGAAAGGGCAGGTAGAGGATGGCGGCCAGCGCCGCGCTTCCGGTCACCTTCCAGAAGGCGACAAAGACGCTGAGAAGGGCGACGCCTGACAGGGCGGCGAAGAACAGTGTCATCGTGGTGACGCTCAGCCCCGCCACCATCAGGAACGGCCAGGCGAGGTAGGGAAGCAGGCTGGCGTACTGCGGCACAACGTCGACGAGCGGGGTGCGGCCACCCAGGACGGCAGCAAACTCGTCCAGCGTGAAGACGAGATGATAAGACGTCGTTGAGAGCGCGCTCGCGATGTTGGCGTCCCGATACACCGTCGTGCTCACGTAGGCAGCGGTGAACGCCACGACCACGATCGCCGACACTGCCCGCCCGTACCCCGACTCGAGCCCGGTGCGCAGCGGCGACGTAGTCCACTGTCCGACAGCAATCCGCGGCGCGACAAGCACGATCACCAGGGCGACGAGGCCGATACCGACACTCAATCCCCATTGCCAGGAAGCGAAATAAGAGTAGATCTCCCCTTGTCGAATCACCGAGACGACGATGAGCGACAAGAGCAGGCCCTGACCGGCCAGACCCACAGCGAGCAAGATGCCGGAGAAGCGTCCGCCACGTTGATCGTCGCCCCAGCGGATGCCGGTCAAGACTGCGGCCGCAAGCGCCAACGGGGCCAGCAGCAGCAGCAGGTACGCCCGCTGTTCGCCCGGCTCGGGGCGCAGATCCTCCGTGGTCAGGAAATCGAGACTCCCGGTCCCGGCGGTGGGAGTCACGTCGGCGACGACGTTGACGCCGAGAGCGAAGACAGCGACGACAGGCACGATCAGAGCGCTGGCGATGCGTAGCGCTGTGGTGTCATGACCAGCGCTGCGGGCCGGGGACGCATCTGCAGTCCCGGCGGTTTCGGCGCTCGACAGAGCGGGGGGGGGCGCAATCTCCCGCGCCACACTCACAGGCCCACCCGCTCGCGGACGACGAAATTCGGCCGCTGCTTGACCTCTTCGTAGATCAGCCCGACGTATTCGCTCACCACCCCGATCATCGAGAACAGGATGCCGAACAGCAGTAGCGTGAACCCGACGATGGTGCCGAAGCCGGCGAACGGAACGCCCAGGAAGATGAAGCGGAAAGCGAGAATGATCAGGGTGACGAAGGACAGGATCGACACGAAGAAACCGGTGGCGGTGATCAGGCGCAGCGGCACGTAGGAGTGCGCGAAGATGCCCTTGAAGGCGAGATCGATGACCTTGAGGCTGTGCGCGTTGGAGACGCCCCCGAAGCGGGGCGCCCGCTCGTGCTCGACCCCCAGCGAGCGGTAGCCCACCCAGGCGAACAGCCCGCGCACGAAGCGGTTGCGCTCCTCCATGGCGTTGATGGTCTCGTAGACCTTGCGGTCGACGAGACGGAAGTCGCTGGCGTTGCGCGGGATCCGACCGTCGGTGAGTTTGCCGGCGAGCCAGTAGAACGCCTTCGAGTTGAAGGTCCGCAGCGGTCCGGTCCCCTGTCGCTCGCTGACGACCATGTAGATGTTCTCGTACCCCTCCTCCCACTTGCGCAGGAAGGTCGGGATCAGCTCGGGTGGGTCCTGCAGGTCGGCGGTCATGACGACCGCAGCGTCGCCCGTCGCATGGGCGAGGCCTGCGGTCAGCCCGCCGTCCATCCGGAAGTTGCGGGCGAGCTGCACCACCTTGAAGCGGCGGTCGCGCGCATGAATCGCCAGCAGCTTGTCCCAGGTGTCGTCGACCGAGCCGTTCTCGACGACGATGATCTCGAAGTCGTACGCCGGCTCGGCATCCATGACGAGCGTGAGCCGGCGGGCGAGCTCGTCCACGCAGTCGGTCTCGTTGTAGGCCGGGATGACGACGCTGACCAGTTGCCGGTCGGCCGGCAGTCGCCGGGGGCCCACCGCAGCGACCTGCTCCGCAGGCAGGACCGGATCGTGCAGCTCCGGCGTACGACCACTGACCGGACGGGCGTTGCTCATGGCGCTGATCGGATCCGTCGTCACAGAGCGGGTGGCAGCAGCGCGCGATACCAGCTCACCGTCTCGGCGAGCCCCCGCTCGAGCGACCAGCCAGCGTTCCAGTCGAGCTCCCCGCGGGCCTTGCTCGCGTCGAGGTACTGGTCCTTGATCTCCTCCTTGGCCTGCCCGAGCACCAGCGGCTCGACCTGTTCGCCCACGACCGCGGCGCAGACGGCCGTGTAGATGTCCATAACCGACAACGGCTTCTCGTCACTGAAGTTGAAGGCCGCACCGGGTCCGATGGTCCCGTCGAGCGCCTTCGCCGTCGCGAGATAGGCCTCCACGACGTCCTCCACGTAGAGGTAGTCGCGCAGGAACGTGCCGTCCGAGCGGAGCACCGGCTGGTCTCCGCGCAGCAGCGCCCGGATCGTGCCGGGGACGATCCGGCTCCAGTTGAGATCACCGCCGCCGTAGATGTTGCCGCACCTCGCGATCGCGACGGGCGTCGCGTAGGTCGACGCGTAGCTGGCGCTGATCAGGTCGGTGCAGGACTTCGACACTTCGTACGGAGCGGTGCCCCGGAGCGGCATGTCCTCCGTGTAGGGCAGCTCGGGCACCGCGCCGTAGGCCTTGTCACTGCTGGCGACGACGACCCGGCGTACGAGTTCTGGATGCACGCGGGCGGCCTCGAGGACGTTCCAGGAACCGGCGACGTTGGCCTGCAGGGTCTGCAACGGGGAGCGGAAGGCGGTGCCGACGACGGTCTGCGCGCCCAGGTGGAGGATCGTGTCGACCTCGTGCTCGTTGACCGCCCGCTCGACGCTCTCGTAGTCCTCGAGCCGGCCGTTGACGACCGAGGTCTGCGCGATCGTCCCGCTGCGCAGCAACTCGGACTGCGGGTCGGCGTCGCGCACGAGCACGACGACGTGGGCGCCCTCGTCCACCAGCCGCCGTGTCGCCCAGGCGCCGACCATGCCGGTGGCGCCGGTGACCAGGACCCGCTTGTCCGACCAGTAGGTCACTGCCACACCTTCCAGGCAGCGTCGCCGCGGTTCCACATGTCATTGAGCAGGGTGGACTCCCGATAGGTGTCCATCGGCTGCCAGAAACCCTCGTGCTGGTAGGCCACCAGCTCGCCCCGGCTCGCGAGGTCCGCCAGCGGCTCCTGCTCGAGCACCAGGTCGTCACAGTCCTGTCCCAGCACGTCGAGCACGCCACGCTCGAACACGAAGAAGCCGGCGCTGACCCAGTCGTCGACCTGAGGCTTCTCGCGGAACCGCTGGACCTGCGCGGACGCGTCGAGGTCGACCAGGCCGAAGCGCGAGAGCGGGCGCACCGTGGTGATGGTGGCCTGCTTGCCGTGGGCCTCGTGGAAGGCGAGCAGCTTGCCGACGTCCACATCGGCGAGGCCGTCGCCATAGGTGACGATGAAGCGGTCGTCCTGCTCGACGTAGCGCCGGATCCGCGCGACCCGGCCGCCGGTCTGCGTCGCCGGTCCGGTGTCGGCGACCGTCACCCGCCAGTCCGACTCGAGGTGTTGGTCGTGGAAGACGATCTCGCGGGAGCGACCGAGGGTGATGGTGAAGTCGTTGTTACGGGCCTCGTAGTCGAGGAAGTATTCCTTGATGATCTCGCCCTTGTAGCCGGTGCAGACGACGAAGTCGTCGATCCCGTAGGTCGAGAAGATCTTCATGATGTGCCAGAGGACCGGCTTGCCGCCCACCTCGACCATCGGCTTGGGACGGAACTCGGTCTCCTCGCGCATGCGCGTCCCGAGCCCACCCGCGAGCAGGACGGCCTTCATCGTTTGCAGTTCCCCACTTTCGGCATGCCGGTCGCTCGTTCTCGGACAGGCTACCTACACCGACCCACCCCGAGCGGTTGCCACACCCGGCCGATCGCGGCCCGGCGCTATACCGTTCCGCTTGCCCCGGCCGAAGGAGAACCGTGGAACCCGTGCTCCTGGCCCGCCAGCTCGTCGTCGACTTCGGCGACGTCCGCGCGGTCGACGGCTTCGACCTGTCGGTCGGCGCCGGCCGCAGCGTCGCGCTCGTCGGCCGCAACGGCGCCGGCAAGTCGACCACCATGCGGGTGCTGGCCGGGGTGCTGCCGCCGAGCAGCGGCTCGGTCACCGTCGCCGGGATCGACGCGGCGAAAGACCCCTCTGGCGTGCGCGCCGTCGTCGGCTACTGCCCCGACGTCGGCGGGCTGATCCCCCGTGCCACCCCGTGGGAGCACCTGCAGCTCGCGGCCAAGCTGCGCGGCATGAAGGGCTGGCAGGACCGGGCGACCGAACTGCTCGACCGCTTCGACCTGGCCGGCGTCGCCGACCGGGTCACGGCCGGTTTCTCGCACGGCATGGGCCGCCGGCTGTCGGTGGTCCTCGCCACCTTCCACGAGCCGCGCCTGCTGCTGCTCGACGAGCCGTTCGACGGCGTGGACCCGCTCGGAGTGGACGCCACCCTCGAGGTGGTGGCCGAGGCCCGGGCCACCGGCGCCGCCGTGTTCGTCTCGACCCACCTGCTCGGCCTGGCCGTCCGGGCCTGCGAGGAGGCGGTCGTGCTCAAGGGCGGGCGCGTCGTCGGCGCCGCGCCCGCCGCCGAGCTGACCGGGAGCGAGGGTGACAGTCGCTACCGAGCGCTGATCACGTGAGGTCCCCGGCCGGCGCCACCTCCCCGGCCCGGCAGCTGGCCTGCCTGCTCGGGCTGCGCTGGCGGCTGCTGCGCGGCGCCGGTCAGCGGATCGGCCTGCTCACGACCGCCGCGGCCGTCGGCTGGCTCGTCTGGCTCGCCCTCACCAGCGGCAGCGCCCTGGATCCGCCGACGCTCGCCACCGCGATCGAGCTCGCCCCGGCCGCCTACCTGGGGTTCGGCGTGCTCGCGGTCGTGGCGCCCCTCACCTCGGGCGGCGGCAGCGAGATCGTGCCGCCGGACCAGCTGGTCGCCTACCCCGTACGCCCCACCACGCACTTCCTGGGCGGACTGCTGCTGGCGCCACTCAACCTGGTCTGGCTCGTCCAGCTCCTGGCGCTGGCGGCGATGACCGCCTACCTCACGTTGGACACCAGCCTGCCGCGCGGGATGCTGACGACCACGCTGTACGTCGGCTGCATCACCGTGCTGGGTCAGGCCCTCGCGTGGCTGGTGGTGGGCCTGCGACAGACCCGACGTGGGCGGCGGTTGGTCTTCGCGGCCGGCGCCGGGCTGCTGGTCGCGGCCGTCGTGACGGTGCAGAGCGGTCAGGGGGCCGCAGCACTGGCGTCGAGCCCGACGCACTCCGTTGTGCAGGCTGTCGGCGCCGCGGACCTGACCCGGTGGGTCAGAGCAACAGCGGTGCTGCTGGGCCTTGCCGCGCTCGGGGCGGCGGCCGGCTCGTGGCTGTGCGGCTGGGCCCTCGGCCGGCCCGGTGACGCGGGCAGTGCACGGCACCTGCTTCCGGTACGCCGCCGCGCGTCCCGACGCAGCACCCTGCGCGAGCTGGTCGCGGTCGACCGGGCCAGCGTGTGGCGTGCCCCCGCCCTGCGCCGCGGCGGCCTCGTCCTCGCGGTCATGCCCGGGCTCATCGCCGCCGGGGCGGCGGTGCCGTGGCAGTCGATGGTCATCCTGCCCGGGCTGGTCGCGGCCGGGGCCGGCCTGCTGTTCGGGGTGAACGCCTTCTGCCTCGACGGCTCGGGGGCGCTGTGGCTGGCCTCGCTGCCCTCGGAGCCGCGCCTGGTCGCGCGGGCCAAGACCTTCGTACTCGGCGAGACGGTGCTGGGCGCGGTGACCATCGCCGCGGTGGCCGGGTCGCTGCGCTCGCCGGGCAGTCCGACTGTGGCGGAGGTGGCCGCCATCGTGGCCGCCGGGCTGGCCTGCACCGCCGTCGTGGTGGCCCAGTGCATGCGGGCGTCGGTGCGCCGGCCGCACCACGCGCTGCTGGCCGGGGTCCGCGACGCGGTGGCGCCGCCGGGTGCACTCGCCTTCGCCAGCGTCCGGCTCGCCGTTCCGACGGCCTGCGTCGGCGTGGTCATCGCGACGGCGTCAGCGACCGGACGGTGGTGGCTCCCGATCGTCATCGCCGTGCCGATCGTCCTGGCCGCCGGGCTGTCGCTGAACAGGACGCTGCGCCGGTACGGCGATCCGGTCATACGCGCCCGGCTGGTCTCTGTCGTGGCCTCGGGCTGAGCTACTGTCTGCGGCGACCTGCCCGTCGCGAGTCCTCGCCGAACGAGGACATTGCCTGAGGCGGCGCCAGTACTGTCCGTCGGCATGGGAGCACCGGAGATCTACGACCAGTACGCGACCAAAGCCAACTGGGACCGCTCCGAGCGGCTGCACCGCTGGAACGCGCGACGGCTGCTGCAGCACCTCGCCACGACGACCGGGCTGGACCCAGCGGCTTCGTCGCTGCTCGAGGTCGGCACCGGCACCGGACGGGTCGCCTCAGCCGCGTCGGCCTGGCGACGCTACGAAGGGGTCGAGCCGACCAAGGCGCTGCGGCAGATGACCCGCGAGCGATACGGCGTCACCGTGCATGACGCCGCACTGCCGAACCTTCCAGCCGAGCTGCAGGGCTTCGACGCCGCCGTCGCCCTCCACGTGCTGGAGCATGCGCCTGACGGCTACGCGGCCCACGCCTGGCTTGCCGCGCTGGGCAGCGCGGTTCGACCGGGTGGTTTCGTGTTGATCGCCTCGCCCGACCTGCGTGACTACCGGACGTCGTTCTGGGAGTCGGACTGGTCGCACGGCTGGCCGACGACGCCGCATCGCATCGCGGATCTGATGATCGACGTGGGCCTCACCCCGATCGTCGTGCGATCGATGCGGCTCGGATCGTTGTCACCGTGGAACGTCGCCGGGCAGGTCGCCGGCGGGCTGATCCCTACCCGCCCCGTCGATGCGTTGACCCGCCACTACGTCGGGCGGCCGCTGGCGACGGGTGTGAAGATCGCGACCCTGTGGGGCCTGGCCTTCGTCGTCGGTCAGGCCGGAGCGGAGCCTGGCTGAGCGGTCGGGGTCGGGGTCGCGGTGGGGTGCAGCTCGACAAGGTGCGGCCGGCGGTCCTGCTCACCCGAGAGACCGCGCTGGGATACTTCGCCGGGATCGCCATCACACCGATCACCAGCACCGTACGAAGCTGAGCCAGCAAGGTCCCGGTCGGTCCTCGAACCGGGTTGGATCGCACCAGCGTGATCAACTGCGACGTTGCCACCGTGCCGGCAGACCTTGTTGGTGAATTCATCGGCTACCTCAGCGACTCCGACGCGTGGGCGCTCACCGACGCGCTGCACGCCGCGTACGGTCTGTATGACCCCCATTGAGGAGGCGGACTGAGCTGAGGGTCGCCGACTTTCGCTCAGCCGGCCCTCATCCCTACGACCTCCTGCTCGGCATCATGTCTGGGCTCATCGCCGCCGGGGCGGCCGCACCTGGTAGTACTCGGAGAGACGGTCCTCGGGGCGGTGACGGTGGCCGCCATGGCCGGGTCGCTGCGCTCGCCGGGGAGCCCTTCTGCTGCCGAGCTCACCGCCATCGTGACCGGCGGGCTGGCCTGCACCGCCGTCGTGGTGCCGTGCATGCGGGGGGCTCGCGATGCCGTCCGCACCACGCCCTGCTGAACGGGGTTCGCGACGCGGTGGCGCCGCCGGGGGCGCTGGCCTTCGCCAGCGTGCGGGTGGCCACCCCGACCGCCTGCGTCGGTGTGGTCATCGCCTCGGCGGCCGCGACCGGTGCGTGGTGGATGCCGCTCGGCATCGGGGTGCCGGTCGTGCTCGCGGCGGGCTCGCGGGCCACCCCCCGCAGCCGGGAGGCCGCGTCCATGCACCCGCAGCACGTTCTTCTACGTCTCATCACCGCCGGGAGCAGCACCGGCACCGATCAGCAGCAGGGAGCGGGCATGACCACATTATTTGGCAAGGACCATCCGTTTCCGGCCGCCCGAGCTACTTCGCGGTGGCTGGTCGCACTCCTGGTTGCAGCCGGACAGACCGGATGCGGCAACCAATCGCCCTCTCCCGCCACTGGCCTGCCCGCCGCCGAAACCGGCAGCGCCAGGTCAAGCCCGCCGCCGATCGATGCCACGACGAGCCCAGGGCAGGACTCTGCCGGCTGGCTCGTTGTCACTGCACAGGGAAGAATCGTGCGAGCAGGTCCTGTCCGCCATCGCCGCGCAGCAGGGCGGAGACGTACCTCGTGAACGTCGTTCCGGAACGGCAGCAGGCAGTCGTGCGCGCGTTCATCGACGCCGGCTTGGGCGCGATGCCGCGACCTGCGGGCAACCCGATCGGCACCGGAGGACCGGACAGCCCGAGGTAGCAGGGCGCGCACCTTGCGGCTGAGACCGGGAGGTTCAGTGGTTCTCCACAGGGTTCTCCACAGGGGTACGAGGCGGCTCGCGTCCTCCACAAACCGCCCGTTGGCTCTTGACATTCTGCGGGGCGTGTCTGCCAAAGATGTTGCAGGCGAGTGGAATTGACCTGTACAGGGCTTGCCAGAGCGGTCCTGATCCGGTACTGTCTAGAACATGAGTTCGAGTTGTGAGGCGCTGGTCGCGGCGGTCGACGCCCTGGCGG
>JAHWJP010000144.1:0-2378 GCA_019348355.1 Actinomycetota bacterium
TTCCAGGACTTCCGGCTGCTGCCCAACAAGACGGTCTTCCAGAACGTCGCCTTCGCCCTCGAGGTGATCGGCAAGCCCCGGCACGTCGTCGATGCGGTGGTGCCCGAGGTGCTCGAGCTGGTGGGGCTCGAGGGAAAGGGCAAGCGGCTGCCGGACGAGCTGTCCGGCGGGGAGCAGCAGCGGGTCGCCGTCGCCCGAGCCTTTGTCAACCGTCCGATGATCTTGATTGCGGACGAGCCGACGGGCAACCTCGACCCGAACACCTCGGTGGGCATCATGAAACTGCTCGATCGCATCAACCGCACCGGCACGACCGTCGTCATGGCCACCCACGACGCGGCGATCGTCAACTCCATGCGGCGCCGCGTGGTGGAGCTCGATGACGGCAAGGTCGTCCGCGACCAGGCCCGCGGCGTCTACGGCTTCGCAGGCTGAGACCCGCAACACCCCCCCGACGGCAAGGAACCCCCGTGCGCGCCCAGTTCGTGTTCAGCGAGATCGGTATCGGCCTGCGCCGCAACCTCACGATGACCGTGGCCGTCGTCGTGACGGTGGCGATCAGCCTGGCGCTGTTCGGTTCGGGGCTGCTCATCCGCAAGCAGGTCGAGACGATGAAGGACTTCTGGTACGACAAGGTCGAGGTCTCGGTCTACCTGTGCGGCCGGGCCAGCCAGGAGCCGAGTTGCGCCGGGGCGCCGGTCACCCAGGAGCAGCGCGACCAGCTGCTGGCCGATCTCGAGGCCACCCCCCAGGTCGAGCAGGTCTTCTACGAGTCGCAGGAGGAGGCGTTCGTCCACTTCCGGGAGCAGTTCCAGGACTCCCCCGACCTGGTGCAGAACGTGACCGCCGAGGCGCTCCCGGAGTCCTTCCGGGTCAAGCTGCGGGACCCGACGCAGTTCGAGATCGTGGCGGGTGCGTTCCAGGGCCGGCCGGGCGTCGAGGAGGTGCAGGACCAGAAGGCGCTGCTGGAGGGGTTCTTCAACGTCCTCAACAAGATGCAGCTGCTGGCGCTGATCATCGCGGGGGTGCAGGTCGTGGCGGCGCTGCTGCTGATCAGCAACACCATCCGGGTGGCCGCCTTCAGCCGCCGCCGGGAGACCGGCATCATGCGCCTGGTCGGCGCCAGCAACCTCTACATCCAGCTGCCCTTCCTGCTCGAAGGGGTGCTCGCCGGCCTGGTGGGCGCCGGCTTCGCGGCCGGGGCCCTGGTGGCGCTCAAGAAGTTCCTCATCGACGACCAGCTCAAGCCGACCTTCGCCTTCACCGCCTTCGTGGGCTGGGATGACGTGCTGGCGATCCTGCCGTGGCTGTTCCTGACCGGGGCACTGCTGGCCGGGTTGTCGTCGTTTGTCACCTTGCGGCGCCACCTGCGCGTGTGACTCCCCAAGAAGGCTCTGCCATGGTACAGATGGTGCTGTGGGTACCCCTGTGACTGCTGCGCCGCGGCGGCGCCGGCGGCGGGCGTACCGCTCGTCGCTGCTCGTCGTGCTGTCCGCGCTGGCGATCCCGCTCGGTCTCGATCCTGCCGCGAGCGCCGCTCCCGGCGCGGTGTCCGCCCTCCCGGCCACTGCCCCGGCCCCGCTGTCGCCGGAGGCGCAGGAGGAGGCCCGGCTGCGTGAAGCCGAGGCGGCCGACGCTCTCGAAGGCTCCAACGAGCAGGTGCGCGCCGCCGGGGTGGCACTGCAGGCGATCGCCGCCGAGATGCCCATCGCCGAGCAGAACGTCGCGAAGGCCAAGGGCGAGCTGGCCGGCGCGCAGGCCAAGCTCGCCGCTGCCCGGACCGCGGTCGAGCGGGCCGAGGCCGCCCGGACCGCCGCCGAGCAGCGGGTCGCCGAAGCGGGTAGCCGGGTGCAGCAGGGCCGGGAGCAGGTCGGTCAGCTGGCCCGCCGCTCCTACCAGCGCGGGCGGCTCGGTGCGCTGCAGGACGTCATGGAGGCAGGCGAGCCGCAGGACGTCCTCGAGCGCGCCAGCATGCTGCGCTCGGTCTTTCGTTATCAGGACGGCACGCTCGAGCGGCTGACCCGCGACCGGCTCACCCTGTCGCGCACCGAGGCCGACCTCGGCGCCGAGGCCCGCGCGGTCGAGCGGTTGAGGGTCGCCGCGGCGCAAGGCGAGGAGCGCGCCCGCCAGATCACCGGCGAGGCCGAGGCCGCGGCTGCTCGGGTGGCGCAGTTGGTCGCCGATCGGCGGGCTGCACTGGCGGTTGCCGAGGGCAACCGGGCCCAGGACCAGCGCGACTACCAGGCGGCGCAGGCCGCGTCCCGTGAGCTGGCCGAGCGCATCCGCCGCGCCGCCGCCGAAGCCGCCGCCGCCGAAGCCCGACGTCGGGCAGCCGAAGAAGCCCAGCGCAGGGCCGCAGAAGCCCAGCGCCGGGCCGC
>JAHWJP010000144.1:2478-6522 GCA_019348355.1 Actinomycetota bacterium
GCCGAAGCGGCAGCGGCCACCGCCTTCCGGCAGGAGGCCGAGCGTGCTGCCCGCGCGGGGCGCCCGGCGCCCCCGCGCCCGGCGCCCCCGCGGCCGGCTCCGCCACCGCCGCCGGCCAGCACCGCGCAGCGTGCGGACGGGATGGTCTGGCCGGCTCCCGGCCGCCTCACGAGCCGCTACGGCTTCCGCAGGCACCCGATCTACGGCGACCAGCGCTTCCATGCCGGCATCGACATCGGCGGGGGCGCCGGGGCGCCGATCAGTGCGGCCGACGGTGGCACGGTGATCGTCGCCGGCCCCTCGGGCGGCTACGGCAACCTCGTCGTTCTCACGCACGGCACGGTCAACGGCAAGAACCTGACCACGGCGTACGCCCACCAGTCGACCATCTTGGTGCGCGAGGGCCAGTCGGTGTCCAAGGGCCAGCGGATCGGCCGGATCGGCAGCACGGGTGCCTCCACCGGCCCGCACCTGCACTTCGAGGTACGCCGCAACGGCGACCCGGTCGATCCGCTCGACTACGTCAGCCCGCCCTGAGCTCGCAGACCTAGACTTGCTGCATGAGCAAGGGCTCGGCCGCGAGCCGCAACCCGAAGGGCCCGCCGGACGGCACCCGCGGGGGCAAGAACAAGCTGGTGGCGCAGAACAAGAAGGCCCGCCACGACTACACCGTCGAGGACGTCTTCGAGGCCGGCATGGTGCTCACCGGCACCGAGGTCAAGTCGCTGCGGCAGGGCCGCTGTTCGCTGACCGACGCCTACGCGAGCGTCCAGGACGGCGAGGTCTACCTGCTGGGCGCCCACATCCCGGAGTACACCGAGGGCACCTGGAACAACCACACCCCCCGGCGGGCTCGAAAGCTGTTGCTCCACCGCAAGCAGATCGCCGAGCTGCAGGCGCGCACCCGGGAGAGCGGCCTTGCCCTCGTACCCCTGTCGTTGTACTTCAAGGACGGCCGCGCCAAGGTCGAGATCGCGCTCGGCCGCGGGCGTAAGTCCTACGACAAGCGGCAGGTGCTGGCCGAGCGGGACGCGCAGAAGCTGATGCGCAACGCGATGGGCCGGGCGCTCAAGCAGGGACGGCGCTGAGCGCCCGGCTGATCGGTCTGCCGCGGCGTAGGATTGGGTCGATCAACCCACGAAGGGGGTGACAGGTCTCGACTCCGGTTGTCGAGGCAGGTGAAGCGGGCCGAGGAAGGCGACGATGATCTCGTTAACCAACAACGTCGCAAAAAATACAAGCGCCGATTCCAATCAGCGCGCGTACGCCCTCGCTGCTTAGCAGCTAAGGACGTCGCTGTCAGCCCGGGAGAGCCTCCGGCCCGGGACCTGGCATCGACAGGAGGACCACCACCCGCTTTGGCCACGGGGGCGGGTGGTGAACTTCCGTGGCTGAGCCCGTTCCCGGCTTGCTGGCGTGACCGGGAGGGCTGAGAAAAGCACAGTCAGCTGCGCCCGGAGAAGCCCTGTGTCGGTTCCGGAGGACGCGGGTTCGATTCCCGCCACCTCCACCTGCAGATCAGCACGGCCGGACTGCCTCGTGCGGTCCGGCCGTGCGGCGTTCGGCTGTCGCTTCAGCCGACGCTCGACAGTGTCGACAACGTTGGGCAGATCGCCTTCTTTGCCGTTGCTTGGGAGACCTGTGTCCGCGATCGAGCGCGTTCTGGCGACCGGCGACGTACGCGCGGTGCTGCAGCCGATCGTCGATCTCGACACCGGCGCGGTGGTCACCTACGAGGCACTGGCCCGCGGGCCGGTCGGCGAGCTCGAGCGGCCTGACCTGCTGTTCGCCTGGTGCGCGCGACCCAGGCCCTGCTCGGGAGGGTCGCGCCACAGACTCCCCCGCCGGCTGGACGAGTCGCCCTGCCTGCGGCGACGGGCGAGCGGGGCTTCGCCGATACGCTGACCGGCCGGCTCGTCCGACCTCGGTTGTCGACGCCCTGACTGTTGTTGACTCAGCGCCCAGTCTTGGCTTTCAGATCCTCGATCTTCTGCGAGGCATCCTTTTTCGTCAGGTTCTCGGTTTCGACGCTCTCGCCTGCCTGTTGCGCGAGGGTGGACAGGTAGCTCTCCTGTGGGCCGGTAGCCGGCTCGTCACCGGTCACCCAGTCGGACGGGTCCTTGTCCGGGCGGTGCTGGACGGCATCCTTGTCGACCACGACATCTCCTCCTTGGGATCGAACACGTGTTCGTCGACCTACCCGACCGTCACCGTCTCACACCCAGCCGACCGGCTCAGGCGGTAGCCGTCTCGCCAGGCGTCTCGTGAGTGGCAGCCAACCCGTCGGCCAGCACCGCAATGAGCCTGGCTGCGTCCTCGGGCGTCAGCCGGACCGTACCGACACAGACCTCGGTCCGCCAGGACGACAGCACGACGCAGCCCTTCTCGGCGTGCCAGGAGACACGCAGCGCCCGCTCCCCATCACGGGCGTCAGCGAACCACTCACCGCGCGGCGGCAGCGGGACGACGGCCATGCGCTCAGCGTGGCCCTGTCAGGGCCCGATGACAAGGGCCGGCTGGACCTGGCGTTGACGTGCCGATCGGGCCGTGGCGTTCGCCAGCCGTTCCCGTCAAGGACGGGCGCACGGGCTGGCGATGGAGATGGTCATGAGCTGTGGGCTGACCGGTCGGAGGACGAGCATGTAGCCCTCCGGGGTGCGTAGGCGCCAACTACTGCCGACCGAGGCCTTTTCCCGGCTCCAGTCGTTCGCTGTGGCCAACGAGGCCGACACCGTCTCGACCTGCTGCTCGGAATCGCCCGCCGGCGCGGGGATCTGCCGTCCGCCGAACAGCCGGATCAAGTTCTCGTTGTCAGGCTGGCCGGCCCTGTCGTCACACGGTTGTTCCTCGACCTCACTCGCCTGCGGGGCGGGTGGCGCCGGGAGGTTGAAGGCTGCAGTGGCCGTCTCGAGCAGCGCGGGGACCTGCTCGCGGGCCTGGGCTGCAGGGACGAGGGGTTCGAGGTCGTCGGGGTCTGCCGAACATCCGGAGATCAGCAGCGCGGCCACCGCGGCGAGCAGGAGGGGGCGGCCCCTCGGGGCGGATCGACGCAGACCGAGGCGGGAGATCACGTTCATGCGCATCGCAGTGTCGGTCATCAGTCGAAGCGCCTCACCTTGCGCCCTGGGTGGGGCCGATAGTCACGGGGCGGCGGAGGGCCGGTCTCTTTGGCGCAGTCGCGACGTGCCCCCTCACCATAGGTCACCTTGCTCCAGGCCTGGCCAGAGACGCCTGTCCCGTCATGGACGTGCGCAGGGACTGACGATCGAGATGGTGATGATCTCCGGGCTGACTGGGCGAAGAACGAGCCCATAGCCCTCCGGGGTGCGAAGGCGCCAGCTGCTGCCGATCGGGGCCTTCTCGCGGGTCCATCGGTTGGCAGCGGCCAGCGTGGCCGACACCTTGGCTACCTGGTCCTCAGCATCGCCCGCCGGCGCAGCGATCTGCCGGCCCCCGAACACGCGGATCAAGGAGTCGCCATCTGGCTGACCGGTCGTGTCATCGCACTTCTTCTCCTCGACATCGGTCTCGAGCCGCGGTGGCTCGGTCGGAAGGTTGAACGCGGCAGTGGCCCGCTCCAGCAGTTCGGGTACGCGTTCGCGGGCCTGCTCGGCGGGGACGACCGGCTCGAGCACCGTCTCGATCTGGGCGTTGCAGCCGGAGACGAGCAGCGCTGCGGCAACGAGCAGGAGGGGAAGACGGCGGTTCCTAGGAGCGGCCCGACGCGGGCGGAGGCTGACGGTGCCGGTCATGGGCACCGGGGCAGATCGGCCCGCGGTGCACCGGCAGCGACGACGTGGGCAGAACTCGGTCCGGGTGCCAGGTGGTGCTCACCTGGAGAGGGAGCGGCAGTGCCGGAACAGCCTTCGTCAACGGGGCGCACGCCTCACCTTTGTGCCCTGGGATCTCGGGCCGGTAGTCACTGGGGGTCAAGGACGGATCATCCTAGAGATTTTCGCGCCGCTCGTCGCCATAGGTCATCGACGCCGGACACGAGCCGTCGCCGGGACAGCGCGCGTCGCCCGCTGAGCATCGCGCGCTGAG
>JAHWJP010000259.1 GCA_019348355.1 Actinomycetota bacterium
GCTTGCCCGGCACGTCGAGGTAGTTGTCCGGCTCGTCGAGCAGCAGCACCTCGTCGGGGCCGCGCAGCAGCGCCTCGAGCGCGAGCCGCTTCTGCTCCCCGCCGGACAGCGTGTGCAGCATGCGGAACTGCGCCTTGTCGTACGGCACGCCGAGCGCGGCCATCGTGCAGATGTCCCAGATGACCTCGGCGTCGTAGCCGTGCGCGTCACCCCAGTCCGACAGCGCGGTGGCGTAGCGCAGCTGGGTCACCTCCTCGTCGCGCTCCATCATCGCGAGCTCGGCTGCCTCGAGGGCCTGCCCGGCGGCACGGATCGCCGGCCGCGCGAAAGAGACGAGCAGGTCGCGCACGGGCGTGCCGTCCCGGATGGAGCCGAGAACTGGCGCATCACCCCGACCCCGCCGGTCCGCGCGACGGCGCCGGCCGCGGGCTGGACGTCGCCGGCGATCATCCGCAGCAGGGTCGTCTTGCCGGTGCCGTTCGCGCCGACCAGCGCGGTCTTCGCGCCTTCACCGACCCGGAAGCTCACGTCGTCGAACAGGACTCGGCCGTCCGGCAGGACGCAGGCGAGCTTCTGCACGTCGACATACCCCATGCGCCACATTGTCGCGGGCAGCAGGCGGTGCGGGCCACCGCTTTGCGACCGCGGCGGCTTCGTGGACGCCAGGCGAGCCGCCGCATCGGCAACACCCTGCAGGCGCCTATGCAAACTGCCCCTGGCCCCAGGAGCAGTTTGCATAGGCGTCGCAGGGGTCACCCGACCCCAGGGGGCTCGACGTCTCCCGGTGGCTCGACCAGCGCTTCACCTCCCCGCATCATCAGGGCTTGCTCGCGGTTCATCGGCTGCCCGGTCAGGTGGCGCAGGGACCGGGTGACGGCCTGCCGGGCCAGCAGCTCCTCGTCCGGCGGGTAGGCCACGTGCTCGAGCACCAGGCCGTGCGGCGGGACGACCGGGATCGCGTCCGCGCGCCGCCCCCAGCTCAGCAGCGATCCCGGCCAGTCCGGCTCGCGCCGGCCCTCGCCGACGGCCAGCAGGGCGCCGACCAGGGAGCGCACCATCGAGTGGCAGAACGCATCGGCCCGGACGGTCAGTACGAGCACCCCGTCCGCATCGCGCTCCCAGCCGAGCTCGAGCACGCGTCGGATCGTCGTGGCTCCCTCCCGCCGCCGGCAGAAGGCCACGAAGTCGTGCTCGCCCAGCAGCGGCGCACAGGCGGCCTGCATCACCTCGAGCCCGAGCGGTCGCGGCCAGCTCAGCACCTCCCGTCGGCGCAGCGGGTCGACCGCCTGCGGGCCGTCGACGATGCGGTAGCGGTAGGTACGCGCCAGCGCCGAGAAGCGCGCGTCGAAGCCGGGCGGCGCCACCGCGACGGCGCGGACCCGGACGTCGTCCGGCAGCAGGCCGTTCAGCCGGCGCAGCAGCAGCCGGTCGGCAGCGACCGCAGCCGGCAGGTCGGCATGCGCCACCTGCCCCCGCGCATGCACGCCGGCATCGGTACGGCCAGCGACCTGCAGCCGGGGCGGGGCGGCACGCAGGACCACGCCGAGGGCGTCCTGCACCACCCCCTGGACCGTACGCAGGCCCGGCTGCTGCGCCCAGCCCGCGAACCCGGTCCCGTCGTAGGCGAGGTCCAGCCGTACGCGGACCGGTGCGGTGGCTACTTGGTCTCGTCCCCGTCGACCGGGCCGGGCTCGGCGGCAGGGGCCGGCTCCGGGTCGGTCACGGCTCCTGCCGACTCGTCCACCGCCACGTCGGCATCGCTCACATCGGCGGCTGCAGGCTCGACCGAGGTGGGCTCGGCCGGCTCGGGAGCCGCCGGCGCTGCCGCCACCGCCGCAGCGGTCGGGCTGTCCTTCGCCAGGTCCACGGCCGACTCGCGGGTCGCCGGCGTCGGCGCCTTGGTCGGGGCGATCCGGGACCCCCGCGCCCGCTCGGCCTCGCCGACCGCCTGCTGGCGAACGGTGAGCGCCTCGACCAGCTCGATGATCGCCATCGGGGCGTTGTC
>JAHWJP010000145.1 GCA_019348355.1 Actinomycetota bacterium
GGCGTCCGCTACGAGGGCGAGCAGATCAAGCTCAAGGTCGGGAAGACGGGTAAGTAATGGCTCACATCTCCGCGCTGCGGCGCGTCAGCAAGGCTCGGCGGCACTTTCGCGTGCGCAAGCGCGTCTCAGGCACGCCGGCCCGGCCGCGACTGGTCGTCACGCGCTCCGCGCGGCACATCACTGCCCAGATCGTCGATGACACCGCCGGCCACACGCTGGCCAGCGCCTCCACCCTCGAGGCAGATCTTCGAGCCTCGGACGGCGACAAGAGCGCGCGAGCCCGCCAGGTCGGCGCGCTGGTCGCGACCCGCGCCAAGGAGCGTGGTGTCGACGCCGTGGTCTTCGATCGCGGCGGCAACGCCTACCACGGGCGGATCGCCGCGCTGGCCGATGGCGCCCGCGAGAACGGGCTGAGGTTCTGATGGCTGCTCCCACCGCACCTACACCTGCACGTACCGAGACGAGGAACTCCTGATGCCAGGACCACAGCGCTCAGGCGCCGGCGGCCAGAGCGGCGGCCGCGGAGGCGGGCGTGGCGGCGCCGAGAAGAGCAACCACATCGAACGCGTCGTCGCGATCAACCGGGTCGCGAAGGTCGTCAAGGGCGGGCGCCGGTTCAGCTTCACGGCGCTGGTCGTCGTCGGCGACGGTGACGGCCAGGTCGGCGTCGGCTACGGCAAGGCCAAGGAGGTGCCCGCCGCGATCGCCAAGGGCGTCGAGGAGGCCAAGAAGCACTTCTTCCGGGTCCCGCGCATCGCCTCGACCATCCCGCACCCGATCCAGGGCGAGGCGGCGGCCGGTGTCGTGCTGCTCAAGCCGGCCAGCCCCGGTACCGGCGTCATCGCCGGTGGCCCGGTGCGCGCCGTGCTCGAGTGCGCCGGCATCCACGACGTGCTGAGCAAGTCGCTCGGCTCGTCCAACCCGATCAACATCGTCCATGCCACGGTCGCAGCCCTGCAGGGGCTCGTGCGGCCCGAGGAGATCGCCGCCCGGCGCGGCCTCACCCTCGAGCAGGTGGCTCCGGCCGCGATGCTGCGGGCCCGGGCGCAGGCCGCGGCAGGCGCGTGATGGCGCGCCTGAAGGTCACCCAGATCAAGTCCGGGATCGGCGGCAAGCAGAACCAGCGCGACACGTTGCGCTCGCTCGGCCTGAAGCGGATCTCCGACACCGTCATCCAGCCGGACCGCCCCGAGATCCGCGGGATGGTCCACACCGTCACCCACCTCGTGACGGTCGAGGAGGTCGAGTAAGCCATGACCGAGGAGAGCACCCAGACGACCGAGACCGGGAAGCAGGCCGCGCCCCGGGCGCGCAGCGGCTCGCCGCTGAAGGTCCACCACCTGCGTCCGGCACCCGGCGCCAAGAAGGCCAAGACGCGGGTCGGCCGCGGCGAGGCCAGCAAGGGCAAGACGGCCGGCCGTGGCACCAAGGGCACCAAGGCGCGCTACCAGGTGCCGGTGGCGTTCGAAGGCGGGCAGATGCCGTTGCACATGCGGCTGCCCAAGCTGAAGGGCTTCACGAACCGGTTCCGCACCGAATACCAGGTCGTCAACCTCGACCGGATCGCTGAGCTGTTCCCGCAGGGCGGCACCGTCGGTGTGGACGAGCTCGTCTCGGCCGGCGCCGTACGCGACAACTGCCTGGTCAAGGTGCTCGGCGGCGGCGAGCTGACCGTCACGCTGCAGGTCACCGCCCACGCGTTCTCCGCCTCGGCGAAGGACAAGATCTCCGCAGCCGGAGGGACCGCAACGGTCCGGTAGCGCCCCACTGCGTTGCGGGTTCGCTTCCCTGATCATGCGGCGATTCAGGCCCCTCCACAGGGGTGTTTTCTCGCCAGGTGATCAGGGAGGGTTCCTCGAGCTGAACTAGCCGTTCCGGTAGCCGGTCAGAGGCTGGCTGTTACAGTCGCTGCAGGGGTTAGGCCTGTTCGTGGGCCAGCCCACACCGCCCAGCGCCTCGTCCAGACCGCCCGTCCCGCTGTGCCTCGAGGCGCAGCAGGGAGCCCCCGACCCGGTTCGTGCCCGCACGTACCGATGCCAGGAGGAGCCGTGCTCACCGCCTTCGGTCGGGCCTTCAAGACCCCGGACCTGCGCCGGAAGATCTTCTTCACGCTGTTCATCGTCGGGGTCTACCGGCTCGGCGCCTTCATCCCCGGACCGGGGGTCTCCTACGTCGCCATCCAGCAGGCGTTGGAGAGCGCCGAAGGCAACAGCCTCTACCAGCTGGTCAACCTGTTCAGTGGCGGCGCGCTCCTGCAGCTCAGTATCTTCGCGCTGGGCATCATGCCGTACATCACCGCCTCGATCATCCTGCAACTGCTGGTGGTGGTCATCCCCCGGCTCGAGGAGCTGAAGAAGGAGGGGCAGGCCGGGCAGGCCAAGATCACGCAGTACACCCGCTACCTGACGGTGGCGCTCGCCGTGCTGCAGTCCACCGGCATCATCGCGCTGGCGCGTTCCGGCCGGCTGTTCCCGGATCCGAGCATCCGGGTGATCCCCGACGACTCGTTGTTCCGCGTCCTGGTGCTCGTCATCACGATGACCGCCGGCACCGCGGTGGTCATGTGGCTCGGCGAGCTCATCACCGACCGCGGCGTCGGCAACGGCATGTCGGTGCTCATCTTCACCTCGATCATCGCCCTGATCCCGGCGCAGGCGATCCGGCTCTACCAGCAGCCACGGGGCCCGCTGATCGTGATCACGATCGGGCTGCTCGCGCTGGTGGTCATCACCCTGGTCGTCTACGTCGAGCAGGCCCAGCGCCGCATCCCGGTGCAGTACGCCAAGCGCATGATCGGCCGGCGGATGTACGGCGGGACGTCGACCTACATCCCGCTGAAGGTCAACCAGGCCGGCATCATCCCGGTGATCTTCGCGTCGTCGCTGCTCTACCTGCCGCAGCTGCTGAGCAACGTCTGGACGAGCAACGCGACGTTCACCCGCTTCATCAACACCTACCTGGTCGACCCCAGCAACCCGGTCTACCTGCTGATCTACTTCGGCCTGATCGTCTTCTTCACGTTCTTCTACGTCGCGATCACCTTCAATCCGGTCGAGGTCAGCGACAACATGAAGAAGTACGGCGGCTTCGTGCCCGGCATCCGGCCGGGCCGGGCCACCGCGGAGTACCTCGACTACATCCTGTCCCGGGTGACCTCGTTCGGTGCGGTCTACCTCGGCCTGGTCGCGGTCCTGCCGTACATGCTGTTCGGGCTCACCGGGGCCGGTGACCAGATCCCGTTCGGCGGGGCGGCCATCCTCATCATCGTCGGCGTCGGCCTCGAGACGGTGAAGCAGATCGAGAGCCAGCTGATGCTGCGCAACTACGAAGGCTTCCTGCGCTAGTGGATGGAGTGCGCTGATGCGCCTCGTCCTGGTCGGACCACCCGGAGCGGGCAAGGGGACGCAAGCCCAGTTCATCGCTGAGCACGTGGCGATGCCCAAGATCAGCACCGGGGACATCTTCCGGGCCAACGTCAGCGAGGGCAGCCCACTCGGGGTGCAGGCCAAGGCCTACATGGACCGGGGGGACCTCGTCCCCGACGACGTCACCATCGACATGGTGCGCAACCGGCTGGCCGAGCCCGACGCGCTCGACGGCTTCCTGCTGGACGGCTTTCCCCGCACGGTGCCCCAGGCGCAGACGCTGGACGACATCCTGCGCGAGACGGCCGACAGCGAGCTCGACGTCGTGCTCGAGCTCGTGGTCGACGACGACGAGGTGATCCGGCGGCTGTCCGGACGCCGCACCTGCCGTACCTGCAACCACATCTGGCACGTCGACTTCGACCCTCCCAAGGAGCCCGACGTGTGCGACCTGGACGGCGGCGAGCTCTACCAGCGCGACGACGACCAAGCCGAGACGATCGCGAACCGGCTCGAGGTCTACGCCGAGTCCACCGCGCCGCTGGTCGCCTACTACGCGGGGCGCGGCGTGCTCATCGGCATCGACGCGACCGGCCCGGTCGACGACGTCACGCAGCGAGCCATCGACGCCCTGCGACCGCTTCGGGCCGGCGTGTCCGACGCGTGAGGGCGGGTTCATGACGGCGGCCGTGCGCACCCGGCGGCCGCGGGGCGTCACCGTCAAGACCTTTGAGCAGATCGCGCTCATGCGCCTGGCCGGCCTCGTCGTCGGCCGTACGCTCGAACGCCTGGTCGCGGCCGTCGCCCCAGGGATGACCACCGGCGAGCTGGACCGGCTCGGCGAGCAGTCCATTCGCGACGAGGGCGCGGTGCCGAGCTTCCTGGGCTACCGCGGCTTCCCGGGCTCGATCTGCGCGTCGGTCGGCGCGGAGGTCGTGCACGGCATCCCGTCGGCGGCTCGCGTGCTGCAGGCCGGCGAGCTACTGAGCATCGACTGCGGAGCGATCCTGTCCGGCTGGCACGGTGACGCCGCGGTGACCGTGCCGGTCGGCGAGTGCGCCCCGGAGCTGCTGGCGCTGTCCCGCGTCACCTGCGATGCGTTGTGGGCCGGACTCGCCGCCGTCCGTCCAGGTGGCCGGCTGTCCGACATCGGCGCCGCCGTGGAGGGTGTCGTACGGCCGCACGGCTTCGGGCTGGTGGAGGACTTCACCGGTCACGGCATCGGGCGTTCGATGCACGAACCGCCGAACGTCTCGAACCTCGCGCCGCACGGACCCGGCCGGGGGATGCGCCTCGAGCCGGGCATCGTGGTCGCCGTGGAGCCGATGGTGACCCTGGGGAACCCTGCGGTACGCGAACTCGACGACGAGTGGACCATCGTCACCGCAGACGGCCGCCAGGCCGCCCACTGGGAGCACACCGTCGCGGTGCTGCCCGACGGTCCGTGGGTGCTGACGGCGCTCGACGGCGGGGCCGAGCGGCTCGGTCTGCCGCGCCGGGCCGAGCCGATCCGCCACTGAAACCCCCGCATTGGACCAGCGCGCCGGCGCGACGTAGACTCTCCGTTTGGACTACGTGCCGTCGCTACGGCGTGCCCACATGCCGGACACGACATGCCGGACACGACATGCCGTGCCTGCGCCACCAACCCCTGATGATCAAGAGCGGAGGACATGCCGAAGAAGGACGGGGCCATCGAGATCGAAGGCCGCGTGGTCGAGCCGCTTCCCAACGCGATGTTCCGCGTGGAGCTCGAGAACGGCCACAAGGTGCTCGCCCACATCAGCGGCAAGATGCGGCAGCACTACATCCGCATCCTGCCCGAGGACCGGGTGGTCGTCGAGCTCTCGCCGTACGACCTCACCCGGGGTCGCATCGTCTACCGATACAAGTAAGGGAACGCGCCATCGTGAAGGTCAAGCCGAGCGTCAAGCCGATCTGCGAGAAGTGCCGGGTGATCCGCCGTAACCGTCGGGTCATGGTCATCTGCTCGGCCAGCGCGCGCCACAAGCAGCGCCAGGGATAGCACAGCACCAGCGCGCACAACCTGCGTTCTCCTCGCGCAGTACCCCCGGTCGGAGGCCGGGGCCTCTGCCTCTCACCGGGCCGGCAGGGGACGTGCCGCGCCAGACCTCCGCGAACAGGAAGAAGGACCAGCCCGCATGGCACGTCTAGCCGGCGTCGACCTCCCCCGCGAGAAGCGGCTCGAGGTTGCGCTCACCTACATCTTCGGCATCGGTCGTACCCGTGCCCAGAAGACGCTCTCGGAGACCGGGGTCAGCCCGGACGTCCGGGTGAAGGACCTGACCGACGACGACCTGGTCAAGCTGCGCGACTGGATCGACGGCAACTACAAGGTCGAGGGCGACCTGCGCCGCGAGGTCGCGGGCGACATCCGCCGCAAGATCGAGATCGGTTGCTACCAGGGCATCCGGCACCGCCGGGGGTTGCCGGTCCACGGGCAGCGCACCCACACCAACGCCCGGACCCGCAAGGGCCCGAAGAAGACCGTCGCCGGCAAGAAGAAGCCCAAGAAGTAGCGGATGCGGGGAACTGCAGCCCCTCCCGTGATCACCTCCGTCTCGACCTAAGGAAGACGCATTGCCTCCCAAGACTCGTACCGGCGCCGCGGTCAAGAAGGTCCGGCGCAAGGAGAAGAAGAACATCGCCCACGGGCAGGCTCACATCAAGTCGACGTTCAACAACACGATCGTCTCGATCACCGACCCGCAGGGCAACGTCATCAGCTGGGCCTCCGCCGGCCACGTCGGCTTCAAGGGCTCCCGCAAGTCCACGCCGTTCGCGGCGCAGATGGCCGCCGAGAACTGCGCCCGCAAGGCGCAGGAGCACGGCATGAAGAAGGTCGACGTCTTCGTGAAGGGCCCGGGCTCGGGCCGCGAGACCGCGATCCGCTCCCTGCAGGCCGCCGGCCTCGAGGTCGGCGCGATCCAGGACGTCACCCCGGTGCCGCACAACGGCTGCCGCCCGCCGAAGCGTCGGAGGGTCTGATGCCCCCCGCCCGCACCACCAGGAAGGCCTGAGATGGCGCGTTACACAGGTGCTGACTGCCGCCGCTGCCGCCGCGAGAAGATGAAGCTGTTCCTCAAGGGCAGCAAGTGCGAGTCCCCGAAGTGCC
>JAHWJP010000036.1 GCA_019348355.1 Actinomycetota bacterium
CGACCGACCGGCTGCACCGGTCGTGGCAGCAGCGGTGAACGCCGGGTCCAGGGCCGGGTGACCGGCGCACCGGCGGCGACCTCCACCTCCTCGCCGACGAGCAGGAGCGAGAGGGTGCCCTCGGTGCCGTCACGCAGGCTGAGCCGGACCTCGCTGCCGGTGATCTGCACCTGCAGCCGCATGCCGTGCCAGCGCATCCGGAAGGCCAGTCGGGTCAGCCCGGCCGGGAGCTGCGGGTCGAGCGTCAGACGTTCACCTTGCACCCGCAACCCGCCGAAACCGTCGACGAGGGCGCTCCAGGTGCCGGCGAGCGAGGCCATGTGCAGCCCGTTGGCGGTGTTGTGGTGCAGGTCCCGCAGGTCGATGAGCGCTGCTTCGTGGACGTAGTCGTGCGCTAGCTCGAGATGGCCGACCTCGGCGCACATCACCGCCTGCGTGCAGGCCGACAGGGAGGAGTCCCGCACCGTGCGCCGCTCGTAGTAGTCGACGTTGCGCGCCTTCTGCTCCGGTGTGAAGGCCTCGCTGCACCAGTGCATCGCGAGCACGAGGTCGGGCTGCTTGAGCACCTGCTTGCGGTAGAGGCGCACGTACGGCTCGTGCAGCAGCAGCGGGTAGTCGTTCCGGGACTGCTCGAAGTCCCACTCACCGTAGCGGGTGAAGGACTGCGACTGCGGGTGGACGCCGAGCGCCTCGTCGTACGGGATGTGGACCGAGTGGGCGGCGTCGCGCCACCGGGCGGCCTCCTCGGTGGTGACGCCGAAGTCGTGGGCGAGCTGCGGGTGGCGGGTGCAGGCGGCAGCGGCGGCCCGCAGATTGGCGGCGGCCATCAGGTTGGTGAAGACGTTGTCGTCGACGACCGCGGTGTACTCGTCCGGTCCGGTGACGCCGTCGATGTGCCAGGCACCGGCGGAGTCGTGGTGGCCGAGCGACACCCACAGCCGGGCGGTCTCGACGAGCAGCTCCAGGCCGCAGTCACGCTCCAGCGAGTCGTCGCCGGTGACGATCCGGTAGCGCTCGACCGCCACGGCGACGTCGGCGTTGACGTGGAAGGCGGCGGTTCCGGCCGGCCAGTAGGCCGAGCACTCCTGCCCCCCGATCGTCCGCCACGGGAAGGTCGCCCCTGACAGACCCAGCGTCCGGGCCCGCTCGCGGGCCAGCTCGAGGGTGGAGTGCCGCCAGCGCAGCGCGTCCGCTGCGGCCTCCGGGACGGTCGCGATGAGCGCGGGCAGGACGAAGCCCTCGGTGTCCCAGAAGGCGTGCCCGTCATAACCCGGCCCGGTCAGGCCCTTGGCCGAGATCGCCCGCCGCTCGGCCCGCGCGCCGCTCTGCAGGACGTGGAACAGCCCGAAACGCACGGCCTGCTGAACGTCGGGGTCGCCTTCCACCTCGACGTCGGCGGCATCCCAGAACTCATCGAGATACTCCCGCTGGCTGCGCAGCAGATCCTCCCAGCCGCTGAAGCGCGCACCGGTCAGCGCCGCGGCGACCTGGTCGCGCACCGCCGACGCCGAGCGGGTGCTGGACCAGCCGTAGGCCAGGTGCTTGACCACCCGCAGCCGCTCCCCCGGGGCGAGGGTGCAGACGATCGTCGTACGGGCCCAGTCCTCTCGCGCGTCGGTCTCCTCCACGAACCGGCCCGGCGCCTCCACGACGTGGTCCATTCCCGCGGCCATGAGCAGCCCGCTCACCCGGGTGCGGTGCAGCAGCAGCGCCCCGTGCTGCTCGACGTCGCGCTGGACCGCTTGCAGCGGCCGCTCGAGTACCGCCGCCACCCGCGGGTCGGAGGACAGTATCGGTTGCGCCTCGTTCGCGACCAGCTCGGACTGCACGATGATGCGTACCGGCTCGTCGACGGCCGCCACCTCGTAGCTGATCGCCGCCACCGCGCGGTGGGCGAACGACACGAGCCGGGTCGAGCTCACCTGCACCCGCTTGCCGGCGGGTGAGACCCAGTCGGCGCGCCGGTGGAGCACACCGTCGCGAAGGTCGAGCATGCGCTCGTGGTCGCGCAGCTGGCCGTAGCGAACGTCGAACGGCTCGTCGTCGACGAGCAGCCGCATGAGCTTGCCGTTGGTCACGTCGACGAGGGTCTGGCCCGACTCCGGATAGCCGTAGCCGGCCTCGGCGTAGGGCAGCGGACGCTGCTCGTAGAAGGAGTTGAGGTAGGTGCCCGGGATCGCGAACGGCTCGCCCTCGTCGAGGTTGCCCCGCAACCCGATGTGCCCGTTGGAGAGGGCGAAGATCGACTCGGCGTGGGCGAGCTGACCCAGGTCGAGAGAGGTTTCGCGGACGCACCACGGCTCGACCGGGAAGACGCCCTTCTCGATCACAGCAGCTCCTCGAGGTCCTGGACGACGACGTCGGCACCGCGCGCGAGCAGCGCGTCGGCCTGGCCGACCCGGTCCACCCCGACGACATGGGCGAAGCCGCCGGCCCGTCCGGCGGCGACGCCCGCGAGGGCGTCCTCGAAGACGACGGCCCGATCGGGGGAGACGCCGAGCTCGGCTGCGGCCGCCAGGAAGGTGTCCGGGGCCGGCTTGCCGGCAAGGGACCGCTCGCGGGCGGTCACGCCGTCCACCCGGATCTCGATCAGCGCATCCAGCCCGGTGACTGCGAGCACCGAGGCGGTGTTGGCGCTGCTCGACACGACCGCCCGCCGCAGCCCTGCGTCGCGCGCGGCCTCGAGGTAGCGGCGGCTCCCCTCGTAGACGCGTACCCCGTCGGTGTCGATGGTGCGCAGCAGCAGCACGTTCTTCCGGTTGCCGACGCCGTGCACCGACGCCGCACCCGGGGCGTCGTCGACGTCGCCCTCCGGCAGGACGATGTCCCGGCTGGCGAGGAAGTCGCGGACCCCGTCCTCGCGCTTCTTGCCGTCGACGAAGGTGATGTAGTCGGCACCGGGGTCGAACGGCACGAACGGCTCCCCGGTGCGGGTGGCCCGCTCCTGCAGGAAGCCGTCGAACGTCGACGTCCAGGCGGCGTTGTGGACCGCCGCGGTGTCGGTGAGCACACCGTCGAGGTCGAACAAGCAGGCCACGACATTGTCTGGCAGACCGAGCACGGAGGACCTCTATCGTGGTGGCGGGATGGCGATGTCGTACAGCGAGCAGCGGCTGCAACGGCGCCGGGATGCGGTGCCGCGGCTGAAGTTCCCGGCGGCGCTGCCCGTCACCCAACGTAAGGACGATATCGCTGCGGCGATACGGGATGCGCAGGTGGTCGTCGTCGCCGGTGAGACCGGGTCGGGCAAGACCACCCAGATCCCCAAGATCTGCCTCGAGCTCGGCCGGGGGGTGCACGGTCTGATCGGGCACACCCAGCCCCGGCGCCTCGCGGCCAGGAGCGTCGCCGAGCGGATCGCCGAGGAGTTGGGGACCCCCCTCGGCACGACCGTCGGCTACACCGTGCGCTTCCACGACCAGGTCGGCGAGGACACCCTGGTCAAGCTGATGACCGACGGCATCCTGCTGGCCGAGATCGCCCGCGACCGCAACCTGTCGGCGTACGACACGCTCATCATCGACGAGGCGCACGAGCGGTCGCTGAACATTGACTTCCTGCTCGGCTACCTTTCGCAGCTGCTGCCCCGGCGTCCCGACCTCAAGGTCGTGATCACCAGCGCGACGATCGACCCGGAGCGCTTCGCCGAGCACTTCGGTGGCGCGCCGATCGTCGAGGTGTCAGGTCGCGGGTTCCCGGTCGAGGTGCGGTACCGGCCCTTCCTCGACGAGGACTGCGACCAGGTGCAGGCAATCGTCGAGGCGGTCGCCGAGCTGTCGGGGGAGGGACCCGGGGACGTGCTCGTGTTCCTGTCCGGCGAGCGGGAGATCCGCGACACGGCGGATGCCCTGCGCGGCACGGTGCCCGAGGGAACCGAGGTGCTGCCGCTGTTCGCCCGGCTGTCCGCCGCCGAGCAGCACCGCGTGTTCGCGCCGCACCCTGGCCGCCGGATCGTGCTTGCCACCAACGTCGCCGAGACGTCGTTGACGGTGCCCGGTATCCGCTACGTCATCGACCCGGGGACCGCGCGGGTGTCCCGCTACAGCCAGCGCACCAAGGTGCAGCGGTTGCCGATCGAGGCGATCAGCCAGGCCAGCGCCACCCAGCGCGCCGGCCGGTGCGGCCGGGTGGCGCCTGGCATCTGCGTGCGCCTGTACGAGGAGCAGGACCTGCTCGCCCGGCCGGAGTTCCCCGATCCGGAGATCCTGCGCACGAATCTCGCCAGCGTGATCCTGCAGATGACCGCCCTCGGCCTCGGCGACATCGCGGCTTTCCCGTTCGTCGAGCCACCGGACCGTCGCAACATCCAGGACGGCCTCGACCTGCTGCACGAGCTCGGGGCGCTCGACCTGCGGCAGCAGGACGCGCGCCGCCGGCTCACTCCGGTCGGGCGCACGCTGGCGCAGCTGCCGCTCGATCCGCGGCTGGCCCGGATGGTGGTGGAGGCGGACCGTAACGGCTGCGTCCGCGAGGTGCTCGTGATCGTGGCCGCCCTGTCGATCCAGGACCCGCGCGAGCGCCCGCAGGACCGGCAGCAGGCCGCGGCCGAGATGCACCAGCGGTTCGCCGACGAGACGTCGGACTTCCTGGCCTACCTCAACCTGTGGCGCTACCTGCAGGAGCAGCAGAAATCGCTGAGCAGCAGCGCGTTCCGGCGGCTGTGCCGGGCCGAGTTCCTCAACTACCTGCGGGTGCGGGAGTGGCAGGACCTGCACACGCAGCTGCGCCGAACTCTGAAAAGGCTCGACCTCTCGCTCGACAGCTCACCGACCGACCCCGACCGGATCTCCCGCTCGCTGCTCGCCGGGATGCTGAGCCGGATCGGCCTGCGCGATGTCGAGAAGCGGGAGTACGCCGGTGCCCGCGGGGCCCGCTGGGCGATCGCCCCTGGCTCGGCGTTGATCAAGAAGTCCCCGCAGTGGGTGATGGCCGCGGAGCTGGTCGAGACCAGCCGCACCTGGGGACGCATCGTCGCCCGGATCGACCCCGGCTGGGCCGAGGAGCTGGGCGCCCATCTGGTGAAGCGCCACTACTCCGAGCCGCACTGGGAGCGCACGCCGGCCGCGGTGATGGCCTACGAACGGGTGACCCTGTACGGCGTCCCGCTCATGGCGAAGCGCAAGGTGAACTTCGGCCGGATCGCGCCGGTGCTGTCCCGTGAGCTGTTCCTGCGGCACGCGCTCGTCGAAGGCGACTGGGACACCCTCCACGCCTTCTTCGCCGCCAACCGGGCTCTGCTCGAGGACGTCGAGGAGCTCGAGCACCGGGCCCGCCGGCGGGACATCGTCGTGGACGACGAGGCGCTGTATGCGTTCTATGACGCCCGGGTGCCGGCCGAGGTCGTGTCGGGGCGGCACTTCGACAGCTGGTGGAAGCGGGCCCGGCACGAGACGCCCGACCTGCTGAGCTTCCGGCTGAGCGACCTGGTCAGTGGCGAGGCCGAGGTCCTGTCCGCGCTCGACCACCCGGACGTCTGGATCCAGGGTGAGCTGACGCTGCCCCTGACCTACCAGTTCGAGCCCGGGTCGGACGCCGACGGCGTCACCGTGCACATCCCGCTGCCGGTCCTGAACCGGGTTCGCCCCGGGGGCTTCGACTGGCAGGTGCCCGGTCTGCGGCAGGAACTCGTGACCGCACTGATCAAGTCCCTGCCCAAGCCGCTGCGGGTCCGCTGCGTGCCGGCCCCGGACACCGCGGGCGCCTTGCTCGCGGTGCTCGAACCCCGCTCGCGCCCGCTGCTGGACGCCCTCGAGGCCGAGCTGCTGAACACCCGACGGCTGGACGTGCGTCGGGAGGACTGGCGGCTCGGCCGGGTGCCGGACCACCTGCGCCTCACCTTCCGCGTCGAGGACGCCGCCGGGCGCCCGCTGGCCGAGGGCAAGGACCTCGAGGCACTGCAGGCCCAGCTCCGGCCTGACGTCCAGCAGGCCCTGTCGTCCGCCGCGCACGGCTTCGAGCGCAGCGGGCGAACGACGTGGGACTTCGACGCGCTGCCGCGGGAGGTGCGCGAGGGGGACGTGCGCGGGTTCCCTGCCCTGGTCGACGAGGGCGCCACCGTCGGCGTGCGCGTCTTCGGGACCCCGCACGAGCAGCAACAGGCGATGTGGCAGGGGACCCGGCGCCTGCTCCGGCTCACGCTGCCCTCACCGGTCAAGGCGCTGTCCGGGCGCCTGCCGAACGCCACCAAGCTCGAGCTCGCCCGCCCGCCCGGCACCGTCGCCGGCACGCTGGAGGACTGCGTCACCGCGACCCTCGACGCGCTGATGACAGCCACCGGCGGACCGGCGTGGGACGCGGGCGGCTTCGAGCGCCTGCGCGAGGCCGTACGCCCCGATCTCCTGACGACCGTCGAGCAGGTGCTCACCGCAGCGACGAACGTGCTCGCGGCCGCCTTTCGCGTCCGGTCCCGGCTCGACGCCGACGGCCACCCGGCCCACGCGACGTCGATCACCGACCTGCGGGTCCAGCTGGACCGCCTGGTCCCCCCCGGCTTCGTGGCCGGGACGGGCCGGGCCCGGCTGACGGACCTGCTTCGCTACCTGCACGCGATGGAGCTGCGCCTGGACAAGCTGCCCAAGGACCCGGCTCGCGACCGGCTGGCCACCGCGCGAGTCGCGCAGGTGCAGGCGGAGGTCGACGACGCCCGGAGCCGGATGAGCGCCAGCGCCGAGTCCGAGCAGCTCCGGTGGATGGTCGAGGAGCTGCGGATCAGCCTGTTCGCCCAGCCGATGCGGACCCGCTATCCGATCTCCGACAAGCGCGTCTTCAAGGCGATCGACGCCCTGCGCGGCTGAGAGACCGATAAGGTGCACCCGCGGCGCAACCTCGCAGCCGTTCGGGGCGTCCTCCTCGACGCCACACCCGTTCCGCTCTGAGGAGATCGCTGTGAACCGCCGTCCGTCCTCTGTCGTGCTCGGACTTGTCGTCGTCGCGCTCGCGCTGACCGGGTGCAGCAGCGACGTCGCTGGCCCCGCGAAGGTCGACGCCGCGTCGCTCGCCAGCCAGTCCCCGTCCCCGTCCCCGAGTCCGGAGGCGCCCTCGCCGTCCCCCTCCCTCTCGCCCTCCCCGGTCGTCAGCGTCAGCCCGTCAGTCTCCCCGACTCCCAGCAAGCCTTCGCCGAAGCCGAGCCCAGCCGCCTCCTACGACGTGGTGGCGGTGCAGCGTCAGCTGAC
This sequence comes from Actinomycetota bacterium, assembly GCA_019348355.1. Lineage (GTDB taxonomy): Bacteria > Actinomycetota > Actinomycetes > Mycobacteriales > SCTD01 > SCTD01. Next base: position 7,173 of record JAHWJP010000036.1, read on the forward strand.
CGAGCTGAAGTACTACGCCGGCCCGGTCGACGGCCGGCTCAGCCCGGCGATGAAGAGCGCGGTGATGGCCTTCCAGAAGGTGCAGGGTCTGCCCCGTAACGGCGCTGTCGGAGCGAGCACGCTGCAGGCGCTGATCGCTCCTGCGCTGCCGGTCCTGCGTGACGCCGGGCCGGCGGACCGGGTCGAGGTGGACCTGAGCAAGCAGGTCCTTTACGTCGTCAAGGGCGGCTCGATCGAGCGGATCATGCCGGTCAGCTCCGGCAACGGCGCGACCTACCGCCAGAAGAACGGCGCCAAGGCGCGCGCCCTGACCCCCACCGGCTACTACACGATCGAGCGCCGCATCGTCGGCGTGCGCAAGGCCGACCTCGGCATCCTGTACGACCCGCAGTACTTCTACCGCGGCTGGGCCATCCACGGCTCGGACAGCGTCCCGGCCGGCCCTGCCTCGCACGGCTGCGTGCGGGTGACGCGTGCGGATGCGAAGTACCTGCTGCAGGCCTTGTCCAACGGCATGGCCGTCCATCTGTACGGCGGCGAGCACGTCTTCACGGCGGGCAGCAGCGCGCCGGGCACCGACACGCCCTCCGGCGATGGTGGCGGCACGGCTCCGCTTGCACCTCCGCCTCCGCCCCCGCCCCCGCCCCCGCCCCCGCCGGCACCGGTCGAGCCGGCCCCCAGTCCGGAGCCGTCGGTGGAGCCCAGCCCGACGCCGAGCCCGCTGCCGATCTTCTTCTGACGCCGGCTCAGGTGACCGGGCGCTCGAAGGTCACCAGGACGCCCTCCGAGGCGCCAGGACCGATCCGTCCCTTGACCTCGACGGAGGTCATCGATTTCAGCTGCCAGCCACCCCGCGCCTTGTCGTTGAGCACCTTCTCCACCTTGTCGCCGGACATCTTCCCGCCCAGCAGCCCTTCCCGGATCTCGACGACCAGGTACTCGAAACGCTGCGCCATGGACCACTCCTGTCGTAGCTGCGGCCTCGGCGCCGCGCGCCAAGTCTGGTGTATGCGGGTCGTCAGGTCAGGTGGCGCAGCTCGGTCCCGACGTAGACCTGGCGTGGCCGGCCGATCTTGGTCGCCGGGTCCTCGATCATCTCACGCCACTGGGCGATCCAGCCGGGCAGCCGACCGAGGGCGAACAGCACGGTGAACATCGGCGTCGGGAAGCCGAGCGCCTTGTAGATGACACCTGTGTAGAAGTCCACGTTGGGATAGAGCTTGCGCTCGACGAAGTAGTCGTCGCTCAGCGCGGCCTGCTCGAGTTCCATGGCGAGGTCGAGCAGCGGGTCGGGCTTGTCGAGTGAGTCGAGGACCTCCCGGGCCACCTTCTTCACGATCGCCGCCCGCGGGTCGTAGCTCTTGTAGACGCGGTGCCCGAAGCCCATCAGCCTGACCCCGGGCTCCTTGTCCTTGACCCGCTGCACGAAGCGGGCGACATCGCCGTCGTCGGACTGGATGGCTGCCAGCATCTCCAGCACCGCCTGGTTGGCGCCCCCGTGCAACGGTCCGAACAGGGCCGCGACGCCGGCCGACACCGACACGAACAGGTTGGCGTTCGACGAGCCCACCATCCGTACGGTCGCGGTGGAGCAGTTCTGCTCGTGGTCGGCATGCAGCAGGAACAGCAGGTTGAGCGCTTTGGACGCCACCGGATCCACCACGTAGTCCTCGGCCGGGACGCCGAAGGTCATCCGCAGGAAGTTGTCAACGTAGCCGAGCGTGTTGTCGGGATAGAGGAACGGCTGACCCACCGACTTCTTGTGGGCGTACGCAGCGATCGTCGGCATCTTCGCCAGCAGCCGCACCGTCGACATCTCGACGTGCTCGGGGTCGAACGGGTCGAGGCTGTCCTGGTAGAAGGTGGACAGCGCCGACACCGCCGACGACAGCACCGCCATCGGGTGCGCGTCGGTCGGGAAGCCGCCGAAGAACTCGCGGAAGTCCTCGTGCAGCATCGTGTGCTTGCGGATCTTCGTCTTGAAGACCGCCAGCTCGGCGGGGGTGGGCACTTCACCGTAGATGAGCAGCCAGGCGACCTCGAGGAAGCTGGCTCGCTCGGCCAGCTCCTCGATCGGGTAGCCGCGGTAGCGCAGGACGCCCTCGTCACCGTCGATGTAGGTGATTGCCGACTCGCAGGAGGCGGTGTTGACGTAGCCCGGGTCGAGCGTCACCAGACCGGTCCTTGCCAGCAACGAGCTGACTTCGATGCCGCCTGGTCCGGCCGTGGCCGACTTGACGGGAAGCGGCAGCGAGCCGCCGGGGTGGTCGAGCTTGACGTCGGACATGGGTGGTCCTCCTGGTGCATGCACGGGGTGGCGTGGCGTGCCCATCCTTATCGGTCCGCCGAGCGGAGCTCCGTCCGGGTCGCGTCGGGCTCCACCTGCTCGAGCCGCTGCAGGCCGGTACGGGCGACCACCTGCTGCCAGGTCCAGGTGCGTTGGGAGCGGCCGCGGCCGAGGAAGCTCACGGCCCAGTGGACCAGCGCGGTGAAGCGGCTCTTGAAGGCGGTCAGGTAGACCAGGTGAACCGCGAGCCAGACGAGCCAGGCGACGAACCCGCTCAGCCGGATCTTCTTGATGCTGACCACGGCGCGAAACCGCGAGATGGTGGCCATCGAGCCCTTGTCGACGTAGCGGAACGGCTGGCCGGCCGGCCGGCCCGACATGCGAGCGCGGATCTGCCCGGCGGCGTGCCGGGCGCCCTGGATCGCGACCGGCGAGACACCGGGCAGTTCTGCGAGCGCCATCATGTCGCCGATCACGAACACCTCCGGATGCCCCGGCAGGGTGAGGTCCGGTTGCACCGGCACCCGGCCGCTGCGGTCGACCGCGATCCCGGCCTGCTCGGCGAGCTGGCGCCCCAGCGGGGAGGCGGCGACACCGGCCGCCCAGATCTTGGTCCGCGCCTCGATGCGGCGCCGGCTGCCGTCGGCGTCCTGCACCTCGATGCCGCAGGCGTCCACCTCGACGACCCTGGCGGACAGCTGCACCTCGACGCCCATGCTCTCGAGCTCGTGCAGCGCGTGCGTCGAGAGCTTGTCGCCGAAGCTGGCGAGCACCGCGTCGTCCGCGTCGAGCAGCACCACGCGGGTCGTCCTCGGGTCGAAGGACCGGAAGTTGCCCTTCAGTGTGCGGCGGGACAGCTCGGCGATCTGGCCGGCCATCTCGACGCCGGTGGGTCCCGCGCCGACGACGACGAAGGTGAGCCAGGCATCCAAAGCGAGCGGGTCGGTCTCGAGCTCAGCCATCTCGTACGCCCCGAAGATCCGGCCACGGAGCTCCAGGGCATCGTCGACGGTCTTCATGCCGGGCGCGAACTCAGCGAAGCGGTCGGAACCGAAGTACGACGAGCCAGCGCCGGCAGCCACGATGACGCTGTCGTAGCGGCTCACGGTCGTCGTCCCGGCCGCCGTCGAGGTCACCGTGCGCGCCGTGAGGTCGATGGTCTCGACGTTGCCCAGCAGCACCCGAGCGTTGCGCTGCCGGCGCAGGATGTCGCGGGTCGGCGGGGCGACCTCGCCCTCGGACAGGATGCCGGTGGCCACCTGGTAGAGCAGCGGCTGGAACAGGTGGTGCGTCGTGCGGTCGATCAGGGTGAGCTCGACGTCGGCCCGGCGCAGCGCCTTGGCAGCGAACAGTCCACCGAACCCTGAGCCGATGACGACGACTCGGTGGGCAGATGCGGGAGCGGAGGCCACCGTGTCGGTGTGCCCCGGCATGAGAGGCTTTGTCATGGGAGAGCCCACGGATTGGCCGGACGAGCTTCCGGCCGAGGTGCGTCGGGCCCGGGTCGGCGACGTCGCCGGCATCCGGATGCTGGTCGACGCTCATGTCGGCGACCGCAGACTGCTCGCGAAGGACATGGTCACGCTGTACGAGGACGTGCAGGAGTTCTTCGTCGCCGTGGACGGGGAGCGGGTCGTCGGGTGCGGCGCCCTGCACGTGCTGTGGGAGGACCTGGCCGAGGTCCGCACGCTCGCCGTCGCCGAGCACGTCCAGGGCAGGGGGATCGGTGCCGGTCTGCTGGCCCGGCTCATGGAGCAGGCCCACGAGCTCGGCGTCCGGCGACTGTTCTGCCTCACCTTCGAGACCGGGTTCTTCGCCCGGCACGGCTTCGTGCCGATCGACGAACTGCCGGTGGACCCGACCGCCGTGGCCGAGCTCCTGCGGTCTTCCGACGAGGGGGTGGCGGAGTTCCTGGACCTCGAGCGGGTGCGTCCCAACACGCTCGGCAACGTGCGGATGCTGGTCACCCTGACCGACGCGCCGCTCTGCACCGGGAATCGGCCCGATTAGTCGTCGGTTGAAGCAGACGATTGCACGCGCAATCATTGCGACGAGGAGCGCGCCATGCCTGCTGTGACCGCGGACACCCTGACCCTGCCGCGCGTGCCGCGCGCCGGACTCGGCGACGTCGAGCGCCCGGTCCTGTCGGTCACGACCGCGCCCCAGGGCTATGAAGGCGAAGGCTTTCCGGTCCGCCGCGCCTTCGCCGGGATCGCGCCCCGCTACCTCGACCCCTTTATCATGATGGACCAGATGGGCGAGGTGGAGTACGCGCCCGGTGAGCCCAAGGGCACCTCCTGGCACCCGCACCGCGGGTTCGAGACGGTCACCTACATCATGGACGGGGCGTTCCAGCACCAGGACAGCCACGGCGGCGGCGGCTTCATCTCGGACGGTGCCACGCAGTGGATGACCGCGGGCGGAGGCATCCTGCACATCGAGACCCCGCCGGTCGAGCTCGTCCGCTCCGGCGGCATCTTCCACGGCATCCAGCTGTGGGTGAACCTGCCGAGCTCGCTGAAGCTGGTCGACCCGGCCTATCAGAACCTCGAGGGACGGGACGTCGCCCTGCTGGCCTCCGACGACGGTGGTTCGCTGCTGCGGGTCATCGCCGGGAACCTGGCCGGACACACGGGCCCCGGCTCGACCCGGACCCCGATCACGCTGGTGCACGCCTCGGTCAGCCCGGGCGCGACGCTGTCGCTGCCGTGGCAGCCCGACTTCAACGCGCTGGTCTACGTGCTGTCCGGACACGGCCGCATCGGCACCGAGGCGCGGCCGGTCTCCACCGGCCAGACGGTCGTGCTCGGCGCCGGCGACCACCTCACGGTTCGCGCTGCGGACGTGCAGGAGGGCCGGCACCCGCAGCTCGAGGTGCTGATCCTGGGCGGCGAGCCCATCCGCGAGCCGGTCGCGCAGTACGGCCCGTTCGTGATGAACACCCGGGCCGAGCTGCAGCAGGCGGTGGAGGACTTCCAGTCCGGGCGCTTCGGGCAGATCCCGGCCGGCGCGCTGATGCCCCACACCGCATAGTCAGCGGCGCCGGTAGAGTGCCGCGGCTGTCGCCGTGGCGAGGTTCAGGCTGCTCACCCCGGCGCGCATCGGCAATGCCAGGACGGCGTCCGCGCGCTCGCACCACTCCGGGCCGACCCCGCTGCGCTCGCTGCCGACCACCAGCACCGCGTCCGGCGGCAGCGATGCCGCGGTGTCGCCGGCCGCGTCGAGCACTACGATCGGTCCGCTCACCTCGGCTGCCAGGACCGAGAGCACCGGCAGGGCGTAGTGCAGTCCCGCGCTGCCGCGCACGACGGTGGCATGCCAGGGGTCGAGCGGGCCGGTCATCGCGACCCCGGAGGCACCGGCCGCCGCCGCAACGCGGATGACCGCCCCCGCGTTGCCGGGGGAGCGCGGCCGGTCCAGCAACACCAGGGGCTCCTGGCGGTACGTGAGCACGGAGCTGTCCCTGGGCGGGATCTCGCCGGTCGCTTCGACCCCGGTGTGGTGGGCGACCTCGCCGACGGTCGCCGCGGCCAGCAGGAGCTCCGTGACATCCGGGGCCAGCGACCGCGCGAGGGTCCGAGCGGCGTCGAGGCCGCGCACCCGTACACCCGTCACCAGCTCCGGCGCGAAGCGCAGCGCGTGCTTGACGGCGTGAAAGCCCTCGAGCGGGACGGTCATGCCGGTGGGCGAGGATGCGGGCGTCAGGAGCCGTCCTCGGCCTGCTGCGCCAGGAACTTCTCCAGCTCCGCGCCGAGCTCGTCGGCCGTCGGCAGCGAACCGCCCATCTCGGCCAGCAGGCTGCGCTTGGCGCTGGCGAGATAGGCGTCGTACTGCACCTCCAGTGCCTGCACTACGGTGACGACCTCCTCGGAGGCGCCCACCTGCTTGTCGATCTCAGCAGCCACCTGCCGGGCCGACTCCTCGAGCGAGTCGGTCGACAACGCGAGGCCGGTCAGCTCGGTGACGCTCTGGAGCAGCGCCAGCGACGCGGCCGGGTAGCCGGTGTCTGACAGGTAGTGGGGCACCGTAACGGCGAAGCCCGCAGCGTCGTGACCGGCCTGCCCGAGGCGGTACTCCAGCAGGTGCCCCGCGCTGGAGGGCACCTGCACCGTGCCGACCCAGCGCTCGTTGCCGGCGACCAGCTCCGATCGGCTCGCGTGCGAGATGATGCCGAGCGGCCGCGTGTGCGGCACCGCCATCGGGATGGCGTTGAGCCCGACGGTCATCCGCACGTCGAGCTGCTCGACGAGCAGCCGCACCGCTGCGATGAAGGCCTCCCACTGCACGTCGGGCTCCGGGCCGGCAAGCACGAGGAAGGGCGTCCCGTCGGCGTCGTGCAGCAGGTGCACGGCCAGCAGCGGATCGGCGTAGTCCGACCAGTGGTCGATGTCGAAGGTCATCAGCGGCCGGCGGGCGCGGTAGTCCAGCAGCGTGTCCACGTCAAAAGTCGCCACCACCCGCGAGTCGTACGAGGACAGCAGGTGCTCCCGGGCGAGGCGCTTGGCTGATCCGGCATCGACGAAACCGTCGAGCGCCTGGATCAGCACCGGGCTCCCGAGATCGGGCAGGTCGGGCTCCAGGACGAAGAGCTCGGACGGGTCGCGGCTCACGGATACTCCTCTCCTGCGGTGGTCGTCGTCAGCCTACGACCGTCCGGGCGGCAAGCGTCTGTTCCGGTGCACCCCTGGACCGTCTGTGGACGGCACCCGGCAGGCAATGCTCGGGCCACTAGCGTGAACCGCCGTGACGGGGGTACGCGCCGCCAAGGTGCTCGAAGCGCTGACAGCCGCGCTCGCCGCCGTTCCAGGATCTCAGGACCGGCCCGGACAGCGGGCGATGGTGGCCGCGGTGGCGAGGGCGTTGAACTCGGGCGAGCACCTGCTGGTCCAGGCCGGTACGGGCACCGGCAAGTCGCTGGGCTACCTCGTCCCCGCCCTCGCCTCGGGCAAGCGGGTCGTTGTCGCGACGGCCACCAAGGCGCTTCAGGCCCAATTGGTCGACAAGGACCTGCCTCGCCTCGTGACGGCGCTCGCGCCGGTGCTGGGGCGCACCCCCACGTACGCGCTGGCGAAGGGCCGCGGCAACTATCTGTGCCTGCAGCAGGTCCACGGCGGGCCGGGCGCGCGCGTGGAGGAGCCGGAGGGGCTGTTCGACGTGACCCCTGATGCTCTGTCACAGAGCTCGCTCGGCTCGCAGGTGCTGCGGCTGCGGGAGTGGGCCGAGGACACCGGGACAGGTGACCGCGACGAGGTGCCCTTCCCCGTCCCGGACCGGGCCTGGCGGCAGGTGTCGGTCAGTGCCCGCGAGTGCCTCGGTGCGAAGTGCCCGGACCGGGTGGACTGCTTCTCGGAGCGGGCGCGCGAGGCGGCGCGGCAGGCCGACGTCGTCGTCGCGAACCACACGCTGCTCGCGCTCGACGTGTTCACCGGGGTGCAGGTCCTGCCGGAGCGCGACGCGGTCGTGCTCGACGAGGCGCACGAGTTCGTCTCCTCGGTCACGGATGCGCTGTCGCACGAGCTGGCGGGGGCGGACGTGAAACGAGCAGTAGCCGCGACGGCGACACTGGTCGATGCCGCCACGCAGCAGCGGCTGGAGGACGCGCGCGACGGGCTGGAGGGAGTGCTCGGGATACTTTCCCCCGGGTGGGTGCGTTCGCTCGACCGCCACTCGCTCGACGCGCTCGCACTGGTCGAGGTGGCGGCGACCGCCGCCTGCTCGCAGATCACCAAGGGCATGGCGGACGTCCAGGGGGACGACCTGGAGCTGGCCCGGCGCGAGCGGGCCCGCGCCGGGCTCACCGCGGTGGCGGAGGCGGCCCGCGAGATCGGCACGCCTTCGGTGTCCTCGGCGGTCTATGCCCTCGCCGACGGGGCGACGACGCGCCTGCGGGTGTCCCCGCTCGGCGTCGGTGATGCCCTGGCCACAGGGCTCTTCGGCGACACCACGGTTGTCGCCACCTCGGCCACGCTGACGCTCGGTGGGTCCTTCCGACACGCCGCGACCCAACTGGGGCTGACCTGGCTCGCGGGCTCGCCGGTGGGGGAGGGCGAGCGGCATGACGGGCGGGAGCCGGCCGCTGTGGAGGAGGTGCTGGCGGACGACGAGCCGTCGTCCCGCTGGCGTCACCTGGACGTGGGCAGTCCCTTCGCCTACGCGACGCAGAGCCAGCTCTGGGTGGCGCGTCACCTGCCCGACCCCGGCCGGATGGGCGTCTCGTGGGCGCAGGCCGTCGACGAGCTGCTGATCGAGCTGGTGCAGGCTGCCGGCGGGCGCACCCTCGGCCTGTTCAGCTCGACGGCGGCCGCGGCCCGTGCCGCCGCGGCCGTGCGGGCCGTCACGAACCTGCCGATTCTGCTGCAGGGGGAGGATTCGCCCGGCGCGCTGCAGCACCGGTTCGCCGCCGACGCACGCACCTGCCTGTTCGGCACGCGGTCGTTCTGGCAGGGGGTGGACACCCCCGGAAGCGCCTGTCAGCTCGTCGTCGTCGACCGGATACCGTTCGGCCATGTCGACGATCCGCTCAGTAGGGCCCGACTCGCCGCGGCCTCCGACGCCGGTCGCAACGGCTTCCTCGAGGTGACGCTGCCGCCGGCTGCCGTGCTGCTCGCGCAGGGCACCGGTCGGCTGATCCGCTCGACCACCGACCGTGGGGTGGTCGTGGTGCTCGACCCGCGCCTCGAGACCGCCGGCTACGCAGGCATTCTGCGAAGCAGCCTGCCGCCGTTCTATCGCGCGCGCTCCAAAGAGGCCGTGCTGGCCTCGCTGCGCGCCATCGATGCGAGCGCGCCACCCGTACGTCCCGTCGGGCCGCCACCCTCGCAGCGGCGGCGGGCCGGCTGACCCGGCAGGATGTCCCGATGCGTATCAGACTGGTGCACGAAGTGGTCGGCAGCGGTGCTGTGCAGGACCGGGCCTACGAGCTCGCCGCCACCCTCGCCTCCCGAGCCCGCGTGTCGGTGCTCGGCGGCAAGAAGCTGGTGGCGCGCGTCGTGCGGGGCGAGCTGGCCGAGGACGGCGAGGTACAGGAGCTCTGGCGTCGTTCGCGGACCAGCGCAGAATACGCAGAAGGGGTTGCTGCGTTCCTCGACAAGCGCCTCCCGGACTTCCCCTCGGCAAGACGCGGCTAATGGCGGAACAGATCGGGCGGCGGGCGCGGGGCCTCCCGCGCGGTGGCGTCGGTGATCGGAGCGGCGCCGCCGGTGAAAATCTGGAGCTCGTCGCCGGTGACCAGCCGTGCCCGGCCGGCGGCCCGGGAGGCACGCCGCGTGAGTGCAGCCACCGGCAGCGCGGTCGTCGACGCTGCGAGCACCAGGTTGGCGAAACGGCGACCGCGCAGCACCGACGGGTCGGCCAGCAGCACGACGTGCTCGAACGCGGCGACCAGGGTCGCCACCTGCGCCCGAGCGAACGAAAGTGTCCGCCCGTCAGCGACATTCACCACGTACGCCCCGTCGGGCCTCAAAAGACGCTGCACTTCCTGCACCCACTCGAGGGTCGTGACGTGCACCGGCATGACGGCCGCCTCGAACAGGTCGGCGACCACCAGGTCGCTTTCGCCCCGTCGCAGTCGCGGCAACTCGGTGCGGGCGTCGCCGACCCGGAGACGGAATCCGCTCGTGCCGAAGCTGGTACGCACCAGCTCGGCCAGAGCGGCATCAGCCTCGATGACGAGCTGTCTCGAGCCGGGACGGGTGACGGCGATGTAGCGCGCCAGCGTGCAGGCCCCGCCGCCCAGATGCACTGTGCTGAGCGGTCCGGGTGTCAGGTGGTCGACGACGTCGGCGATGAGTCGTACGTAGTCGAACTCGAGGCGTGTCAGGTCGGCGCGGTCGACGTAGGACTGCGCCACGCCGTCGACGGTGAGCAGCCAGCCGTCCTCGGCGTCGAGGTTGCGCAGCAGCTCCGCCTGCCCGAAGTCGACCGGCCATCGGCCGGACACCGGCTCCACGGCAGCTATGGCTGGACGGCGCCAGCCAACAGCTGCGCCAACGGTTCGACAGCGTCCGATGTCGGACGGGAGAGGTAGAAGTCGGCGTAGTAGCGTCCGGCGTCCTCCAAGCCCGCTGTGTCCAGCCCGCGCTTCCTGACCTGCCGCACGGTGGCCTCCTGCTCGGCCTCTCCGGCGAACTGGCGCTGCGGGAAGCTCACCCCGGTCAGCTGCTCCGTCACCAGGCCGTGCTCGGCCAGTGTTGCGCTGATGCGGTCGTAGGGGTACATGCGCAGCACAAACGCGGCCACCCACGGTGCAGGGCGTCCGGGCCGGGCTTTCACGACGCGGTCGAAGGTGCGCTCGGTGATGTAACCGACGCCGCCCGTCGTCGTGATGAGATCCAACGTCTCGAGATGCTCGGTGAGCCCGCGGGAGGGGTCGCCTGCTTCGAGATTCTCGGTCCACCCGCTGTCGAGCAGGCCGACCTGGCAGCCGTACGCGACGGCCTTGCCGGCTGCGTCGAGCCCGGAGACCTGCACATCGTCGGGGCGGCGACGTTGCTGGTAGTAGGCCTTGTCCGCTTCGGTGAGTTCTGCTGGGGAGAGCTCGTCCAGAGCGAGGTTCGCGTAGCGGGCGAACAGCTCCGTCATGCTCACTTCACAGCGCAGCAGCGCAGCGTTGATGCCGTAGGAACAGCAGATGTCCAGGATCCGGAGCGGCTTGTCGCCGGCGGCGCCGTCACCCGATCGCAGGGCCGTGACGAGCGACCGAAAGACCGGCTGAGCTTGCTGAGGGATCTCGTAGTCGAGTTGACCCAGGGTACGAAAATAGTCCCTCGGGTCAGGACGGTCGTAGATGTGGTCGAAGTCGGCCTTACCAGCGGCAGCGGCGCTATGCGTCAAGGGATCTCCGATGTCGAGGCGGACTCGGCACAGTAGAGGATCCGGGCCCACACCTCAGTCCTCGGGTTCGTTCTCGCCGCGTCGACGCATCAGCTTCATGCCGGGAAGGCCGGCGACCATGTTGTGCAAATCCTCGACCAGCTCCAGCATGCGTGCAGCTCGACCAGGGCCAGCACCTCGGGCAGCTTGTCGAGAAGCAGCACCGCTGCATCGACCTCCCGCGGGTCCATCGACTCCGCCACCCGCTCGAGCAGCGGCATCACGTTCTCGAGCGGCCCCTTCGCCTTCGCCAGCAGATGGTCGGCGTTGTCGACGAGGCCGCCGGCTCCGGCGAGAACATCGACCGCCCGGGTGACCGCCTTGTCGGTTCGCTGCAGGATCGCGGCGGTCTGCGCGACCGCGCCGTCCGCTCCCGACAGGACCTGTGTGACGCGCCGCACCCGCTCGCCCGGCGGCCGAAGCCACGTCCCGGACGGCATGGGCGAGCTCGAACGGGCCGGGCAGGGGCAGGCGCACGCGCGAAACCTAACCCTTCCGGGTCGACGGCGCGGCGTGACTGCCGGTGTACGGGGTAGCGAGGCAGCAGCGGCGCCCAGCCTGGGCGTCCACATCGAAGGAGCGGGCACTGATGGCACGACGGTCGGTTTCGGTACGCCCGCTCGGCGGCGGTCTCGGCTGCCTCGCGATGATCGTCTTCTCGGTGCTGGCATCGGTGCTGCTGACGGTGCTGCTGAACGTGCTCCTGTAGGGACAGGAACCCGCATTTGGGGCGACCTTGTTTTGTCCCAGGCAAACCTGTTCGTCAAGGTGATCACGGCGGCGGGTCATGTGACTACTCCTAGTGATCGTGACGCCTCAGGCGAAACCGGGCAGCCACCGCTGCAGCACAGCCCTGACCGGCACCGTCGCCTCCAGCTGGCAGAGAACGCCAACCATGCCCAGCCAGACCCGGTGGGTGAACAGGTGCTCTGCCGGCAGGTCGAGCTTGAGGGCCACTCCGAACTCCGGGTTCCGCGGGTCGTTGACGCGGGCGAACTCACCGCGCAGCCACTCCCGGCTGAACCGGAAGGTCTCGTGACGTGCCGGGACCGAGAACGGCGACATGTAGTCGACCAGCTTCGCCACGTCCAGCTGCACGCCGGGACGCACGAAACCGTCCGCGCGCAGTTGGCGCAGCACCGCCTCGGGGTCGTCGTCGAGCAGCGCGCGCAGCAGCCGACCGAAGGTCCCGGGCATCTCGGGCAGCTCGAGCGAGGAGCCGAAGTCGAGCACCCCGAGCCGCCCGTCGGCCAGCATGCGGAAGTTGCCGGGGTGCGGGTCGGTGTGCAGCAGCCCGGCTCGCGCGGGTCCGCTGACCAGGAAGCGCTGGTAGAGCCCCGCGGCGCGGTCGCGCTGGTCCTGCGTGCCGCTGCGTGCGACGGCCGAAAGGGGCGTCCCGTCGAGCCAGTCCATCACGATCACCCTCGGCGTGGCTCGCACGACCGACGGCACGAGCACATCCGGATCACCGGAGTACGCGGTGGCGAAGCGGCTCTGGGTGCGCGCCTCGTGCTCGTAGTCGAGCTCCTCGGTCAGCCGGTCACGCAGCTCGGTGACCAGCGGTGGCAGCGCCAGACCCCGCGCCACGAGAGCGGCGCCCCGCGACATCAGCGACAGCACACGCACGTCCGAGGCGAGCGCCTCGCGTACGCCCGGGTACTGCACCTTGACCGCCACCGGCCGGTTGCCCGCCCACTCGGCGCGGTGCACCTGACCGATGGACGCAGCGGCAACGGCTTGCTCGCCGAAGGAGGGAAACAGGTCGCGCCACCGGGGGCCCAGTTCCGCGCACAGCACCGGTTCGATCTCGGCGAAGGGAAGCGCTGCGTTGCTCTCCTGCAGCCCGGACAGCGCTTCGCGCCAGGTGGATTCGGGATCCTGCGGGAACAGCGCCTCGACGGTGGACAACAGCTGCCCCGCCTTGAGCGCCCCGCCCTTCAGCTCGCCCAGCACCCGTCGGGTGCGCGACGCGTTGCGCTCGCGCAGCCGGCCCGCGACCTGCTCGCTGTCCTGCCCCGCGAGGCGCCGCACCGCGCCCTCCGCCGCGAGCGCTGCAGCACCGAGGGGAAGCGACAGCAGCCGGGCGCTGCGGACGACCCGCGCGGTGATCAAGGAAGAGTCGACAGGCGGCATGCCCCAAGCCTGCCTCAGACGGACTGCTCAGACGGCGCAGCTGTCCCCGTCGCAGCCCGGCGCCGCGCCGTTCGTCGTCACGAGCCCGGGTCGGTGGTCGGCCCACGCCGTCGCCAGCAGCTCGCCGAGGACCTCGCTGGGCTGGGCGCCCGACACGCCGTACTTCTCGTCGACGACGAAATACGGGACGCCGCTGATGCCGTACGCGCGGGCCTGCTCCTCGTCAGCGCGCACCTCGGCAGCGAAACGGTCGGAGGTCAGCACGTCGCGCGCCTCGCCGGTCTCGAGACCGGCCTCCGCGACAAGGCGCACCAACGCATCGTGGTCGCCGATCGGTTCGCCCTCGGTGAATGTCGCCCGAAGCAGCCGTTCCTTCACCGCGTCCTGCACGCCGCGCTCGGCCGCGAGGTGCAGCAGCCGATGCGCGTCGAAGGTGTTACCGACGCGGGCGATCTCGAAGTGGAAGTCGAGCCCGTCCTTCGCGGCCGCGGCCGTCATCGTGCCGATCATCTGCTCGCCCTGCTCCACCGGGAAGCCGTACTTGCGCGACAGCATCACCGCGTAGTCGCCGTGCCGCTCCTGTGGAGCCCCGCTGTCGAGCTCGAAAGCGCGCCAGACGACCTCCACCTCGTCCCGGTGCGGGAAGTCGGCCAGGGCCACCTCGAAGCGGCGCTTGCCGATGTAACACCAGGGACAGACGACGTCGGACCAGATCTCCACTCTCATGCCGAGTGCAACCCGACGAGCGCTCCCGACTATTTCCTTGACGTGAAGTTCCCTTGACGT
>JAHWJP010000146.1 GCA_019348355.1 Actinomycetota bacterium
GACGACGAGCGCCTCGCCGACGTGCTCGAGGAGATGAGCGAGGACGAGCAGGTCGAGCTGCTCGGCGGCCTCGAGGACGAGCGCGCGGCCGACGTGCTCGAGGCGATGGCGCCTGACGACGCCGCCGACCTGCTCGGCGAGCTGCCGACCGACGAGGCTGAGCGCCTGCTCGAGCTGATGGAGCCCGACGAGGCCGGACCGGTCCGCAGCCTGCTGGCCTACAGCGACGACACGGCGGGGGGCCTGATGACGCCGGAGCCGGTGATCCTGCCGCCCAACGCCACGGTCGCCGAGGCGCTCGCCAGGATCCGCAACGCCGACCTGACGCCGGCGCTGGCCGCTCAGGTCTTCGTCGTCCGCCCGCCCTACGAGACGCCGACCGGCCGCTATCTCGGGACGGCGCACTTCCAGCGGATGCTGCGCGAGCCGCCGTCCGCGCTGATCTCCGCGGTCGTCGACACCGACATCGATCCGCTCGCGCCGGACTGCCCCCTCGGCGTCGTGACGCGCCACCTCGCGTCGTACAACCTCGTCGCTGTCCCGGTGGTCGACTCCGAGCAGCGCCTGCTCGGTGCGGTGACCGTGGACGACGTGCTCGACCACGGGCTGCCGCAAGGGTGGCGGGACACGAGGTCGGCGCATGGCTGAGCGCGCACCTCGCCGGGTCCGGCTCGACACCCCGGTGAATCCGCGGCGCGGGGTGCCGCGACCGCACTACGACCCCGACGCCTTCGGACGGGTGTCCGAGCAGATCGCCCGCTTCCTCGGCACGGCAAGGTTTCTCGTCTACCTCACCGCGCTCGTCATTCTCTGGCTGACCTTCAACACCTTCGCTCCCGCACGCTTCCAGTTCGACCCACGGGCGCTCAACTACACGCTGCTGACGCTGATCCTGTCGTTGCAGGCGTCGTACGCCGCCCCGCTCATCCTGCTCGCGCAGAACCGGCAGGCCGACCGGGACCGGATCCGGCAGGAGGAGGACCGGGCCGAGAACGACCGGCTCCAGGCCGACGTCGCCTATCTCAGCCGGGAGGTCGCCGGGCTGCGCCAGGCGCTGGGTGAGGTGCCGACCCGCGACTTCCTGCGCGACCAGCTGCGCGAGGTCACCGAGGAGGTCGTCGCCCGCTCCCGCGAGACGTCGATGGGCGCGGAGAAGGCACAGCACGATCACGCGGCCACCCGCAAACGCGAGGAGCGCGAACGCCGCGCCGAGCGCAAGAAGCGGCGGGCCGGCCAGCGAGTCGAGGACTCGGCCGCCGCGAAGGGCCTCAGCGAACCGTTCGTCGGGGAGGACGAGCTGGCCTAGCCAGCGGCCCGGAGCAGGGCCGCCGTCGCCGCGGCCGCGACGACGACCAGCAGGAACGGTGCCCGCAGCAGCACGAGCACCACCCCGACGCCGAGCCCGGCCGCGCGTGCGTCAACGACCAGCTCCCGGTCACCGGCGAACGCCTGCACGACGACGAGCCCGGCGAGCAGTGGCACCGGCAGCAACACCGCCGCGCGCTGCAGCCGTTCGCGCTCGAGCCACGAGGCGGGCACCGACCAGCCGAGCAGCTTGAGCAGGAAGCAGCCCAGCGAGGCGGCCAGCACCGCTGCCCAGATCATCGGCGCACCAGCAGCGGGACGACCGCGAGGCCAGCGAGCAGCACCGGGACACCGGCCGGAGTGAGCGGTACGGCGAGCAGCGCCACCAGAGCGCCCGCCACCGCGACGGCGAGCCGCTGCCGGTCGCGCACCTGCGGGGCGAGCAGCGCCAGAAAGGCAGCCGGCACCGCGGCGTCGAGCCCGAGCACGCCGGGGTCGCCCAGCCGGGCCGCGCCGAGCGCCCCGAGCAGCGTCGCAAGGTTCCACAGCACGTAGACGCTGATGCCGGTGACCCAGAATCCCGTCGCCGCCAGCCCGTCCGGCGCCGCGGTCGCGATGGCGGTCGACTCGTCGATGGTGAGCTGCGCCGCGACCACCCGGCGCGGTCCGCGCACCGGGACGAGCGAGGACAGGCGTACGGCGTAGAGGGTGTTCCGGGTGCCGAGCAGCAGCGCCCCGGCCACCGCAGCGACAGCGCTGCCGCCCGCCCCCAGCACGCCCACGAGGGCGAACTGCGAGGCGCCGGTGAACAGCAGCAGCGACAGCGCGCAGGCCTGGACGGTGCTCAGCCCGGCGGTGATCGCCGCAGCCCCGAAGGACAGGCCGTACGCCCCGACGGCGATCCCGATTCCCACCCCGTCGCGGACGACCCCTCGCCGGGCCTGCTCAGCCCCCCCGTCTCCCTCGGTGATCTTCGCCGTATGGCGGGCGACACGCCGTGTGTCGCCGCCAGATGACGAAGATCGACGCCAGGTGGGAGGGCGCCAGGTGGGAAGGCGCGGGCGAGGGGGGCGCCGGCTCAGGGCAGGTCTCCGGGAGGGTCCGGCTCGTCCAGGAGCTTGCCCAGCAGCTCGGTCAGCTGAGCGAGCTCGGCCGCGGACAGCCGGCCGGTGACGTGCTGGGCCACCCCGCGCAGGTGCGTCGGCCACGCCGCCCGGAGCCGGGCGAGGCCAGCCGGCGTGAGCACGGCGAGGGTGCCGCGGGCATCGTTCGGACAGGCCGTCCGCTCGATCAGACCGTCGCGCTCGAGCCGGTCGGCCAGCCGGGTGAGCCCGGACCGCGACAGCAGCACCCGGTCGGCCAGCTCGGTCATCCGCAGGCGCCGGTCGGTCGCCTCGGACAGCTGCACCAGCACGTCGTAAGACGCGAGCGGCAGGTCGTGCTCAGCCACCAGTTCCGCCTCGAGCCGGCGCACCACGGTGGCGTGTGCGCGCAGGAACGTCCGCCAGGCCGTCAGATCCGCAGGGGTCAGGGCCGGCGTCATCGGGCCGATAGTAGTTGCACGTGCACGCTCCGCCGCCGCATAACCTGTCCCGCGTGCGCAGTGCCAAGGACTTCTTCCGTCCGCTCGCCGTCGGTGCCCCCGAGCCGCTGCGGGAGGTGCCGTGGCGGCCCTCGCGCATGATCCACTTCTTCGATCCGTCGAACCTGAAGATGGTCGCGAAGATCCCAGCCCTCGCGACCAAGGTCGACGTGCTGCTCGGCAACCTCGAGGACGCCGTGCAGGCCGACAACAAGGAGGCCGCCCGGGCCGGGCTGGTCGAGGTGGCGCAGACGGCCGAGCTGGGTGACGCGCAGCTGTGGACCCGGGTCAACGACCTCGGCAGCCCGTGGGTGCTCGACGACCTGACGACACTCGTCACGCAGGCCGGCGAGCGGCTCGACGTGATCATGGTTCCGAAAGTCGAGGGGCCCGAGGACATCCACTACGTCGACCGCCTGCTCGCCCAGCTCGAGGCGAGAGCCGGGCTCTCCCGTCCGATCCAGGTGCACGCCATCCTCGAGACCGCACGGGGGATGGCCTCGGTGGAACAGATCTGCGGGGCCTCCCCGCGGATGCAGGGTGTCTCCCTCGGTCCCGCCGACCTCGCGGCCAACCGGCGGATGAAGACCACCCGGGTCGGCGGTGGGCACCCCGGCTACCTGGTGCGCGAGGACCCAGGAGCCGAGCCTCGCGCGACCTTCCAGCAAGACCTCTGGCACTACACCGTCGCGCGCATGGTCGACGCCTGCGCGATGCACGGCATCTACCCGTACTACGGCCCGTTCGGCGACATCTCGGACGTGCAGGCCTGCGAGGACCAGTTCCGCAACGCCTACCTGCTGGGCTGTGTCGGTGCCTGGTCGCTGCATCCGGTCCAGATCGACATCGCCCGCAAGGTCTTCTCGCCCGAGCCCGAGGAGGTCGCCTGGGCCCAGCGGGTCGTCGCGGAGATGGGCGAGGACGGTCGCGGCGCCGTGATGATAGACGGGAAGATGCAGGACGACGCGACGTACAAGCAGTGCACCGTCGTGCTGCAGCTCGCCACCCAGCTGGCGGCACGCGACCCCGAGCTGGCAGCGGCGTACGGCCTGTGAGGGTGCGCCGGTCGGTCCTCTACATGCCGTCCTCCAACGCCCGCGCGCTCGAGAAGGCCAAGACGATCCCGGCCGACGCGGTCATCCTGGATCTCGAGGACGCTGTCGCCCCGGACGCCAAGGAGCTGGCCCGCACGCAGGCCTGTGCGGCGGTGCGATCAGGGGAGTACGGCGGGCGCGAGCTCACGATCCGCTGCAACGGCCTGGACACGCCCTGGGGGGAGGCGGACCTGCGGGCGGCCGCTGCGGCGGCGCCCTCCGCTGTGGTCGTGCCGAAAGTGTCGGGGGTCGAGCACCTGCGCGCGGTGACCGCGCTGATCGGCGACATCCCGATCTGGGCCATGGTCGAGACGCCGGCTGCAGTGTTCGACATCCGGGCGATCGCCGGCTTCGACCAGGTCGAGGTGCTGGTGCTCGGCACCAACGATCTCGCCAAGGAGCTTCGGGCAGCGCTGGTACCCGGTCGGGCCGCTCTGGTCCCCCACCTCGCGACCGCGCTGCTCGGCGCCCGCGAGGCCGGCAAGGTGATCCTCGACGGCGTCTACAACGACGTGCGCGACCTGGCCGGCTTCGAAACGGAGTGCCGACAGGGGGCTGAGCTCGGCTTCGACGGCAAGACCCTCATCCACCCGTCGCAGGTCGAGGTTGCCAATCGCATGTGGGCGCCAAATATCGCTGAGGTGGAGCACGCCAGGCGCGTCATCGAGGCCTTCGAGCAGGCGACGGCCGGCGGCCAGGGCGTCGTCACTGTCGACGGCCGGATGGTGGAGAACCTGCACGTCGACAACGCCCGCCGGACCCTCGCGACCGCCGAGGCCATCGCTGCCGCGACGTAGCATGAAGGGGGCTCGGCGACACCGCCGATGGCCCACCGAAAAGGACTGCGTTGACCACTGCCTTGCCCACGGACGACCAGCTGACCACAGCCCTGTCGACCGTGATCGACCCGGAGATCCGCCGCCCGCTGACCGAGCTCGGGATGGTCAAGTCCGCCGCGGTCGGCGCCGACGGCACGGCCCGGATCGCCATCTTCCTGACCGTCAGCGGCTGCCCGATGAAGGAGACGCTGACCAGGGACATCACCGCCGCGGTGGGTCAGCTCGCCGGGGTGGCGCGTGTCGAGGTCGAGCTCGACGTCATGTCGGCCGAGCAGCGCCAGGCGCTGCAGACGCTGCTACGCGGGGACAACCCGGTGCGCGACATCCCGTTCGCCCTGCCCGGCAGCCTGACCCGCGTGTTCGCGGTGGCCTCGGGCAAGGGCGGTGTCGGGAAGTCCAGCGTCACCGTCAACCTCGCCGTCGCGATGGTGCAGCAGGGCCTGTCCGTCGGCGTGCTCGACGCCGACATCTACGGCTTCTCGATCCCCCGCATGCTCGGGGTGCAGCACCGGCCGACGCAGGTCGAGTCCATGATCATGCCTCCGTCGGCGTACGGCGTGAAGGTCATCTCGATCGGCATGTTCACCAAGGACAACACGCCCGTCGTGTGGCGCGGGCCGATGCTGCACCGCGCGCTGCAGCAGTTCCTCGCCGACGTCTACTGGGGCGACCTGGATGTGCTGCTGATGGACCTCCCACCGGGTACGGGGGACGTCGCCATCTCGGTCGCGCAGCTCGTCCCCAGTGCCGAGATCCTGGTTGTCACCACGCCGCAGCTCGCGGCGCAGGAGGTCGCCGAACGGGCCGGGTCGATCGCCCTGCAGACCCACCAGCGCATCGCCGGCGTCGTTGAGAACATGAGCTACCTCGCCTGCCCGCACTGCGACGAGAAGATCGATGTGTTCGGCTCCGGTGGGGGTGCTGCCGTCGCGAGCTCGCTGAGCACCCGGCTCGGGGCGGGCGTGCCGCTGCTGGGTCAGGTGCCGATCGACGTGCGGCTGCGCGAAGGCGGTGACAGCGGCCGGCCGCTCGTGCTGTCCGACCCGGACGCCCCGGCGAGCAGGGCGCTGCTCGACATCACCGCCAGCCTCACCGGGAAGCCGCGCGGGTTGGCCGGCATGTCACTCGGGCTGTCGCCGGCGCGGCGCGGCTAGACCGCACGTAGCCTTTCTCGATCCCGGGGGCGACCTGCCGACTTTGCCGTCCGTTACCCAGGATGTGAGGCTGCTGCCGTCCCGGTGGGCGTCGGCCTCGCAGTGGCGAAGCGGATCGGTGTCGACCGGCGCGGCGTCGGCCAGAGCCGATCAGATGGATGTGACGACGACCGCTGGTTTGCTCTGAATGACTGCTAGCGTCCGGCCGTGCGGTTGCCGAGAATGACAGGGGAGATCGAACGTCGGCTGCTGGTGAACTACGCGGTCGATCCGGCGGCGCTGACCGGTCTGCTTCCGGGGCGTTTTCGGCCGCATCTTGTCGGCGGTGTCGCTGTTGCGGGTGTCTGCCTGATCCGGCTGGGCGGGCTGCGGCCCAGATGGGCTCCTCGCGCTGTGGGGCTGACGAGCGAGAACGCCGCCCATCGCATCGCCGTCGAGTGGGATGGGGTGGACGGTGTCCAGTCCGGCGTCTT